>NZ_PJBB01000003.1:740000-1110000 GCF_002836595.1 Tenacibaculum sp. Bg11-29
CGAAAGACGAGCAACCAGACAGAACAGGTATGGCTCACTTTTTTGAGCATTTATTATTTGAGGGTACAAAAAACATTAAAAAAGGAGAGTGGTTTAAAATTGTTTCTTCTAACGGAGGAAAAAACAATGCCAATACTACTGATGACAGAACGTATTATTACGAAGTATTCCCCTCAAACAACTTAGAATTAGGTTTATGGATGGAATCTGAACGTTTATTACATCCTGTAATTAACCAAGGAGGTGTTGATACGCAAAACGAAGTAGTTAAAGAGGAGAAAAGATTACGTGTAGATAATCAACCTTATGGTAGTTTTTTAGAAAATGTTAAAAAGAATATTTTCAAGAAACACCCTTATAAAGGAACGACTATCGGAAAAATGAAACATTTAGACGATGCTACCTTAGCAGAATTTTTAGCTTTCAATAAAAAATTCTATGTACCTAATAACGCAACTTTAGTTGTTGCTGGTGATATTGATATAGCTACCACAAAAAAAATGGTGCAAGATTATTTTGGATCAATTCCAAGAGGTGCAGATATTAAAAGAACAGTAATAAAAGAGGATCCTATTACTCAGCAAATAAATGCAAAAGCATATGATGCTAACATCCAAATTCCTGCTGTAATTAATGCATACAGAACTCCTTCTATGAAAACAAGAGAAGCAAGAGTTTTAGATATGATTTCAACTTATTTAAGTGATGGAAAAAGTTCTGTTTTATACAAAAAATTAGTAGATCAAAAGAAAATGGCCTTACAAGCTGGCGCTATTAACTTAAGCCAAGAAGATTACGGAACATATATTGTTTATGGTCTTCCCTTAGGAAAAACATCTTTAGCTGACTTAACAAAAGAAATTGATGAAGAAATAGTAAAACTTCAAACTAATTTAATTTCAGAAAAAGCATATCAGAAATTACAAAACAAGTTCGAAAACAATTTTGTAAACTCTAATTCGAGTGTAGAAGGAATTGCAAACTCTTTAGCTCGCTACAATGTATTGTATGGAGATACTAATTTAATAAATACTGAAATTAATATTTACCGCTCTATTACTCGTGAAGAGATTAAAACTGCTGCAAAAAAATTCTTAAATCCTAATCAACGATTAGTTTTAGAATATTTACCAAAAAAGAAATAAGTTAAAAGACATATAATATATTATGAAAACAAAAATAGTATCACTTATCGCAATTTTAGCAATGTCTTTTGCTACAACTGCACAAATAGATAGAAGCGTACAACCCAAACCAGGACCAGCGCCAAAAGTACAGTTAGGAAAAGTAGAGAAATTTACTTTACCGAACGGTTTACAGGTAATTATGGTTGAAAACCATAAATTACCTAGAGCATCTGCAAGTTTATCAATTGAAAATATACCAGTTATTGAAGGTAACAAAACAGGTCTTTCTGATATGATGGGAAGCTTACTGGGAAGAGGAACAGCTAATATTACAAAAGATGAATTTAATGAAAAAGTAGATTATCTTGGAGCAAATGTTAATTTTTATAGCTCTGGCGCTTCTGCAAGATCATTAAAAAAATACTTTCCAGAAGTATTAGGCTTAATGGCTGATGGGGTTAAAAATTCTCAATTCACTCAAGAAGAATTCGATAAAGAAGTAAAAGTTACATTAGATGGATTAAAATCTAACGAGAAAAGTGTAACAGCTATCGCTAGAAGAGTAGAAAGTGCTTTAATTTATGGTAAAGATCATCCTTTTGGAGAATTTACAACCAAAGCAACTGTTGGTAACATTACATTAACAGATGTGCAAAATAACTTTAACACTTATTACAAACCAAATAATGCCTATTTAGTAATTGTTGGAGATATTAATCCGTCAGAAACTAAAAAAATGGTGACTAAGTTATTTGGTGACTGGAAAAAAGGAAATGTTCCTGCACTTGCTTTTGCAAAACCAGAAAACGTAAGTACTACAGAGATTAACTTTATTAACATGTCAAATGCAGTTCAATCAGAAATTGTAGTTGCAAACAACATTGATTTAAAATTAGGCGATAAAGATTATTACGCAGCCATATTAGCAAACAGCATTTTAGGTGGCGGTGGTACTGCTCGTTTATTTATGAATTTACGTGAAGACAAAGGGTACACCTATGGCTCATACTCTAGTGTTAGACAAAATAAACATGCAGCAACTTTTAGAGCAACTGCAAGTGTTCGTAATGTAGTTACTGATAGTTCTGTAGTAGAAATACAAAAAGAAATCAATAAAATTCGTTACAAAAAAGCAACTGCTGAAGAATTAAAAAACGCAAAAGCAAAATATGTTGGAAGCTTTGTAATGGAGGTTCAAAAACCTGCAACAGCTGCACGTTACGCTTTAAATATTGCACGTTATAATTTGCCTACAAATTTTTATGAAAACTATTTAAAAAACATTAATGCTGTAACTCTAGACGATGTTCAAAACGCAGCAATTAAATATTTTAAAGCTGATAAAGCTCGTATCATAATTACTGGTAAAGGAATTGATGTATTAAAGAATTTAGAAAAAAATGCTGACTACGTAATTAATTATTTTGATAAGGAAGGAAATGCTACTTCTAAACCTGCAATGTCACTACCTATTCCTGAAGGGGTAACAGCCTCAACTGTAGTTGACAACTATTTTAATGCAATTGGAGGTAAAGATAAAATTGCTGCTGTAAAATCTATAAAGATAAGTTCAGAAGCTAAAGTTCAAGGAATGCAGTTAAACTTAGTTCAAAAAAGTGCTACTCCTAATAAATCTTCAATAATTATTTCTATGGGGGGTAATGTTATGCAAAAAATTATTTTTGATGGAACGAAGGGGTATCAAGAAGCTCGTGGACAAAAGAAAGAATTAGCCGGAAAAGAATTAGAAGCGGCAAAGAAAAACATTTCTCTTTTTTCTGATGAAGCTTATCGTAAAGGAACTTTAGATAGAATAGAGCCAATTAATGGTAAAAAAGCATACGTAATTAAGCTTGATAAAAAAGAAATTTTTTATGATATGAAATCGGGCTTAAAACTTAAAGAAGTTTCAACAGTAAAAGGACCACAAGGAGAAGTTAAAGACCCTGTAGAATTCTCTGATTACAAAGAAATAAACGGAGTTAAGTTTCCTTATTTAATGGTTAGGTCTATGGGACCTATGAAAATGAACTTTGAGGTAAAAGAAATAAAAATTAACGAAGGTGTTTCTGCTACTGATTTCCAGTAAATAGAAAAACTTTAGAATAATTACGAGAGTCAAAACTAAAGTTTTGGCTCTTTTTTATTTTACTTTATTTACCAACCAAACTCCTAATAGAATAATACCACCAGCAAACAGTTGAATAATACTTAATCTCTCTCCATCAATCAGCCCCCACATAACAGCTACAATAGGAATTAAATAAGTTACAGATGAAGCAAAAATAGGAGACGATAAGTGCACCATTTTATTAAACAATACTTTTGCTATTCCTGTACCAACAACAGATAAAACAGTAATATAACCCAAAGCTGTAGTGGTTTGATCGTTTACCTCAAACGTTGAGAAAAATCCTGAATACAACAAAACTAATGAGGCAGGGATAATTAACAATAAAAAGTTACCTGTTGTTATTGCTAACGCATCTAAGTCATATAGATACTTTTTAATAATATTTACATTAAAAGCATAACCTATTGATGAAAAAACAACTAAAAGAGCATACCAATAATTTTGGTTAGGGTTTAATTCTGCTCCTTTTAAAATTAAAATTAGCGTTCCAATCAACCCAACTAAAATCCCAATAAATTGTTTCTTTTTGAAAGTAAAACCAAAAATTAAAGCTCCCAAAATAAAAGTATTAAAAGGAGTTAACGAACTTAAAATAGCTGAGATAGAACTATCTATTCCGTTAATTGCAAAAGCAAACATAAAAGCTGGAAAAAAAGTTCCTAATAAGGCAGTATATAAGATATAAAGCCAATGTTTTTTTTGAATTTTTTTAAGACTCTTAAAACCTATCAATAATAAAAAGACCGCTGTAATTAATATTCTCAAAGCTCCTAATTGAATAGGTGTTAACCCAACTAATGCTTTTTTTATTAAAATAAAAGAACTTCCCCAAACTAGTGAAAGTATTATTAAATACAACCATTTACGCTGTTGACTACTCATTTTCAATTCAATTAAGCACAAAATTCGTGTATTTATATCTATAAACTCAATTTTATTGATAAATTTGCCTGATAACCCAATAATCTAAAATGATGAAAATTCAAAAAATAGTATTAGCCTTAGCCCTTGTTAGTTTTTTAGCAGTTGGATGTAAAAATGAAGCAAAGAAAGAAGATGTTAATAAAGAACAAAAAACTGAAGTTGCTGCTAACACAAAAGAACTTTCTTTAAACATTTCAGGAATGACTTGTGAAATAGGTTGTGCTAAGAAGATAGCTTCTGATTTATCAAAAAAAGAAGGAGTTCTAGATGCTAAAGTTGTATTTAATGATAGTATTGCTACCGTAAAATATGACAGTAACATTACGAATAAAACTGATTTAATTGCTTTTGTTGAAGGAATTGGTAGTGGTGACATGTATAAAGCTTCTGAAACAAGTAAAAAGGCATGTACAGCAAAAACTGATGCCGAAAAAGAAGCTTGCAAAAAGAAAGCAGCTTGTAAAAAAGGAAAAACTGACGAAAAAGCTTGTGCTACAGATTGTAAAAAAGAGTGTTGTGCTGAAACAACTAAAGCATAATTTATTTTTAAAATAAAAATCAAGCTCCTCATTTGAGGAGCTTTTTTTATGTGTTTATCTTATCTTTGTAAAAACTTTTCTTCTGATGAAAAAACACTTTCCGCTCATAGTAAAAATCAGTTTAATTTCTGTGTATCTTATTTTTTTAGCAGGCTCAGTAGTTCGTATGACAGGTTCTGGAATGGGATGTCCTGATTGGCCAAAGTGTTTTGGGTATTATATTCCCCCAACCTCTGAAGAGCAAATTACTTGGCTACCGAATACGGATTATGAAGAAGGAATGATTATTGTTAAAAATGAGAAATTATTTGTTGCTGAAAACGATATAAAAACCACAAATGAATTTAATAATAATAACTGGACAACATACACGAAGCACAGTTATGCAAAATTCAATAAATTGCATACCTGGACAGAATATATCAATAGGTTATCATCTGCTTTAGCTGGAATTCCGTTTTTGTTTCTAGTTTTTGTTTCTACTAAATTTTGGAGAGAGAAAAAGCTAATCACATTATTATCATTCGGAGCTTTCTTTTTAATGCTTTTTGAAGCTTGGTTAGGAAAAACAGTTGTTGATACGAATTTAAAACCAACCATTATCACTATTCATATGGTAGCTGGCTTGGTAATTGTTGCCTTGTTATTGTGGTTACTATTTATTGTTTCTGATCGTAAAAAAACAACTTATAAGCATAACTCTTTACTTAGCAAATTAGTAATTATTTCTGCAGTTTTTTCACTCATTCAAATTGCTTTAGGAACTCAAGTTCGACAGTTTATTGATGAACAGGTAAAACTTTTTGGTTTCGATAACAAACACTACAGTTTAATGAATCCTAATTTTAAATTCTACTTTCACCGTTCATTTACTATTGCAATTGTACTTGTAAACTTAGGCATATTTTACTTAAATCAGATTAAAGGTTTAGGTTACAAATTAATAAATTGGATTGTTTTCTTGATTTCACTAGAAACCGTTACAGGTATTTTAATGTATTATGCCGAATTCCCTTTAGGAACTCAAGCAATACATTTACTCTCTGGAGCAATTTTATTTGGATTGCAATTTTATTTATGGTTGCAAAGTAGAAAGGTTTAAAATCTGCTCTATTTAATATTATCTAAAATAATTTTAGATATATTTTTATTTTGTGTAGATATTGTATAATAAGTATTTATATCAATTGTCATTTTTAAAAGCACTTCATTTTCTTTTTGAAGAATAAGATCCGCTTTATAATTTTGTTTTCTATATCTGAATAAATGATCATCCCATCCTTTAAAATTATTGATATTGTATTGACAAACAACATCAAAATCTTTAAAATTAAATTTCTTTTTTGGAATGGAATTCATATCTGCTTTTAAAGGATTGAAATCTGAAAGATTGTAATTAAACTTCGTTTTAATTCTTTCTTTTTTAAATTGCTTTTTTATTTTTTTTGTTAAATCTAAATAATAATTTATTAAATGAGCGCTCCCATTAAACTCAAATAAAATTGATTTAGGAACTTTATAGTTCTCTGCCTTATCTAAGTTGGCAACTTTTACACCTATTTTAAATCTCTCACCTTCTTGTGAAAGACAAATTGATGTAATAAATAATAATATTACTAAATATTTTTTCACCTCTCTTTATTTAAATTTACCGTTCCCATTCCAAGGTTTCTAGCATTTGAATCATATCTTTCTTAATATATTCAACAGCTGGTAAAATAGAGTCGTAATTAGGTTTGGTATAAAAAAACAGTGAACCTTTTAAAAAGTGTTTTGTACTATCAGTAACATGAAACTGTATTTGTGAAGCGGCATTACCCGAAATTTCACACATTTTCCCGTACACCTTTTTATCAGTATCAGCATAATCCCTCCAAGAAATATTATCTGCTTTAACGGTGTGTTCCAATACTAGTTTTTCTGCTTCAATTAACAACTCTCGTAAGTTGTTATTGATTGGTCGATATGTAATATGAACAGATGCTTTTAGCTCTGGATATTGAATTTTTAACCAATTTTTTGGTAAACTTTTAATCGCAGCATTTTTTGATACATCAAAACGATAAGGTCTACTTTTATTTAATTTATTATAACCCAACTCAGGATATTCTAAACTTAAATACCCTCTAGGCTTTGGTAAAACATCCTCACCACAACTTATTAATAACACTACCGATATCAATAATAAAAATTTACGCATTCCTTGTTGTTTTTACTTGTTTTATACGCTTTTTATCTAACGCTTCAATAGTAAACGTATAAATACTAAAGTTTATTTTCTCTCCTTTTTTAGGAAACTTACCAAATACTTCTAAAATAAAACCTGCTAAGGTTTCACTCTCTCCTTTTGCTTCTTCAAATTTCTCTTCCTCATCATCATCTAATACTCGACAAAAGTCTCTAATAGTAATCTTTCCTTCAAAAATATAGTTATTCTCATCAATCTTAGAATACGTTAAATCATCATCATCAAATTCATCATTTATATCACCCACAATCTCCTCTATAACATCTTCTAAAGTTACAATTCCACTAGTCCCACCATATTCGTCAACAACAATTGCTAGGTGTTTTTTCATTTCTTGAAATTCACTTAACAAGTCGTCTAATTTTTTATTTTCAGGAACAAAAAAGGCTTCTCGTAGCAATTTTTGCCATTTAAAATTCTTTTCGTTTAAATAAGCCAATAAATCTTTTGCATATAAAACACCTCTAATATTGTCTACATTTTCGTGATACACAGGAATTCTTGAATATCCGTTTTTTAAAATTATTTTTAAAACCTCCTCGTATGATGTATCATCTGCAATAGCACAAACATCCGTTCTTGGCTTCATAATTTGTACAGTTTCTGTATTTCCAAAACTTACAATTCCTTCTAAAATTTTTTGTTCTTCTTTTGTAGTTGCTCCACTAGAAGTTAATTCTAAGGCTTGCGATAAGCGTTCTACTGAAAGATTATTGTTTTTATTTCCTAGCTTATTTTCAACTACACTAGTTAATCTTATAAGCGGTGTACTTAAAGGTGTTAAAAAAAAACTTAAAGCTTTTATAGGCTTTGCCATAAAGCTAGCAAACAGCATCGATTTTCTTGTTGCATATACTTTTGGTAATACCTCTCCGAATAATAAAATTAAAAAAGTGATTAATACAATTTCAATTAAAAAAAGTACAGATACCTTAAACAGGTATAAATCTAACTGATAATCTAGTCCAGAAAATAACACTTTTCCAATACTAGAAAAAAGCAATACAATAAGAATATTAATAAAGTTATTTGTTATTAAAATTGTACCTAGTAGTTTTTTAGGGTTTTTAAGGAGTTTTACAACCGTATTTTCTTCTTTTGATGAAGATGAAAGAGCATCTAGCTGGGTTTTTGAAATAGAAAAAAAAGCTACTTCAGCTCCAGAAACTAAAGCAGATAAAACTAATAAAAAAAGTAACACTAAACTATTGACCATAGTCAATAAATCAATGTTTGGTAACGCTAAAAACAAGGAGTTGGGGTCTGTATCCAATTGTTAAATTTTAAATAAACTAAAATGGTAAATCATCTTCTTTTTGAGGAGTAATATTAAATGTTTCGGTATTTTTTTCAATAGGATTAATATTAGATGGTGTATTATTAGGATCCTTTTTTGTTGATAAAAAAGTCATCTCTTGCACCTGAATTTCTGTTGCATATCGTTTTTGCCCATCTACCTCATATTGACGTGTTTTTATACGGCCCTCACAATAAACTTTATCTCCTTTTGTTAAATATTTTTCACAAATTTCAGCTAATTTATTACGCACCACAATATTATGCCACTCTACATTCGTTATTTTTTCTCCTGTTTGGCGATTGGTATATGTTTCGTTAGTAGCTAAAGGAAAACGACCAACTGAGTTACCTCCTTCAAAATAATGCATTTTTAATTCATCACCTAAATGACCTATTAAAATAACTTTATTTATTGTTCCCGCCATAGTTTACATATTTGTGTAAAATCAAATATACAAATTTTACTATCTCTTGTTTAAAAAATCGTTTAAAAAATTATCTATTAATACTGGTACTGGAAACTCCTTAATTACATCCCAAGAAACAGTTTTCTTTTGTACATTTTCAATTTTTACAACCCAAAATTTTGTAAACAAATGTTGATGTGAAAGCTTATGAACTATCTCTTTTGCATTAAATAACGACACTAATGTTTCTTCAGGGAAAAGTAAAGAAAACTGCTCATTAGAAACCAAATCTATTTCAGAAATTGACTCTTGAGTTTCTATAAGTGGAAATTGATATAAGCCTTGCCAAATTCCTTTTCCTTCTCTTTCTTCAATAATTGTTTTATTATTCGCTGTAACTGTAACTAAAAAATTAAAATATCTTTTTTTAATTTTAATTTTTTTCTCTTTTACAGGAAGCTCTTTAACTTGTTTTTTTTCTAAAGCAATACAACTATTAGATAATGGACAACAATCGCATAACGGATTCTGAGGCTTACATTGTAATGCACCAAAATCCATAATAGCCTGATTATAGGTGCCTGGTTGAGATTCATCAATTAATGTTTGCGCCAACTCTTTAAATTCTTTTATTCCTTTTGCTGAATTAATTGGAGTGCTAATTCCAAAATAACGAGACAAAACCCTATATACATTACCATCAACAACAGCAACTGGCTCATCATAACAAATTGATGCTATCGCAGAAGCTGTATAATCTCCTACTCCTTTTAACTTCAATAATTCTTTATAATTCTTTGGAAAAACTCCATTAAGCTCATTCGCAATATACTTTGCTGTAAAATGTAAATTCCTGGCTCTTGAATAATATCCTAATCCTTGCCATAGTTTAAGCACTTTACTCTCTTCAGCTTTTGCCAAATCGAATACAGTTTCAAACGTTCTTGTAAACGTTAAAAAATAAGGTAAACCTTGTGCAACTCTCGTTTGCTGAAGCATAATTTCGCTCAACCAAACAAAATACGGATCCTTAGTTTTACGCCAAGGCAAATCCCTTTTATTGTTAAAATACCATGTTAAAAGCTGCTCGTTCATAAATATTATAAAAATTTTATGTTTCTATATTTCCTATCATTAATTACTCATCAACCACCCCATTTTATTAGCAAATAAATTAAATTTTAATAAAAATTAAGATTTAAGGTAGGGTAAACAAGCTTAAAACTGTTAATATGATATCATAATCAGCAAGAATTTCAGTAAAAACCCTATTGCTGCTAGATAAAAGCGGGAATTTACAAATACTAATTCAAATATTTAATTTTATGCACAAAATTACAAAAACACTTATACTGTTTTTTATTTTAGCTTTCCAACTCACTTATGGGCAGGAAAATCTGACTATCACAGGTGTAGTCTCAGATAAAGCAGGACCTTTACCTGGAGTTACAGTTTTAATTAAAGGTAGTACTAGAGGTACCGAAACTGATTTTGATGGAAAGTTCTCCATTAAAGCAAAACTAAACGACGTACTATCTTTTAGCTTTGTAGGAATGGCAACTACCGAAAAAGTGATCACCTCTAATACTTCTATTAACATCACAATGATTGAGGATATGAACATCCTTAATGAAGTAGAAGTCGTAGCTACAGGTTACGATAAAATTAATAAAAAAGCTTTTACAGGTTCCGCTGTTTCTGTTGGTTTTGCTGATTTGAAGATTGATGGAATCACGGATATTTCTCGTATGCTAGAAGGTAAAGCAGCAGGGGTAAATATTCAAAATATTTCTGGAACATTTGGTGCCGCTCCAAAAATTACGATTAGAGGGTCTTCTTCTATCTTTGGTAATAACAGCCCACTCTATGTAATTGATGGTGTTGTACAAGAAGATATCGTTGAAACAAATCTAGATCAATTAGCATCAGGTAATGCAGAAACATTAATCAGCTCATCTATTGCTGGAATTAATGCTAATGATATTAAAAAAATTGATATTTTAAAAGATGCTTCAGCAACTTCTCTTTATGGAGCAAGAGCTAGAAATGGAGTAGTTGTAATTACAACTAAATCAGGACGAAAAGAAAGTCCTATGAAAATATCTTATTCTTTAGAACAAACTGTTAGAGACATACCTAGTTACTCGCAATACGACATATTAGACTCTAAAGAAAACTTAAGTGTTTTAAAAGAACTAGAAGCTAAAGGTGCTTTAGAATTACCAAGTATTGCTCAAGCTAGATATGGTGGAATCTACTATATAATGGCTGACAGGATAAATACTTATGACGAAGCTACAGGGAAATTTTTATTAGAGAATACTCCTGAAGCTAAAAATCGTTTTTTACAACAATATGAATCGGCAAACACGAATTGGTTTAAACAACTATTTAGACAATCGTTAACTCAAAATCATTCTTTAAGTTTAAGTGGTGGTGGAAAGAATAACGCTTTCTATTCTTCATTAAGTTTCTTTTCAGATCCAGGATGGTCTATTGCTGAAAAAGTAAGTAGATTAACATTTAATGTAAAGAATACATTTTACCTTTCTGATAAACTTAACGTTACACTATCATCTAATGCTTCTATAAGAAAACAAAAAGCACCTGGTACTTTCGAAAGACAAACAGATAATTTTACAGGAAGTTCTTCTAGAAATTTTGACATCAACCCTTTTAGCTACGCCTTAAACACTTCAAGAACTTTAAGACCTAGAGATAATAATGGTAATTTAGAGTATTACAGAAACAACTGGGCTGATTTTAATATTTTAGAAGAAACTAAAAACAACTCTATAGACCTTAATTTAAGAGATATAAAGTTTCAAATAGATGCTTCTTATAAGTTTTCTGATAAAATAACATATGATTTTAATGCTGCTGCTAGATATGTAAACAGTACTAGAGAACATAACGTTAAAGAAAGATCTAATGTTGTAAAGGCTTACAACTCTAATGAGACTACTATTGTAAGAGATGCTAACATTTTTTTATATCAAGACCCTAACAATCCTGATGCAATCCCTGTACCTGTACTTCCAGAAGGAGGTATTTACACCAAAAATGATAATTACTTAACAACATTTTATTTAAGAAATAGTTTTTCTTATAATGATACATTTAATGACAAACACAACTTAAATGTTTTATTAGGTCAAGAAATGAGATATGTAGACAGGGAAAGAAATAGCTTTACAGGTTATGGTTTACAATTTGACAACGGATATGTTCCTTTTACTGATTCTAGAATCTTAGATAAACTAATATCTGAAGGAGGGAATTACTTTAATATCTCTCAAGAAAGAGAAAGAACTGTAGCTTTTTTTGGAAAAGCATCATATGGTTATGATAGTAAATATATATTTTCTTTAACAGGAAGATATGATGGATCAAATAGACAAGGTAAAAGCTCAAGTTCTAGATGGCTACCTACAGGGTCTGTTAGTGCAAAATGGAATGTTAGCGAAGAGGATTTCTTAGCAAACTCAAATACTATCAGTAATTTAAGTTTAAGATCATCATATGGTCTTGTTGCAACACCTGGTTCTGCAACTAATGCTGCTGCAATATTTCGTAGTCAAATAACTGATAGATTATTACCTGGAGACAGAGAAAGTTATTTGAATATAACTGAATTACAAAATTCAGAATTAACATGGGAAAAGCAATATGAACTTAACCTAGGACTAGATGTAGGTTTTATGAATAATAGAGTTACTTTATCTGCTGATGTATATTCAAGAGATATTTTTGACAACATTGACTTTGTAAGAACTTCAGGAATTGGTGGAGAATTTATAAAACAAGGAAATAATGCTGATGTAAAAGTAAAAGGTTTGGAACTTAGTTTAAACACAAAAAACATTGTTACAGATAACTTTACATGGTCAAGTTCTTTCAATTTCTCTTATTACGATCAAGAAATTACGAAATTACAAAATCGTCCAATTGTTTTCGATTTAATTGACGGTACTGGTGGTAACATAGAAGGATATCCAATAAACGCAATGTTCTCATTTGATTTTAATGGGTTAGACAGCCAAGGATATCCTACTTTTAAATTACCAACTAATAACAATACTAGCGGAGGTCCTGATTTTCAAGAAACAGAAAACATTACTGATTTCTTAGTTTATGAAGGATCGGTTGACCCTAATATTTCTGCTGGAATTTCAAACAACTTCTCTTATAAGAATTGGAACTTAAACGTTTTAATAACTGGTGCCGGAGGTAATAAAATAAGATTAAACCCTTTATATTCGAATAACTACTCTGATACAAACGTTTTTTCTAAAGACATAAAAAACAGATGGGTACTACCTGGAGATGAAAACTTTACAAACATCCCTGTAATTACAGGATTTGATTCAAATGAAGGAGACCCATTTAGAAGCTCATTAAGCAGACTTTACAATGCTTATAACTACTCTACGGTAAGAGTAGCTGATGGAGATTTTGTTAGAATGAAAAACATCTCTTTAGGATATACATTTGGTAAAGATGTAACAGATAAATTAGGTTTATCAAGTTTTAACGTTAAATTTCAAGGAACAAACTTATTTTTATTGTATTCTGACTCTAGATTAAACGGACAGGATCCTGAATTTTATAATACTGGTGGTGTAGCTCTTCCTATAAGAAGACAGTATACTTTTTCTTTAAATATTGGTATATAATAATAAAAAACAAGTAATTATGTTAAAAAATAAAATAAAATTTCTTTTTTTATCACTAACTTTTTCTTTTTTAAGTTGTAGTGATTATTTATCAGAACAACCCGACAATAGGACATTGATTGATTCTAAAGAAAAAATATCATCTTTATTAATTGGTGCATATCCAGCAGGAAATTACCAGTTAATGGCAGAACTAATGTCTGATAATGTAAGTGAAAAAGTGATCACTGGAGGTGATCAAATTGATCTTGAAATGTATCAATGGCTAGACACAAACTCAGATAATAGAGATACACCTGCTGCCTACTGGAATAACTGCTACAAAGCTATATCGCAAGCAAATCAGGCATTAGCTTCAAGTAATGAGCTTTTAGCATCAAATCCAGAAGCAATTCTTAATGGTAGTTTAGATTTAAGAGCACAAATGGCTGAAGCTAGAATAGCTAGAGCTTATGCACATTTTATGCTAGTAAACTTTTGGGCTAAACCTTATGATCCAGCTACAGCGTCATCAGATTTAGGTATTCCTTACGTTTTAGAGCCTGAAACTAATTTAATTAAAGAATACAAGAGAAACTCTATTGAAGAAGTATATAACTTAATAGAAAATGATTTATTACTAGGTCTAGTATCTTTAGAAAATACTTATGAGGAGCCAAAATTTCATTTCACAAAAGATGCTGCAAATGCTTTTGCTGCTAGATTTTTTCTATACAAAGGTGATTGGGCAAAGGCTATTGAACATGCTAACAAAGTAATTTCAAACCCATCTTCTGAGATTAGGGATATGATTGCTAACGGTAACTTAACCTATAGTCAAAATCAAAGAAATTACGCAAGTGCTCTTGAAGCGACTAATTTATTAATTGGATCAACATCTTCTTTATGGGCAAGAAAATTTGCTGGTTCACGTTTTGGACTTAGTAACTCTAAAGCAAATCAATTGTTCTTCGGTGGTTCAGGTAACCCTTTTGGAAAAGGTTGGGCATACGGTGTTTTTGGAAACGACCAAGTGTTTAACTTACCTAAATATGAAGAGTACTTTAAAATAACGAATCAAAGCGCTGGTATTGGACAACCTTTTCTTGGTATCGTTTTATTTGATAAAGATGAAGTTTTATTAAACAGAGCAGAAGCTTATGCTATGATGGGAAATTACGCTAGCTCTTTAAACGATTTAAATACTTTTTTAAGTAAAAAAACGTCAGGTCATGATCCTTTAACAGATCTTCTAACTGAAGATATACTAACTACTATTTATCCTGTAATTGCTGATGAATACACTCCTTTTTATACACTTACAGATAAGCAATCTTCATTTATAAAAGGAATAGCTGAATATAGAAGAAGAGAGTATTATCATGAAGGATTAAGATGGTTTGATGTAAAAAGGTATCAATTAGAAGTAACCCACATATTTAATGATTCTCCTATTGTTTTAGCTAAAAAAGATAATAGAAAAGAATTACAAATTCCTCAAACAGCACAAAATTTTGGAGTTTCACCTAACCCTAGATAAAATGAGAAAAACACAGATATTTATAACTTTAGTTTTATTAATTGTACTACAGTCTTGTAATACAAAAGAAGCGCTAATAGAAGGTAGTGATATAGACACCTCAACACCTTTTCTTAACTCAACAGATATATGGTTGAGAGATAATTACACTACTCCATACAATATAGAGGTATTATATAATTGGAATAATAGTAGAGTAGATTATAATAGATATTTATACCCTCCTACTTTAGAAAATATTTTACCAGCTATGGAAGCCATAAAAACAATATGGCTTGATACTTATAATGAAGTAGCTGGTAGTGATTTCGTTAAAAAAATAGCTCCTAGAGAAATTTTAATGGTAGGTGGTATTAATTTAAACCAGTCAGGTACTATAACATTAGGTTTAGCCGAAGGTGGAAAAAGAATTACTTTTTTTAACACTGATTTGGTAGATCTAAAAGACAGAGCTAGTTTAACCCGTTTTGTTGCAACAATACAACACGAATACTGTCATATAATAAATCAAACAGTCCCTTTTGATGAGCAAGCTTACAAAACAATCACTCCTTCTGGCTACACAGCTCAATGGTTTAATGAATCTATTGCTGATTCTAGAGAATTAGGTTTTATAAGTGCTTATGCAAGGTCTAATGAAGTAGAAGACTTTGCTGAAATGGTAACAGCAATGTTATCAAATGACAGTGTTGCTTACAACAACATTATTGATGCTATATCTAGCCCTCAAGGAAAAGCTGATATTAGAGCAAAAGAAGTAATCGTAGCTAACTATTTTAAATCAGAATTTAATCTTGATATCTACGAATTGCAAAGAGTTGCTGCTGAAAATGTTTTAAAAGTTTTAAATTAAAAAATTAAAAATGAAACAATTAATTAAAAATAGTTTTTTAGCAATAATATTATTGCTAACACTACAGTCATGTGATGACAACGAAACTGAACTTCTCTTTAATGATGTACCTGCTGTTCGTTTAGAAAAACAAGCAAAAGAACTTCAAGATTTATTAAAATCATCTACTGATGGATGGAAAGCCACCTATTTTACTGATGATACTCAACTAGGAGGGTACTCCTATTTATTTAAATTTACAGATAATCAAATCGTCGAAATGGCTTCTGATTTTGGAGGCAATGATAATGTTACATCTAGTCAATGGGCACTTCAAATAGGTGCTACACTAAAATTATCTTTTACAACTAAAAATAAAATTCACGAATTGTCAGATTCAAATAACTCTCCTGATACTGACCTAAGAGGTCAAGGATATAAAGGAAGTTTTGAATTCTTATATTACGGTACAGAAGGTGATGATATAATTTTTAGAACGAATAGAGATTTCATAGAATTAAGATTTACCAAAGCGGATGCAAATGATTGGTCTAATATACCTACCCATAAAGACATATGGGAAAGCTTTCCTAGCTCTCATTTAGCTTATAAAATAGGTAATGAAGTAAGTAATTTTTCATATTCGAATATTAGAAGATTCGCATCAAATACTGATACCAATACCTCAACAAGTGGATTTGGAGTAGGATTTACACCTCTTGGTGTAACTATTTCACCTGCTATTGATGTAGAAGGAACCTTATATAGAGAGTTCATTTTAAGTGATGATAAAAGTAAACTAGTATCATTGGATGGTAATTTTGAAATTGAATTCATAAAGTTACCTTTTGATCTTACTGTAGCTTTAAGAACTCTAGTTGACCCTGTTTTTGCTTCTCAATCTTTTATTGATTCTTATAACCAAGTAAATGCAGTACATCAAACAATATTTCCTCAATTTCCATTATCTACTATTATTTCTTTAGGAGACTCTAACATTCAGTATGGTTTAGGTCCATTCGTAGCAAGACATGGAATCTTTTTCTCTGGAATTTTAGGAAGCCCTGATTTGTTAGGTGTATCTAAATTGTCACCAGGTCTTAATTGGCAATTTGTAGGCCATTTAAACCCTATGGTTGATCTTATTGTTACTAAAGCACCTTATAAAGTAGAGTTATTAACACCAACAGTTACAAGGCTTACAAGTGATAGTGATCCTAATTTTTGGTTTATACTAGTTCCTTAATATTATTATAAAAATAAAAATAAAAAAACCGAGATTTAATAAATCTCGGTTTTTTATATTTTAACCTTTTGGGTTATATATAATTATCTTATATTTGCAGCCTCATTTCAAAAATTAAATTCAAAATACATATAGAATGACAAAAGCAGATATTGTATCTAAAATTTCAGATAAGAGCGGAATTGAAAAAATGGATGTATTAGCGACTGTTGAAGCCTTTATGGACGAGGTAAAAGATGCGTTAGAGAGTGGAGACAATGTATATTTAAGAGGTTTCGGTAGTTTTATTATTAAAACAAGAGCAGAAAAAACAGGTAGAAATATTTCAAAAAATACGACTATTAAAATACCTGCTCACAACATACCTGCTTTTAAACCATCAAAAGTATTTACTGAAGGTGTTAAGACCAAAGTAGCTGTAAAGTAATTAAAAAAGTATTAATCAGAAACCTTTATAATAAAGGTTTTACAAAACATTTCAAATTATGCCAAGCGGTAAAAAAAGAAAGAGAGCTAAAATCTCTACACACAAAAGAAAGAAAAGAGCAAGAGCAAATCGTCATAAGAAAAAGTAAGCTAACGCTTACTTTTTCATTGCTTCTATAGCCAATTAAGTTCATTGACATTAAGGTTTTAACACCTTAAAACCGGTATACAAAATACCTGTTTACAAATTTTAATCCGTCTTCGTAAAATTTTACGTAGGCACAAAACTATATTCAGAATGAAAACAGAATTAATAATTCGTTCAAATTCTTCTGATATTGATTTCGCCCTACTAAGAGATGGTAGACTTATTGAATTAAACAAAGAAACAAGCGACAACAAGTTCTCAGTCGGAGATATTTTTCTAGCCAAAATAGGAAAAGTAATGACTGGTTTAAATGCCGCTTTTGTAAATGTTGGATATCCTAAAGATGGTTTTTTACATTACCACGACTTAGGGCCACAAGTACAGTCTTTAAATAAATTCATTAAGAAGGTAAGCACAGGTAATTATAAAGAATTCACTTTAAAAAACTTTCGCTCTGAAAACGACATCAATAAAGACGGAAGTATTAACAACGTACTAAAATCAGGTCAAAATTTATTAGTACAAATTGTAAAAGAACCAATTTCTACCAAAGGACCGAGAATCAGTTCGGAACTATCAATAGCTGGTAGGTTTTTAGTTTTAGTTCCTTTTTCTAACAGAGTATCTGTATCTCAAAAAATAGCAGATCCAAAAGAAAAAGAACGTTTAAAAAAATTAGCAAAAAGTATCAAACCAAAAGGGTTTGGACTTATTTTACGTACTGTTGCCCAAAACAAGAAGGTAGCAGAACTAGATAAAGATTTACAAAATTCACTTGAACGTTGGGAGAAAATGTGCAATAGTATTGCAAATCAAAATACTCCAACAAAAATATTAAGTGAGTTAAACAGAGCATCTTCTATTTTAAGAGATGTAATGAACGATTCTTTTACAAGTATTGTAACCAATGATGAAACTTTAATGATTGAAATTAAAGAGTATTTACAAGAAATATACCCTGAAAAGGAAAGTATTGTAAAACTACATAACTCTGATACTCCAATTTTCGAGAAATTTGGTATCGAACGTCAGATAAAAACATCGTTTGGTAAAACAGTTTCTATGAGCAAAGGTGCGTATTTAGTTATTGAACACACCGAAGCTTTACATGTTATTGATGTTAACAGTGGTAATCGCTCTAATAAGGCTTTAAGCCAAGAAGAAACTGCTTTAGAAGTTAACTTAATTTCTGCTACTGAAGTAGCGCGTCAGTTACAACTGCGTGATATGGGTGGGATTATTGTTGTTGATTTTATTGATATGAAAACAACTGAAAACAGACAGAAATTATATCAACATTTAAAAGATGCAATGTCTTTAGATCGTACAAAACATAAAATATTACCTCCGAGTAAGTTTGGTTTAGTACAGATTACAAGACAACGTGTACGACCTGAGTTAGAAATAAAAACACGTGAACCAAATCCGAATAAGAATGGAGAAGTTGAAGCTCCTATTGTTTTAATCGACAAAATAGAAGTTGAACTCGAACGCCTAATTAATAGCGGTAAAAATTATAAAGAAATTACATTAAATGTACATCCTTTTATAGCTGCTTATTTAACAAAAGGTGTAAATTCTATTCGTTTTAAATGGTTTGTACAACACAAAAAGTGGATTAAAATATTACCTAGAGATGCTTATCAATACCTACAGTATAAATTCTTTTTAAAAAAGAATAGTAAGTAAGGCAATCTTATTATGAAATAAAAACCCGTTTCAATAGAAACGGGTTTTTTTTATGTTCTAAAACCAAAAACCTAAATTAAATAGCCAATATTTTTTATTATGATTTGGAGACCAGGAATATTTTAGCTCTATCGGTCCTAAAAAACTTTCCATTCCATAACCTAAGGCATACCCAGATTTAATATTATCAAATAAATTATCTACCGTAAAAACGTTCTCTTCTACCCTAGCATAATTAGCAATAAATGTTGCATATTGCTTCTCTAAAAATTGATATCTTAAATTAATTTCTAACTTTAAATAAGATTGATTATTTAAGCTACCTGTATCGTAGCCATAAAAAGAAGTAAAATTATTAATGTAATTTTTATTATATCCCCCCAAACGATAATCAAACATTTCTGATAATTTTTTACCTAAGGTATAACCCGCTTCTCCAGTATACTGAAGAGTTAATTTTTTATAAAAAGTACTTGCAAATCCTATGGTACCTTTTACTTGGGAAAATTGCTGAAAAGGCTCACTCATTTGAGCTAATTTAGATAATTTATTATTTCTATCTGACCACATGAACCATTTAAAATCCAAATTTGCATAAAATCCTTTTGTAGGAAACATTTTTTTATCATAAGTATCTAATTTTAAAAAAGAATAAATATTTAAATAATTACTCTTATCAAAAAAGGTCTCAACTCCATTCGTTAGAATATTTTCTGAAGACGCATGTAACGTTTTATGCTCCACACCTATCCCTAATGCAAATTTTTTATCAAATGTTGTTTTTAAATATAAAGAATTCGTAAAATCATTATATTTTATATTAATAAGATTACTATCGAATAAAAATTCGCTTTTAAAAGAATTATATCGAGACCTAAAACCGTAACTAGGCTTTATTCCGTGATCTATAAAATACTGAAAGTCATATCGAATTCTATCACCTATCGCAACATCAAAAGATAATTCATCATTTTGAGTTATTATTTTTTTATGATTATAATTTAATAATACACCTGACTTGTATAATAGGTCATAATGCAAACCGAACCTTACATAAGATTTTATTGATTCTTCTTTTACAATTAACTCAAGTTTTTTTCCTTCAAATGACTTCATAAAATGATAATCTATCCTTCTAAAGTTTTTTGTAGCTGTTAGTGTATTTATTTTTTTAGAAATGTCTTTATAAGACACACTATCTCCTTCACGTAATTGTAACTTACCTAAGATATAATTATCTGTATAATTTTTATTTCCTTTAATAATGATTCTATCGACTAAAAACCTCCCCTTTCTTAAGTTTAACACTTGAGGTTTCTTTTTGTTTATTTGAAGCTTAGCAATACTATCAAATACTATTCTAAAAGGCTTAGCTGCTTTTATTCCCTCTTGTATAATTTCATCTTTTTTATCAAAAGATATTACACTATACTCAATTATATCAGGGCGAATATAAAAATTTAACAAACGAATTTGTTCATCTGATTTTTTATACATCTGAAAATTAACGATTTGCAATAATAAAGAAGCTATAGAAGACAATTCTTCTCTTTTTAATAACTGACCCTGAACACTTACACCAATTATTAAGTCCATCTTTTTTTCCCTCATGATGTCTACCGGAAAATTATTGACAACACCTCCGTCGACCAATAGTTTTCCATCAATTTCAACAGGATTTAATAATGAAGGAAAAGCTGCACTAGCTCTTAATGCCAAAGGTAATGATCCTTTTTCCAAGACAACTTCCTTACCGGTTTCAATATCTGTAGCAACACAATAAAAAGGGATTGGAAGCTTCGTGAAGTCTCGAACCTCATCAACAGGAGCTAATAATTCTGTTAAAAAATTCAATACATTTTGCCCCTTTGATAAACCTAAAGGCAATCCCAATTCTCCCTTTTTTATAGGTAAAGTAAATGCATATTTTTCACCATGTTCCTTACTAAAAAAAGGTCGTTGATTTCTAGATACTTTATCGATCATCAGATTTTTAAAATCAACTTTTCTAATTATATTTTCAATTTGACCCGCAGAATACCCTGATGCATACAATCCACCAACAATAGCCCCCATACTAGTACCGCCTACATAATCAACCTGAACTCCAGCTTTTTCTAATTCTTTTAATATACCTATGTGTGCAAAACCTTTAGCGCCCCCCCCGCTTAGAACAAGTCCAACTTTTGGTTGACTTTGTGCTAATATAATCACTGGAAAAAACAATATAATTAACAACTTTTTCATTCTTTTTCTTTTTGATAAAATTTGTGTATCTTTTGAGCTCTTGAGAGCCCCACTATTTCTTTTAACTCATCAAAGGTAGCCTCTTTAACTCGTTTAGCAGATTTAAACTTACGCAATAGATTAGTTATTGTCTGATTTCCAATATCAGGAATCTGTTCTAATTCTGACTGAATAGCACTTTTACTTCGCTTATTTCTATGAAAGGTAATTCCAAATCGGTGTGCTTCGTTACGTAAAAATTGAATTATTTTTAAACTCTCTGATTTTTTATCTAAGTATAAAGGAATTGAGTCTCCTGGGTAATAAATTTCTTCTAAACGTTTAGCAATACCAATAATCGCAATCTTTCCTCGCAAACCTAAAACATCCAAACTTTTTAACGCCGACGACAATTGCCCTTTTCCTCCATCAATTACAATTAACTGAGGCAATGGTTCTTTTTCTTCTAACAATCGTTTGTAGCGACGAAAAACAACCTCTTCCATAGAGGCAAAATCATCTGGTCCTTCTACCGTTTTAATATTGTAATGACGATACTCTTTTTTACTAGGTTTACCGTCTTTAAAAACTACACAAGCTGCCACAGGATGCGTTCCTTGAATATTTGAATTATCAAAACATTCAATATGGCGAGGCTCTTCATGCAAACGCAAATCTTTTTGCATTTGGCTCATAATTCGTTTTACATGACGCTCTGGATCAACAATTTTAATTTGTTTAAATTGCTCCATACGGTAATACTTCGCATTACGTTCTGATAAATCAACAATCCTTTTTTTATCACCCAATTTAGGAATTGTAACTTTAATGCTTTCTCCTAAATTCACTTTAAAAGGAACATATACTTCTCTTGATAATGAATTAAATCGATTACGTGTTTCTACAATAAACAACTCTAATAATTGCTTATCTGTCTCTTCTAATTTCTTTTTTATTTCTGTCGTATATGATTGTACTATTGATCCATTCATTACTTTAAAAAAATTAGCGTAACCATGAGTATCATCAGAAATAATAGAAAACACATCTACATTGTTTATTGACGGGTTTACAATTGTTGATTTTGCTTGATAATTTTGTAACGACGCTAATTTATCTTTAATTTTTTGTGCTTCTTCAAATTTCATTTGAGAAGCAAAATCGAGCATTATATTTTGTAATTTCTCTAAACTTTCTTTAAAGTTTCCCTTAATAATACTTCTAATCGCTCGAATCTCATCTTGATAATTATCTTCGTGCTGGTATCCTTCACAAGGCCCTTTACAATTACCTAAATGGTATTCTAAACAGACTTTATATTTATCAGCATCAATTTTTTGCTGACTTAAATCGTATGTACATGTTCGTAGCGGATACAGTTCTTTTATTAAACCCAAAAGCGCATGTACCGTTTTCATATTGGTGTAGGGACCAAAATATTCCGAGCCATCTTTAATAACTCTTCGGGTAGAAAACACACGTGGAAAACGTTCTTTTTTTATGCATATCCACGGGTATGATTTATCATCTTTTAATAAAACATTATAACGCGGTTTGTATTTCTTAATTAAGTTGTTTTCAAGTAACAAAGCATCCGTTTCTGTATCAACAACTACATGCTCAATACGAACAATTTTTTTTACTAAAATTCTCGTTTTTCCATTCTCATGAGTTTTTGTAAAATAGGACGAAACTCGCTTCTTTAAATTTTTAGCTTTACCTACATAAATAATTACATCTTCCTTATCAAAATATTGATAAACTCCGGGTAAATTAGGTAAGGTTTTTATTTGAAGTTCTAATGATGTTGGCATACAACGAAAATACAATTTTATACAGATAGTTCAATTGCTATATGTACATTTACAAGAATATTTATTTACTACACAATGCAACAACCTTTTCCTTTTTATAAAGAAGAAATAAACAACTTAAATAGTGAATTATTTAGTCTTAAAAAACAATTAAGAACAACGAGTATTTTACGTCTTTTAACATTTTTAGGTATTTCATTTTCAATTTACCTGGCTATTACAAAAGCTAATTTATTTTTTGGTATTAGTTTTATTTTAATAATCTTTTTTGTTTATTTAATAATAAAACACACCCAATTACAACAACAAAAAAGACTTACGGATGCTAAACTGACTATTAATAAAACTGAAGTTGATGTTTTAGAGGGAAGATACACACATTTAGATGATGGAAAAGAGTTTATAAACCCAGAACATTATTTTAGTAATGATATAGATTTGTTTGGTATCGGTTCATTCTTTCAATATACAAACAGAACTGCTACAAGCGAAGGAAAAAAATTATTAGCTAGTACTTTAACAAGCAACGATATTCATGCTATAGAAGAAAGACAAGAAGTTGTAAAAGAACTGGCTTTAAAAGCAAAATGGCGTCAACATTTTACTGCTGTTGCTAGTTTAATACAAACAAAAACATCAATACCGGTTATTGTAAATTGGGTGCATTCTTATCAACAAAAACTACCTCCTTTTTTAATACTATTTTCGTATGTTTTTTCAGTAACATCACTTGCTTTAATTGGTTTACTTAGTTTTAGTATTATTCCTTTCTCAGTTGTATTAATCTGTTTTTTTATCGGCTTATCTATTACCGCATTTTATATTAAAAACACACAAGAATTAGCTACAGAAACAACTAGAGCTAAAGAAACATTTAATCAATATTATCAATTATTAGCCCAAATAGAAAATGAAGAATTCACAAATTCAACATTAAAAAACAAACAGAAAAAAATTGAACAAGAAAACAAAAAAGCATCTACCATATTTCAAGAATTTTCTAAAAACCTAGATGCTTTCGACCAACGAAATAATATGATTATTATGATATTTGGTAACGGACTTTTTCTTTGGGATATTCGCAGTGCTATTAAAATAGAAAAATGGATTTCAACTTACAAAAACACTGTAGAAGAATGGTTTAGTGTTGTTTCTTATTTCGATGCACAAAATTCCTTAGCAAATTTCGTTTTCAATAAACCAGCATATATTTTCCCTACTATAACTAAAGAAAAAGCAGTTTTAAATGCTGTAAACCTAGGACACCCTTTATTAGATGCTACAAAAAGAATAGATAATGATTTTATAATAGATAATGAACATTTTTTTATCGTTACAGGAGCAAATATGGCTGGGAAGAGTACTTTTTTAAGAGCTGTTTCATTAGCGATTGTAATGTCTAATACTGGCTTGCCAATTTGTGCTGAAAAAGCAATATACAATCCTACAAAACTAATTACTAGTATGCGAACTTCTGATTCGTTAAGTGATGATGAATCGTATTTTTATGCTGAATTAAAACGTTTAAAATTTATAGTAAACGAAATTAAAACAGAGAATTATTTTATCATTTTAGATGAAATTTTAAAAGGAACAAATAGCAAGGATAAAGCAATTGGTTCAAAAAAATTCGTTGAAAAGCTCAATAAATCAAAATCTACAGGAATTATTGCTACGCACGATGTAAGTTTATGTGATTTAGCGAAAGAATATTCGACTATTAAAAATTATTATTTTGATGCCGAAATTATAGATGATGAATTGCATTTTGATTATAAAATGAAAAATGGAGTTTGTAAAAACATGAATGCTTCCTTTTTACTACAAAAAATGGAAATTATTTAGGTGTTTATTTCTAGTAAACTATGATAAATGGCAGGAAATAGTTGAATCATTAAACCGTATCTTTGTTATATGAGTAAACTTATTGATAATTTTGGTAGACAAATCAGCTATGTTCGACTAGCTGTAACAGATCGCTGTAACCTTCGTTGCCAGTATTGTATGCCTGCTCATGGTATTGATATTGTTCCTAGAAAAGAATTGCTCACCTACAAAGAAATGTACCGTCTTATTCGTGTACTTACCGAGTTGGGGGTTAACAAAGTTCGCTTAACAGGTGGTGAGCCTTTTGCTCGTAAAGATTTTATGTCGTTTTTAGAAATGTTGTCTTATAACGATTTGTTAGAGGAGATTAATATTACCACAAACGGAGCATTAGTTTCTAAACATATACAAACGCTCGAAAAGCTAGAAAAAGTTAAAAACATCAATTTAAGTATTGATAGTTTACATGCTGATAAATTTGCTGAGATTACACGTCGAGATGTATTTACCGAAGTATATAAAACTTTTGAATTACTAGAACAAAGCTCATTGAATTTAAAGCTAAATGTTGTCGTGCAATCTGGTTTTAACACCAATGAAATTAATAATTTTGTTGGTTTAACAAAAGATAAAAATATTGCTGTTCGTTTTATTGAAGAAATGCCTTTTAACGGAAAAGGACAACGAGAAATTAAAGAAAACTGGAATTACAACAAGATTATAGAAGAAATAAAATCTAAATACACCGTAGAAAATATAATCTCAGAAAAATCATCTACTTCACGTAATTTTTCAATAGAAAACCATCAAGGAACTGTAGGTATTATCCCTGCATTTACACGTACTATTTGTAACGATTGTAATCGAATTAGAGTTACCTCAACAGGTACTTTTAAAAACTGTTTGTTTGATGATGGCGTTTTTAACTTGCGCGACTTTATTCGTAACGGAGCAAGTAATGATGATTTAAAAGAGCTTTTTTTATCGCTCACAAAAGAAAAACCTGAAAACGGTTTTATAGCAGAAGCAAATCGTAAAAAAGGAAGTGTTTCTGAAAGTATGAGTACTATTGGCGGGTAAATATTATAATTTATAATGAAACAACTACAAAACAAAAGGTTTAATATAAGTGCTATCATCTTAGCATCAATAATATCATCTTTTATATTTTTGTTTTTCCCACATTTTAGAATCTTTTACTACATACTATTTATGTTTCTATTAGCTCTTATAACCATAGGGTTATATCTAATATCATACAATATTAAGCAAACAAAAAAATACTCTTGGGTTATTTCTTTTCTAGGGATAACATACATTCTTTTCTATGGGGTAAATTACCTTTTATATTATATAAAATGACAATAGTACAAGAAGCAAAAAATATAATACTACAAAACACTTTAGATTTCGGAATTGAGCAAATTCCGTTTATGGAATCTGTCGGACGCGTTTTAAAAGAAACTATTGTTGCCGATAGAGATTTTCCCCCTTTCAATCGTGTTGCAATGGACGGAATTGCAATTAACTACATCCGTTTTAAAAACGGGCAACAAAGTTTTAATATTGAAGGAATTCAACCTGCAGGAAGCAAGCAATTATCTATGCAAAGTTCAGAAAATTGCATTGAAGTAATGACAGGTGCTGTATTACCAAATAATTGTGATACCGTAATTAGATATGAAGACGTTACTATAAAAAATGGAATTGCAACTATTACTGTTAATAGCATTAATGACAAGCAGAATATTCATACAAAAGGAAAAGACAAACAACAAGGTGATCTTTTAATTAAAGAGAATATCGTTATTTCTCCTGCAGAAATAGGAGTGATTGCTACTGTAGGAAAATCAACAATAAAAGTAGCAAAACAACCTAAGGTAATGATTGTATCTACTGGTGATGAACTCGTAGATGTAAACGAAATTCCTTTAGATTTTCAGATTAGAAGATCTAATGTATACACGCTAGTTTCATTATTAGGTAAATTAAACATTCCTTCAGAAACTGCCCACATAACTGATAATAAAACTGTTCTAAAAGAAAAGATAGCAAGCTATTTACAAGAATATGATGTACTGTTATTTAGCGGAGCTGTAAGTAAAGGAAAATTTGATTTTTTGCCCGAAGTATTAGCTGAACTGGATGTAGAGAAACTGTTTCATAAAGTAGCACAACGTCCAGGCAAACCATTCTGGTTCGGCATCTCAGATGCTTTAAATATGAGTGGACAGGATGTTTATCAGGATAAAGGAAATAATAAGGCAATTGTCTTTGCTTTCCCCGGTAACCCAGTTTCTACTTTTGTAAACTGCTTAGTTTATTTCTATGCTTGGTATTATAAATCTGTAAATATAAAACAACATGAAGAAACTGCTATTTTAGCTAGTGACATTGTATTTAAGCCCAATTTAACATACTTTTTACAAGTGAAATTAAGTTATCGTTTTGGACATTTAACAGCAACTCCAATAAAAGGAAATGGCTCAGGAGACTTGGCTAGCTTAGTAGAAGCAGATGGATTTATAGAAATTCCCAAAACCGAACAAATTGAATTTAAATCAGGAGCTGTTTTTCCTGTAATTAGATATAAATAACATATTTCGATATTAATTTGATTTTCATATCGGGCATCAAATTCACTCGATGTGACAATATCATATTAAATTGAAATAACAATTCAGTATCATAATACAACTTGTCAGTTCGAGTGGTTTTATTGAAATGGAAATAAAAGTGTATTGAGAACTCGTATTCTATCAAAATTTATTTTTAACTCACTTGATATAAAAATTAAATGAACAATTTCACACACATAAACGAAAAAAATCAACCTAAAATGGTTAATGTTTCTGATAAAAAAATCACGAAACGAACTGCTATTGCAAAAGCAACCATGTTTTTAGGTTCAGAAATTATTTCTCACTTTAAGAATGAAGATTTAATTACTAAAAAAGGCCCCGTTTTTCAAACTGCTATTATTGCTGGTATTCAAGCTGTAAAAAAGACATCAGATATTATTCCAATGTGTCACCCTTTATTAATTAACGGGGTAGACATTGATATAAACATCATTAACAACGAACATATAGAAGTTTTTTGTGAAGTTACTATCGAAGGGAAAACTGGTGTTGAAATGGAAGCTTTAACAGGTGCATCTGCAACATGTTTAACAATTTATGATATGTGCAAAGCTATCAGTCAAAAAATGATAATTAAAGACGTTAAATTAGTAGAGAAAACTGGAGGTAAGTCAGATATTAAAATCTAACCTCCCTACCCAAACAAGGTAATTTCAGATACTACAACTACTAAAAAAAGGCAAAATGAAAAAACATCAAAAACATACAAATATTTCAAAAAAACACAGCGATAATTTTGCACCTAACGAAGTGGCTATTTTAGGAACAAAATGTGGTATTATAGCTGATTTAGTCACTACCGTTTCTAATAAATTATCGAATTATAACCTTGGATATTTTGATGCTTCACACGCTAAAGATGTTCCGAAAAACACTTTCTCTACGTACACCTTTCATCATAAAGGAAATCTTCAAATAAACACAAATTCATCTATAAATAAATACGAACAGCGATTACAATTTTACAATCACGATTTCGTTTTTATTAATGGAAATCATTACCAAGGTGATAAACAAATTTTAATTTTAGATGATGAAAAAGAAGCTTCAGTAAAAAAACGTTTAGAGCAATTAACCAATATTCAGTTCATCATAAAATTAAATAAAGACACTCCATATTTTGATTGCTTAATAGAAAAATTCCCTAACATTAAAAACATAACTTCTTATACTATCGATCAAATTGAAAAAATTACAAATCACATAAAAAGTTTAATTCAAGAACATATTGCGCCTATAAATGGTTTAGTGTTAATTGGTGGTAAAAGCACCCGAATGGGAACTGACAAAGCCGAATTAAATTATTTTGGTAAAACTCAAAAAGAGCATGTAAAAGAGCTATTAGAAAAATGTTCATTACCTACTTTTTTTTCTATTCAGCAGCCCTCAGAAAAAGATAATGAAATTCATGATGTTTTTTTAAACTTAGGGCCATTTGGCGGAATTTGTTCTGCTTTTCAACAAAACCCTAATACTGCATGGTTAGTCATGGCTACAGATATTCCTTTTGTTAATGAAGAAATTATTAAACTTTTATTAGAAAATAGAGACCCTAGTAAAATAGCAACGACTATTAAAGGAAAAGAAAAAGAGTTTCCAGAGCCACTAATTACCATATACGAACCTAAGGCTTACGGAAAATTATTACAATATTTAGCACAAGGCTATTCTTGCCCTCGTAAAATGTTAATTAATTCTGATGTTAAAATTGTAGAAATTGATGATGATTTTATCAGAAACATTAACACTCCAGAAGAATTTGAAATTGCCTCAAAAGAGATTCAAAAGAATACATAAGACTACTAAGATGTACTTCTAACTAATATAAATAATTAACCTATATCACAATAAAATTTTTAATGTGATATAGGTATTAAACACTAACTAATCTTCTATTTTAAATCAAATCTATCTAAATTCATAACCTTAACCCAAGCACTAACGAAGTCAGTTACAAACTTTTCTTTTGCATCATCACTTGCATACACCTCAGCTAAACCTCTTAATTCAGAATTAGAACCAAAAATTAAATCAGCTCTTGTAGCTACCCACTTAACTGCATTCGTTTTTCTATCTTTACCTTCTAACTCCATTTTATCTTCAGAAATGGGAGTCCAATAAGTATTCATATCTAAAAGGTTCACAAAGAAATCGTTTGTTAAAACACCTGAATTTAAAGTAAGAACACCTTTGTTTGAAGCATTATAACTTACATTTAATGCACGCATCCCTCCAACCAAAACTGTCATTTCTGGAGCAGTTAGAGTTAATAATTGCGCTTTATCTACTAATAACTCTTCAGTTGTAAGTGTATATTTTTTCTTTTGATAATTTCTAAATCCATCTGCCATTGGCTCCAAAACAGCAAACGAAGCAACATCTGTTTGCGCTTGTGTTGCATCCATTCTTCCTGGGGTAAAAGGTACTTCTATTGAAAAACCTGCTTTTTTAGCTGCCTCTTCAACTACTGCTGAACCTCCTAAAACAATTAAATCTGCAATAGAAACCTTTACATCTTTAGAAGTATTATTGAATTTAAATTGAATTGCTTCATAAATAGCTAATACTTTTTTTAATTGAGTTGGGTTATTACTTTCCCAATTAATTTGTGGTTCTAAACGAATACGTGCTCCATTGGCTCCTCCTCTTCTGTCAGAACCTCTATAAGATGATGCTGATGCCCATGCTGTTTCTACCAACTGATTATGAGGAACTCCAGAATTAAGAATTTCTTTTTTTAGTGTTTGAATATTCGTTTTAGTAATTGACTTATCCTTTTGTGTTGGAATTGGATCTTGCCAAATAAAGTTTTCTTGTGGAAATGCTGAACCTAAATATGTTGATTTTGGTCCCATATCTCTATGCGTAAGCTTAAACCAAGCTTTTGCAAATGCTTCATCAAAAGACAATGGATTGTCTAAGAATTTTTGGCATGCCTTTTTATAATCAGGATCAAATTTTAATGCTAAATCAGAAGTTAACATCGTTGGTCTATGCCTTTTATTTTTATCAAAAGCATCAGGAAAAACTTCCCCTACACCCTTTGCTGCCCATTGATGAGCACCAGCAGGACTTTTAGTTAATTCCCATTCATTATCAAATAATGTATTTAAAAAAGCATGACTCCATCTTGTTGGTGTAGGTGTCCAAACCACCTCTAAACCTGATGTAATAGCATCTTTTCCTTTACCAGATTTGTAACTGCTTTTCCAACCTAATCCCTGTTCTTCAATACCTGCTGCTTCCGGAGATGCCCCTACATTTTCTGCTGGACCTGCCCCATGAGTTTTCCCAAAAGTATGTCCACCTGCTATTAAAGCTACAGTTTCTTCGTCATTCATACCCATTCTAGCAAAAGATATACGTATATTTTTTGCAGAAGCTACTGGATCTGGTTTCCCGTTTGGCCCTTCAGGATTTACATAAATTAACCCCATTTGTACAGCAGCTAAAGGATTTTCAACTTCTAAATCTAATTTACCCTCTTTATCTAATCGTCTACTCTCTAACCATCCTGCTTCAGACCCCCAGTAAATATCTTTTTGAGGCTCCCACACATCTTCTCTTCCTCCTGCAAAACCAATGGTTTTTAACCCCATTGATTCAATGGCAACATTTCCAGTTAAAATAATTAAATCAGCCCAAGAAATCTTTTTACCATATTTTTGTTTTATAGGCCATAATAACCTTCTTGCCTTATCTAAATTTCCATTGTCTGGCCAACTATTCTGTGGCGCGAAACGCTGTAACCCCATACGTGTTCCTCCTCTACCATCTCCCGTACGATAGGTTCCTGAACTGTGCCAAGCCATTCGAATAAATAACGGCCCATAATGACCATAATCAGCTGGCCACCAATCCTGAGATTCAGTCATTAACTTTATAAGATCTTTCTTTAATTCTGCATAATCTAACTTATTGAACTCATCAGCATAATTAAAGTCTTTTTTCATTGGATTTGACAATGCTGAATTTTGCGCTAGAACATCTAGGTCAAGTTTGTTTGGCCACCAATCTTTATTAGATTTAGTTTGTGAAATTTGTTCTTTTTTATGCCCCTTGTCAAAACCAAACGGACACTTTCCTTTTTCTTTTCCTTCAATGTGATTTTTTTCACTATTACAAGAAAAAAGCAAAGAGCTTACTGCTGCTACTGCTAAATATAATTTCTTCATTTTTTAAATAGATTAAGTTATGCTACAAACTTAAATAAGATAAATAAATGATTTAATAATTTTTGATAGAAATAACTTATAGTTGTATGTTTTGAATATTCTTTTGATATCAAAGAAAAAGCATGAATTACAAAAATTAACAAACTACATCTTAGAAAGACTTTTTATTCTTTGCAATTGTAAAGTAAAAAATTGCATTCCAAATTTAGAGTTGCTACAAGATAGTTCAAAAATGATACTCTTTATAAGTCTGGAATATTCTCCAATAAATTTATTGGTATGTATTAAGATTAAACTATAATAAAAAAGCTTCAACCAGTTGTTGAAGCTTTTCTTGTACTCGAGGCGGGAATCGAACCCGCACGTCTTGCGACATTGGATTTTGAATCCAACGTGTCTACCAATTCCACCACTCGAGCATTATTTAGGTTTGCAAAAATATAAAATATTTTAATTAATTCGATTAAAATAAGTTTTAAACTCTTAAAATAGTTTTACTTTTGCCCTTTCAACAACACTAACTATAAATACCTTTTTTACAAATGGCTACAGATCAATTAAGCCCAAAGATTTTTACTTGTTCCCAAAGTATCGAATTAGCAGAAAAAATTGCTAAAGAATACGGTGTAGAACTTGGTAATGTAAAAACAACGCATTTTAGCGATGGTGAATTTCAACCAGCGTTTGAAGAATCTATACGAGGAAGAAGAATATTTCTTGTTGGCTCAACATTTCCATCAGCAGATAATTTAATGGAAATGTTATTAATGTGTGACGCTGCAAAACGTGCATCTGCTAGACATATTACAGCTGTAATGCCTTATTTCGGATGGGCACGTCAAGACAGAAAAGATAAACCACGTGTAGCTATTGGTGCTAAATTAGTGGCTAAATTACTAGAAGAAGCAGGAGCAACTAGAATTATGACCATGGATTTACATGCTGACCAAATTCAAGGTTTCTTTGAAAAGCCGGTAGATCATTTATTTGCCTCTACTGTTTTTCTACCATATGTAAAAAATCTACAGTTAAACAACCTTACTATTGCTTCTCCTGATATGGGAGGATCAAAAAGAGCATATGCTTATTCTAAATATTTAGAAAGTGATGTTGTAATTTGTTATAAACAACGTGAAAAAGCCAATATCATTTCTCATATGGAATTAATTGGTGATGTAAAAGGTAAAAATGTAATTCTTGTTGATGATATGATTGACACAGGAGGAACTCTTACCAAAGCTGCCGATTTAATGATAGAGAGAGGTGCCTTAAGTGTACGTGCAATTTGTACACACCCAATACTTTCTGGTAATGCATATGAAAGAATTCAAAATTCGCAATTAACGGAACTAATTGTTTCAGATACAATTCCTTTGAAAAAGAGTGTTTCTAAAATAAAAGTAGTAACTTGCGCCACTTTATTCGCTGATGTAATGCATAAAGTGCATGATAATACATCTATTAGCGGACAATTTTTAATGTAAATAAATTTTAATAAATAAAAGAAGTAATGAAATCAATTACAATCAACGGATCACAAAGAGAAAGCGTAGGTAAAAAAGCAACTAAAGCCTTACGTAATGCTGGAAAGGTTCCTTGCGTATTATACGGAGGAGACAAGCCTGTTCACTTTTCAGCAGAAGAAAAATCGTTCAAGCCTTTAGTATTTACTCCTAACGTATTTACTGCTTCGATTGAAATCGATGGTAAAAAATATAGCGCTGTTTTACAAGACATACAATTTCACCCAGTAACAGATAGAGTTATACACGTAGATTTTTATCAGATATTTGATAACAAAGCAGTGACAATGAATATTCCAGTAAAATTAACAGGAACTTCTCCTGGTGTTTTAAATGGAGGTGCTTTACGTTTTACTAATCGTAAATTAAAAGTAAAAGCATTACCAGCTAATTTACCAGATTTTTTAACTGCAGATATTTCAGATTTAAAAATTGGAGGTAAATTATCTATATCATCTTTATTTAATGATGACTATACATTTTTACACCCAGACAATACTGTTGTTGTTCAAGTAAGAACTTCTCGTAATGCTACTGAAGAAGAGGAAACTGAAGAAGCTACTGAAGCTGTTGCAGAATAATATTTGCACACATAATTTATAAAAGCGTTACATTTTGTAACGCTTTTTTATTTTACTATTTTTAAAAAATTAAGAATTTGCATCTTATTTTTTTAAGATTTGGTTTTAAAACAACATAAAAGAAGAATTTATGAAAAAATTTTTAATTGTAGGACTAGGTAATATTGGCGAAAAATATGATAACACACGCCATAATATAGGGTTTAAACTAGTAGATGCTTTTGTAAAAGAGCATGATGCTAGTTTTACAACTGAAAAACTAGGAGATGTTGCCAAATTAAAAATTAAAGGAAAAACTGTAATTGTTTTAAAACCTAGCACCTATATGAATTTAAGCGGAAAGGCTGTTATGTATTGGATGCAACAAGAAAATATTCAAGTAGAAAACTTGTTAGTAATTACAGATGATTTAAATATTGATTTTGGTAAACTACGCATAAAACCTAAGGGAAGTTCAGGTGGACATAACGGATTGAAAGATATTCAGGATAAATTTAATACAGGTGCATACCCGCGTTTTCGTTTTGGTGTTGGTGCCGATTATGGTAGAGGTCGCCAAGTAGATTATGTATTAGGAGAATGGAGTAAAAATGAAGAAAGTGAAATGATTGAGCGCATTCCAACATCAGTTAAAGTAATTACTTCTTTTATTACAGCTGGAATGGCCAATACAATGAACGATTTTAATGGGAAGTAATCGATTTATTTAATTCCCAATATTTTATTAAACGTTCTTATTTCACATTTATAAAAATTTACAAATATTTTAAATAGATCTTTCATAATTATATAATTTATACTAATAAGTACATAAGCTTGACTATATGTTACAAATTAATTTAAAAATATTCAATATTATTTAATTATCAGAAGCAAACCATTCTGCAAAACTAGAATCTGTTTCTTGTAATTTAATTGCCTGAAGCTTAATGTTTTTAGGAAGTCTATTCTTAATTTTTTCTACAAAATCAATTACCATCATCTCACTAGTTGGCTGATAATCTACTAAAATAACATGATGTCCTCTATCTTTTAGTTCCTTAGCTAACTCAACATGTGGCGTGTTTTTGTTAAAAACTGTTGCATGATCAAAAACATCAACAATTTCCTCTTTTACAACCTTTTTGAGGTCTGTAAAATCAATAACCATCCCAAATTTCACATTTGATGCATCTGCAATCGGTTGTCCTATAACAGTTACAGAAAGCTTGTAACTATGACCATGAACATTTTTACATTTTCCGTCATATCCATATAAGGCATGACCTGTTTCAAAAGAAAATTGCTTTGTAATTCTAATATTGCTCACTATCTTTTAAATTTTTTATTACTTCTATATTTATTATAAAAATACACTATTGCTACTCCTGCTGCTAAAATGGCAAATAAATAATCTCCTCCCATAATTTATATCTTATTATTCGCCGAAAGTACGAATTTGTTTTACAATTTTTGTTAATAACCAAACGAAACCTACAGAAAGAACAACTCCTATAAGAACAGATAGTGTCGGATTATGATATATCCATTTCCCTACTTCATACCCTGCCTTATAACTTTGAGTATCTTTTATATCTTGAATTAAAAACATATTTATTTTTTAAACCTTGCTAGTGCCTTTTTAGTAGCGTCAGACAATACTAATTTACCTGATATTTCTGCTCTCTCTGCCAATAACTCTTGCCAGTGCTCAGTATCTTTCCACAACACTTTTTTCATTTCAGATAATGCTTCTGTATTATACGATGCTAATTTCTCTGTAAAAATAGCTAATTCTTTATCTAAATCGCCAATAGACTCAAAAACACGTGCATATAAACCTTTCTCTTTTGCCCAATACGCATTTTTCCAACTAGTAGCATCTAGTGTTAATTCTGCTAAACCACTAACACCTATTTTACGTTCTACCGCAGGTGCAATTACAAATGGACCGATACCTATAGTAAACTCAGAAAGCTTAATAGAAGCATGCTCTGTTGCTAAAACATAATCACAAGCAGCCGCTAAACCAACGCCTCCGCCAACAGTTTTACCTTGCACGCGACCAACAATCAATTTAGAACAACAACGCATTGCATTAATTACATTTGCAAAACCAGCAAAAAATTGTTTCCCCTCCTCTAAAGTATCAATTGCTACTAACTCATCAAAAGAAGCTCCCGCACAAAAAGCACGATCACCTTCCGATTTTAACACAACAATAGCTACATCATCATTATTTGATAGCGTATCAAATTCATTCGCTAAACGTCTTAGCAATTCACTCGGAAATGAATTACTTGCTGGATGCCCAAATTCAACTATCGCAATATTATTATCAATGTGAGTATATAAACTTCCGTTTTCTCTGGTTGTAGTCATTGTTACTTATTTTATTTTCAAAATTACTCTTTTTGAGAACGAGATAAAAACGTATTTCTAAATTTAAGAATTAAAGGAACCCCCCTAGCTATTATCCATGCAAAAAAAGCAATCCAAATCGCATATAACTTATAACCCAAAGAATCCAAGATTAATAGAACTGGAATAAATACGAATGCTGTAGATAACAATAATACATTTCGTAAATATTTCATTTCTCCCATTCCTTTAAACATTCCATCATAAATAAAGACAATGGAACAAATAGGCTGCATTACAAGAATAATCCAAAAAGTAGCATAAAACTCTTCCAAAACTTGTTGTTCCTTTATAAATACGCTTCCTATATAATCATAAAACAAAAATCCGAAAAGCGCTAGAACCGCTCCAAAAGCGAGTCCATAAATAATTAAGTTGTTTGCTAGTTTTACTAAAGTTGTATATGATTTTGCTCCTAATAACTTACCAGACAATATATTTCCTGCAGATGAATACCCGTCAATCATAAAAGCCCCCATCAACCATAAATTAAACCCTATTATATAGGCGGCTATGTATTCTTTACCGTAAGAGGCCGCATAAGAAGTTGCAAAATATAATGCTGTATTTAAAGCGATGGTACGAACAAATAAGTTTAAAATCATAGTTATAAACCTTGGAATCTCTTTATTAAAAGGCAAAGTAAATTTTAATGATATTTGTGTTTTAGTTAATAATAAATACCCTGCTACAATAGCCATAATAATTTGTGCAATTACACTGGCATAAGCAGCTCCTTTAATATTCATTGCTGGTATATACCCTTCAACACCATATACTAAAACAATATCTAATAAGATATTTATAACAGTACCGATAATGGCGATTAACATTGGATACATAGTGTTTTGCAACCCTCTAAACGTACCAAAAACTGCGATTACAAATAGTGTAAACGGAAAACCAAAAACACGTATTTTATAATACTCAATCGAATATTCTAAAATAGTACCAGAAGCATTATAAAATTGAAATATTTCTTTTGTAAACGGATAACTAATTCCTAAAATAAACAAACTCGTTATTAATACGATTACAATAGCTTGAGCCGGTAAATTTTTAACCTCATCTAATTTATTAGCACCTATATATTGAGAAACAATAGATGAAATTCCACTACGTGTTTGCCCGAATACCCAAATAAGCATCGACAAAAAAGCGCCAACAATACCAATTGCAGCAATACTTTCAGTGGCATTTACATTTACATTACCTACAATCGCTAAATCTGTAGTAGACAATAAAGGCTCTGCAACTCCTGCGATTAAAGCAGGGAAAGCTAATTTATTAATTCTTTTAAAACTTATATCTTGTAACATATAACAAGCTTTATAATAACTCGATTAGGTATCGAAAATTATTAACAATAATCATTTCTTCTTCACCAACATTCGCTTAATTTCATTCAACTTCATTAAAGCTTCAATAGGTGTAAGTGTATCAATATTTGTGGCTAAAATTTCTTCTTTAATATCTTCTAACAAAGGATCATCTAATTGAAAAAAGCTCATTTGCATTTCTTCATGCTGTGTTTCTTTTAAAACTTCCTTAACCTCTTTATGAGTATTATTCTTTTCTAATTGTTTTAAAATTTTCTGTGCTCTATGAATTACCATATTCGGCATTCCTGCTAATTTTGCTACATGAATACCAAAACTATGATTACTTCCACCGGCAACCAACTTACGCAAGAAAATAATACTGTCTTTTAATTCTTTTACAGATACATTAAAATTTTTAATTCGCTTAAATGTAGTTGTCATTTCATTTAACTCATGATAATGCGTTGCAAATAATGTTTTTCCTTTTGATGGATGCTCGTGTAAATATTCAGCAATAGCCCAAGCAATAGAAATACCATCATAAGTAGAAGTACCACGACCAATTTCATCTAATAACACCAAACTACGTTCTGAAATGTTATTTAAAATAGAAGCTGTTTCATTCATTTCTACCATAAAAGTAGATTCTCCCATCGAAATATTATCACTCGCACCTACTCTTGTAAAAATTTTATCTACAATACCAATTCTTGCATTCTGCGCAGGGATGTAACTTCCCATTTGTGCTAATAGAACAATTAAAGCTGTTTGACGCAAAATTGCTGATTTACCCGACATATTGGGGCCTGTAATCATAATGATTTGTTGCTGATTACGATTTAAAACAACATCGTTTGCTATATATTCTTCGCCAATTGGTAATTGCTTTTCTATTACTGGATGACGTCCATTTTTAATTTCTATATCTGTACTATCATCCATTATCGGACGCACATAATTGTTATCCATTGCTAATTGTGCAAACGATAATAATACATCTATCTTGGCAACATTTTGAGCATTCTGTTGCACTGGTTTTACAAAACCGATAATAAACTGCACTAATTTTGCGAAAATTTCCGTTTCTAACTGCTGAATTTTCTCTTCGGCTCCTAAAATTTTGGCCTCATATTCTTTAAGTTCTTCCGTAATATAACGCTCCGCATTTACTAATGTTTGTTTACGAATCCACTCTTCAGGAACGCTGTCTTTATATCTATTTCTAACCTCAATATAATAACCAAATACATTGTTAAAGGCAATTTTTAAACTTGATATTCCTGTTAGCTCAATTTCACGAGCCAACATGTTATCTAAATATTCTTTTCCTGAATTAGAAATATTTCTTAGTTCATCTAACTCAGTAGAAACTCCAGCTGCAATAGCATTTCCTTTATTAATATTTACAGGAGCTTCTTCTAAAACAGTTTCGATAATTTTATCAATTAATAGTTTACAATCGTGTAATTGTTTTCCTATTTCTTTTACTGTTTTATTTTCACTTTTTTCAGCAGCTTCTTTTATTGGAAGAATTGCTTTTAATGAGTTCTTTAACAACACTACTTCTCGCGGAGAAACCTTGCTAGTTGCTACTTTCGAAATTAATCGCTCAATATCAGAAATTTGTTTTAACTGATAAATAACTGTTTCGAAAAAAGCATCATTATCTATTAAAAATTTCACCAATTCATGACGTTGTTGTATTTGCTCTAAATCTTTTAAAGGTAAAGCTAACCAACGTTTTAATAATCGTCCTCCCATAGGAGAAATTGTTTTATCAATAACATTTAATAAAGACACAGAGTTTACAGAATTCCCGCCATATAATTCTAAGTTTTTAACCGTAAAGCGATCCATCCATACATAATTATCTTCAGCAATTCTGCTTATTGATTGTATGTGCTCTATTTTATTATGCTGTGTTTCTGATAAATAATACATCGCTGCTCCACCCGCAACAATACCTTGTTCAAGTTCTTCAACTCCAAACCCTTTTAAGTTCTTAACCTTAAAATGATTACTTAGTAATTCACTACCATATTCTTTTTGAAAAACCCAATCTTCTAAATAAAATGTATGAAAACGATTCGTGAATAATTCTAAAAAACGTTGTTTATGCTGCTTTTCTACTAAAACTTCACTTGGCGAAAAGTTTTGCAAAAGTTTATCTATATATTCTTCGTTTCCTTGGGCAATTAAAAACTCTCCTGTAGAAACATCTAAAAACGAAACTCCAACTATTTTTTTACCAAAATGTACTGCTGCTAAAAAATTGTTCGACTTCGATTGTAAAACTTCATCATTTAAAGCAACACCAGGAGTAACCAATTCGGTAACACCACGTTTTACAATGGTTTTTGTCATTTTAGGATCTTCTAACTGATCGCAAATAGCAACTCGTAAACCAGACTTTACTAACTTAGGTAAATACGTGTTTAACGAATGGTGCGGAAAACCTGCCAGAGCAGTTTCGCTTTCGCTACCAGCACCTCTTTTTGTTAAAACAATTCCTAAAATCTTAGATGCTTTTACAGCATCTTCACCAAAGGTTTCATAAAAATCACCTACCCTAAAGAGCAACATTGCATCCGGATATTTAACTTTAATTCCGTTGTATTGTTGCATTAGTGGCGTTACCTTTTTTGCCTTTGTTTTTGCCAATTTTTAAGATTTTTTCAATTAGTTTTGCGAAGATATGAAAAGCGTTATTGTTGTTATATAATTCTATTTAATTATTTGACATCATGATTACTTTAATTCAGAATTTGAATAGTTATTAAAAAACGTAGGTAATTACGAGAAAGAATGACGAAGTAATCTCTCGATTCGGACTCAGTAGCAAAAGATTGCTTTCCTTTGGTCGCAATGACGAAATAAAATTATAATATAGGTTACATGAGAAAACTAAAAAATAATGAGTTAGGTAGAATTACAGTTAACAAGTTTAAGCAAACCAAAAAAACGCCCATTATTGTAGTCCTAGATAACATTCGTAGTTTAAATAATGTGGGGTCTGTTTTTAGAACTTCTGATGCTTTTTTAATTGAAAAAATATATCTCTGCGGAATTACAGCAACTCCGCCTAACAAAGAAATTCATAAAACAGCTTTAGGCGCTACCGAATCTGTTGCTTGGGAACATGTTGAAAACACAATTGATTTGGTTGAAAAACTAAAAAAAGATAACGTTAAAATTTTGGCTATCGAACAAGCTGAGAATAGCACTATGCTAAATAATTTCACTCCAGAACCTGACCAGAAATATGCAGTTGTAATGGGTAATGAAGTAAAGGGAGTACAACAAGAAGTGGTTTCTGCTGCCGACTTTTGTATTGAAATACCTCAGCTAGGTACCAAACACTCTTTAAATATATCAGTAAGTTGTGGAATCGTGCTTTGGGATTTATTTAATAAAATTACTTCATAGCGCATCATTACGAGAAAGAATGAATAAAGTAATCTACTAATTAGGAACTCAAAACACAAAGATTGCTTCCTGCTAGTCGCAATGACGGAACGATTAAAATAACAAAACTAACACTGCTCGTCATTACGAGAAGGGACGACGAAGTAATCTCTAACATTTAGAACTCAATAACAAACAGATTGCTTTATTCTTCGCAATGACGGAAAAGTTAAAATTGTAAAAAAAATAACACTGCACGTCATTACGAGGAGGAACGAAGTAATCTCTACAATCGGAACTTACAACTTTTAAAAAATTGTTTTACATTTTATAATAACGTAAATTGTAAAGCATGAAAAACCCTTGCATATACTTCTTAACGAATAAAAACAATACTGTTATTTATATTGGGGTAACATCAAACTTAATAAAAAGAATTTACGAACATAAAACTGATAAACATAAAGGTTTCACGTACAAATACAACTGTAATAAATTGGTATATTATGAAGCGTTTACTTCTATCACCGATGCTATTACCAGAGAAAAAAAATTAAAATCAGGTAATAGGAAAAAGAAAGAAAATTTAATTAATAAAGAAAATTCTGATTGGCTAGATTTATCCAAAGATTGGCTATTTAATTTCTAACGTCATTACGAGAGAGGTACGAACGAAGTAATCTCTATCTTCAGAACTCAATAACAAACAGATTGCTTCGTGCCTCGCAATGACGAAAAGATTAAAACTATAACAACAAAATTAACACTGCACGTCATTACAAGAAGGAACGACGAAGTAATCTCTAACATTTAGAACTCATAATAAACAGATTGCTTCGTGCCTCGCAATGACGGAAAGATTAAAATCGTAACAACAAAAATAACACTGCACGTCATTACAAGAGAGGTACGAACGAAGTAATCTCCAACATTTAGAACACATAACCAATAGATTGCTTCGTGCCTCGCAATGACGGAACGATTAAAATAACAAAAATAACACTGCTCGTCATTACGAGAGAGGCACGAACGAAGTAATCTCTATCTTCAGAACTCAATAACAAACAGATTGCTTCGTGCCTCGCAATGACGAAAAGATTAAAACTATAACAACAAAATTAACACTGCACGTCATTACAAGAAGGAACGACGAAGTAATCTCCAACATTTAGAACACATAACCAACAGATTGCTCCATTCTTCGCAATGACAAATAAAAAACACAATAACATTTGTTTTTTCGATTATTTTAGTATTAATTTATACTTCATTTAAAACCCAAATTATTATGTTAGAAAATTTAAAGCAATTCGAAATTAAAAAAGAAAAACAAGTAACAATTACTGGTGGTACTACTGGAGGTGGTCAAGGAGGTGGTCAAGGAGGTGATGGTTTTACTACCACTCCTACTACTGGTGGTGGTGGTGATGGTAATAATGGTGGCGATGGCTTAATAACTGGCGGTCATTAGAAATGAGTTATCTATTATTTATAAATTTAAAGGCATCATAGTATGATGCCTTTAAATTTATAAAAAAACTTTAAATTACATACCCTAAGTTATATTATAAATATAGCATCTTACTCTTATTTTATAGCAAAAATAAAAATGCAAACATTATAACACTCCCATTACTGTATTAAAATACCTCTACTAGGCACCAAACACTCTCTAAATATATCCGTAAGTTGTGGAATCGTGCTTTGGGATTTATTTAATAAAATTACTTCGTAAGTAACTATTTGAGGTGAAAATGAACCAAGCAACTTATTCATTTAGAACTATAAAGAAAATATTTTTTTTACGATTTACTAATGAAAATAAAAAACTACTACTTTAAACTAATAATAAATTAATGTAAAAATTAGCATTTTTTTTGTTGTTCTCCAATAAACCCTTTAATTTAGGGATCTAAATTAACTCCCCCACTAAAAATTTTAATTAAAAATCTATTAACTATGGAATACAAAAAATTACAAAAAGTGGAAATGTCATCAACTCCTGAACCAAACAATCCTGAACCAATTAACCTAGATCCAATTACGCCAGATACTGGTAATGATGACCCTACTACTGGTGGAGGTGATGGTGGTAGCCAAGGAGGCGATGGTAAATAAATTTATTTATAACACCTTGTTTAAATACAGGGTGTTTTTTATTTTATGCTTAAATATTTTCTCTTTTTTTATTCTCTCTTTTTTATTCAATTTTCTTTTTCACAAACTGAAAAAATAGACTCTGTTTCCTTTTTTTTAAAAAAAGCGGATAATCTTTACGGGGCAAAAAAAATTCCTTTTCTTAAAAAAGCTGTTTTTTTTGCTAGTCAATCTAATATTGATTCTTTAATAAGAAAAACAAATATTGAATTAGGTCTTCATTCTTTTTATAATAACTTAACAAAAGATCTTGTTTTTGCCAATAAAAACCTCAACAAACTCTTTTTAAAAACCAAGGATTCTACTTTATTAGCAAAACACTTGCATTTTAAAGCATTAGAGCAAAAAAAATTATTAAACATTGATAGTACTTTTTTTTATTATCATCAATCTAAAAACATTTCTAAACAACTAAAAGACTCCTTAGCCGTTGGTCGCCGTTTATTAAGTATTGCTCTTTTACAAAAAAAATCAAAAGATTATTTAGGAGCAGAAATTAGCTCTATAGAAGCATTACAGTATTTGGAGCCTATTCAATCAAATATTTATTTAGAAAGGGCTTACAATGTTTTAGGTTTAGTTTCTGAAGAATTAAATCAAAAAAAAGAAGCTCTTAAGTATTACACAAAAGCTCTTAAAAACAATAGAATAAATAATAATGATATAGAGTATTTATATATAATTAATAACCTAGGACTTTTACACCAGAATGAAAACAAATATAAAAAAGCTATTTCATATTTTAAAAAAGGATTGGCTTTTAATAATATTAAAGAAAAACATCCTTTTCAATATACCCTATTATTAGAGAGTTTAGCCTATAGTGATTATAAATTAGGTAAAAAAGCAGATGTTTTAAAACAGTATAATGAAGTATTAAATATAAGAAAGCAATTAAATAGTCTCAATAGTATTAGTACTACCCATATTAACATTTCAAATTACTACAAAGATTTAAATCAAATACAAAAAGCGAAACACCATTCTAGCCAGGCACTAAAATATGCCAAGCAAACAAATAATAATAAACGCTGGCTAGAAGCTTTAGAAAACCTTTCAGAATTAACAACAGGAGAGCAATCAAAAAAATATTTACAACAATACATTAAACTTAATGATAGCCTGTTTGATAAAGAACGGCAATTAAAAAATCAGTTTGCTAAAATTAGATACGAAACTGATAAAAAAGAAAAAGAGAACGTTGTTTTAAAATCTGAAAATGAAAAGAAACAAGTAGAAATAGTTTACCATAAACAACAACAAACTATTGGATGGCTGGCAGCTGCAAGTGGTTTATTATTATTTGGGGTAAGTGTTCTTTTTTTCTTTTTTAGAAGAAAAAAATTATTATACCGAGCGCAGTTAGAAAGAATAGCGGCTAGAGAGCATGAACGCCAACAGATTGCTAAATCACTACATGATGAAGTAGCCGGAGACCTACGCTTATTACATCAAAAATTAGAGAAATCGAATTTATTAGAAGAAGCCAAAAAATTGGATGCTGTTAAAGAGAATGTTCGTAACCTATCACATCAATTAAGTAGTATTAGTTTTGATAAAGTTTCTTTTAGAGATCAAATAATTAATTTAGTGAGTGATTATTTTGAACTCGATTTTAGAATAAAAGTAAGTGGTTTACAAGAATATAATTGGATTACTATAAATGATTCAATTAAACGATTATTATATTTAAGCACTCGTGAGAGTATACAAAACTGTAAAAAACACGCTAAAGCTAGTAAAATAGTCATCGATTTTGCTATACAGAAAAATTATGTACTTTTGAGCATTACAGATAATGGCATCGGTTTCGACGCTAATATTAGTAAAAAAGGAATTGGTTTACAGAACCTGCAAGAACGTGTTGAGGAGCTAAGCGGCTCTTTAGATATTAAAAGTGAGGTAGGTAACGGAACCAAAACCAGTATTCAAATCCCCTTAAATGCCTGGACAAACAAAAATACTATTAGTCGATGACCATCAGTTAATTCTTGAAGGTATTCTTTCGTATTTGAAAGATATTGATAATTTACACATAGAAACAGTAAATTCTTGTGATGAAGCACTCTCAAAAATAAAATCAAACCTTGCCGACACGCCATTTCATATTCTTTTTACTGATTTAAGTTTCGATAATAATGATGGTAATGTAATTTTAGACGGTGGTGAAGCTTTAATAAAAGCAATTCAACAAGAGGGAATTAATATTAAAACAGGCGTAATTACTGGTCATTCAGAAACCAACCGTGTGTTTAATGTTATACACAATTTAAACCCTTCTGCTTATATTTTAAAAGGAAATTGTAATACAGACGAATTAACGTTTGCAATACAAAAGATGCTAAAGGGTGAAGTATATTACACTCATAAAATACATCAAAAGCTTTTAAAAAGAGCTTTGGTAGAAATTCAAATGGATGATATTGCTATTCAGATATTAAAGGAACTACCTAAACATGCTAAAATAAACAACTTAGAAGGTTTTATTAAAAAAGCAGATGGCACTTTAGTTAAGGTACGATCTATAGAAGGTAAACTTGCAAAACTTCGTACCGATTTACAAGCACATAACAATACCGATTTAGTTCTAAAGGCCAAGGAGTTAGGTATTTTAGATTAATTTTTGCGGAAAACCACACGTTTTTTTGCGGTTATCCCTTTTCCCAACCGAAAACCTAGCTATATCTTTGCCTAAGAATGTTAAACCATTCTGGGGAAATTCTAAAAAAAAAGAAAAATTAAAATAAACCTTTCAGTTAATTCTGGAAGGTTTATTTACTTTATGAACCTTTTATTAAGATACAGAAAACCACACGTTTTTTTTGCGGTAATCCCTTTTTTTAAACAAAAACTCTATTATAGATTTGCAGCATCAAGTTTTCGAAGATATGGGGATATAACGAAAAATGATATTTAAGGGAAAAATTAACCTTCTAGATATTTCTAGAAGGTTTTTTTTATTTAAAAACTAATAAACAATACATTATGCGGTAATCCACACTTTTTTTTGCGGTTATCCCCTTTTTAAAACAAAAGGTCTATTATATATTTGCAACATCAAGTTTCGAAGATATGGGGATATAACGAAAATGATATTTAAGGGAAAATCAACCTTCTAGATACTTCTAGAAGGTTTTTTTATTTAAAAACTAACAAACAATATATTATACGGTAATCCACACTTTTTTTTGCGGTTATCCCCTTTTTAAAACAAAAGGTCTATTATATATTTGTAACATCAAGTTTCGAAAATATGGGGATATAACGAAAATGATATTTAAGGGAAAATCAACCTTCTAGATACTTCTAGAAGGTTTTTTTATTTAAAAACTAACAAACAATATATTATACGGTAATCCACACTTTTTTTTTGCGGTTATCCCCTTTTTAAAACAAAAGGTCTATTATACATTTGTAACATCAAGTTTCGAAAATATGGGGATATAACGAAAATGATATTTAAGGGAAAATCAACCTTCTAGATACTTCTAGAAGGTTTTTTTATTTAAAAACTAACAACCAATATATTATACGGTAATCCACACTCTTTTTTGCGGTTATCCCCTTTTTAAAACAAAAAGTCTATTATACATTTGTAACATCAAGTTTCGAAAATATGGGGATATAACGAAAATGATATTTAAGGGAAAATCAACCTTCTAGATACTTCTAGAAGGTTTTTTATTTAAAAACTAACAAACAATATATTATACGGTAATCCACACTCTTTTTTGCGGTTATCCCCTTTTTAAAACAAAAAGTCTATTATACATTTGTAGCATCAAGTTTTCGAAGGTATGGGGATATAACGAAAATGATATTTAAAGGGAAAATTAACCTTCTAGACATTTCTAGAAGGTTTTTTTATTTAAAAACCTAAATAATATCAAGTTTTGCATAAATCCACATGTTTTTTTGCGGTTATCCCCTTTTTAGAACAAAAAATCTATTATACATTTGTAACATCAAGTTTCGAAGATATGAAGGGTATAACGAAAATGATATTTAAGGGGAAAATTAACCTTCTAGACATTTCTAGAAGGTTTTTTTTATTTAAAAAACTAAAAAACAGCAAGTTATGCGTAAATCCACATGTTTTTTTGCGGTAATCCCCTTTTTAAAACTATTCTTTTACAATACCTTTACAGTGTTCTTTTGAACAAAAAATAAGGGGATTAATTAAATATTTAAAAAAATGGGGATTTTTTTACTAAAAAAAACTGCAAGTATTTTAAACGGAGTTTTATCAGCATTATCAGAATTAGGTAAGGGAGCTGGTTACGCTTTAAAACACTAATAGTAGTTACTTAACAAAAGGTTTAAAACCTTCTTGATAAAATTATCAAGAAGGTTTTTTATTACCCTAACTTTAAATTGTAAATTGCTGTTTAATTTTTACATTCTATATTAAATGGCAAAATATATTGTTGCATTAGATCAAGGTACTACAAGTTCTCGCTCGGTAATTATTAACGAATCACAAGAAATAATTGCGATGAATCAGCAAGAGTTTACCCAAATTTTCCCTCAATCTGGTTGGGTTGAACACAATGCTAACGATATTTTAACTACGCAACTTTCTACACTTAAAAAAACAATAAACCAGGCAAATATTCACCCTTCAGAAATTGCTGGTATTGGTATAACAAATCAAAGAGAAACGACTGTTATCTGGCATAAAAAAACAGGAGAGCCTATATACAATGCTATTGTTTGGCAAGACAAACGAACAGCTAATATTTGTGAACAATTAAAAGAAAAAGGGCTAGAAAACCATGTTCGTAAAACTACAGGTTTAGTAATAGATAGTTATTTTTCAGCAACTAAAATAAATTGGATTTTAAATAATATTGAAGGAGCAAGATTAGAAGCTGACAAAGGAAATTTATTATTCGGTACTATAGATACCTGGTTGCTATGGCATTTAACCAACGGTAAAGTTCATGCAACTGATTACAGTAATGCTTCTCGTACCATGTTATATGATATTAAAAAACTTTGTTGGGATAAAAAACTATTAAAAGAATTAAACATCCCTATTTCAATGTTACCAGAAGTAAAACCTTCGTCTCATTACTTTGGAGATTATGAACTAGAAGGGCATCAAATTCCGATAACAGGAATCGCTGGAGATCAACAAGCAGCACTTTTTGGGCAAGCCTGTTTTAATAAAGGAGATGCAAAAAACACCTACGGCACAGGTTGTTTTATGTTAATGAACACTGGTGAGAACCTTGAATATTCTAAAAATGGATTATTAACAACAATCGCTTGGGGAATTGATAACAAAATATATTATGCCTTAGAAGGAAGTGTATTTATTGCAGGATCGGCAATTCAGTGGTTACGAGACGGGTTACAAATTATAAACAACGCTGAAGAAAGTGAAACTTTAGCAAAAAGCATAAAAGATGAAAATCCGGTATATGTTGTTCCTGCTTTTGCAGGTTTGGGTGCTCCTTATTGGGACATGTATGCTCGTGGTGCTGTTTTCGGATTAACTCGTGATACTGGTAAAAATCATTTAATAAAAGCCACTTTAGATTCACTCGCCTATCAAACTAAAGACATATTAGATGTAATGCAAAAAGATAGCGAAGTTGAACTAACTTCATTAAAAGTAGATGGAGGCGCTTGTGCTAATGATTATTTAATGCAATTTCAATCAGATATTTTAAATACAAAAGTAGAAAGGCCTGAGGTTATTGAAACCACCATTATGGGCGTTGCTTATTTAGCAGGTATAAACGTAGGGTTGTGGAAACAAGAAGACATCTTAAATAAACGAAAAATTAACAATACATTTTCTCCTTCATTTCCTGAAGAAAAAAGAGATAAATTATATAAAAAATGGCAAAAAGCTGTTGAACGAACTAAAAATTGGATAGATTAAAAAATTATGGGAAAGTTTAACAATAAAATTACATCAAGGATTCAAAAATTTATAGAAGCTCAAAAAATGTTTTTTGTAGCAACAGCACCTAAAAACGGACGTATAAGTTTATCTCCTAAAGGAATGGATACTTTTCGTGTATTAAACCAAAATCGTATTGCTTGGTTAAGCCTTACTGGCAGTGGTAATGAAACCTCAGCTCATTTATTAGATGATAACAGAATAACAATTATGTTTTGTGCTTTTGAAGGAGCTCCTAACATTTTACGCTTATACGGAAAAGCAAAAGAGATTTTACCAAACGACCCTGAATGGGACGACTTAATATCACAATTTCCAAAATTAGCAGGAACACGACAAATATTTGATGTAACCATTGAAAGCACACAAAATTCTTGTGGAATGTCGATACCTTTTTACGAGTACAAAGAAGAACGCAATCAATTATTAGATTGGATTGACGAAATAGGTGAGAGTGGTGTTAAACAATACTGGGAAGATAAAAACAGAACTAGTATTGATGGGTTAGATACTAAACTTAAAGAATAAGTTTGGTTTGATTTTACTAAACCTTTATATAAATCATTGAAACATAATTATATTATTAAAGTTAGATAAAATTAAAACTCAATGAAAGTAATTACATTACCGGATGAACTAAATTTCAATTCATCTCTCTCTATCTCTGTTTATGATTATGAAAGCGCTAAAGAAATCTCTAAGCAACAAATCTTACTAAACAAAAACACTTTTAGTTTTCTTCAAGAAGGAACAAAAGAAGTTTTTTTTGATAACTCTTCCTTTGCAATAGATAATTCTCAATTCCTATTGATGAAATCTGGACATTGTTTAATGACTGAAAAGCTCTCTAACGTTGCAGGTTATTACAGAAGTATTCTATTCTTTTTTTCTAATGAAGACGTTTTAAAATTCATAAGGAAGTTTGAACTTAGCCCAACTGACTCAAGGAAACTGTATTCTACGTATTTATTTACTTATGATTCATTTATAAAAACATTTGTGGATAGTCTTTTAGGAATTTCTAAACTTTCATCACCTATTCAAAAAAACATTTTAGACGCTAAGTTTGAGGAAATAATGTTATATCTCATTGAATTTAAAGGAGTCAGTTTTTTATATTCCATAATTAACAATAGTGACAACCAAAGTCAAAGGTTTATTCAAACAATAGAGAGTAATCAATTAAATAAACTAACAATAAAAGAACTTTCTTTTCTATCAAATATGAGTGTATCAACATTCAAAAGAGAATTCGAAAAACACTTTCAAAACTCACCAAGTAAATGGTTTCGAAAGAAAAGACTTGAACATTCTGCCTTCTTACTAAAAAACAAATCAAAAAGACCATCTGATATCTATGAGGAAATTGGATATGAAAATTTATCAAGTTTCATTCAGGCTTTTAAGCTGAAATTCGGGGTTACCCCAAAACAGCATCAATCAAATTGAACTTTTATCAACACTTTTTGAGCTGTATCAAACACAAAATTTACTAGTATCTCTTATAATTTTGTTCTCTAACGAAAAAACAAACATTATGAGAAAATCAAATTTTATAATAGGGTTACTAATCACCTTATCAAGCACAGTCTTTGGCCAAAATACGTTTACCTTGTCTAGCAATGATTTGGGTGGAGAAGCTACTATTAACGCAGAATTTAACGGGTTTGGTTGTACTGGAGAAAATCAATCTCCACAATTATCTTGGAAAAATGCACCTGAAGGAACTAAAAGCTTTGCAGTAACTATGTATGACCCTGACGCACCAACTGGAAGTGGATGGTGGCACTGGGTAGTCTTTGATATTCCAGTAAGCACTAATGAATTAATATCTGGCGCTGGAAACACAAAGCTAAATCTAACACCTGAAGGAATTATTCAAAGCGTTACAGACTATGGAGTGAATGGTTATGGTGGACCTTGCCCTCCAAAAGGGCACGGTTTACATCAATATATAATTACAGTTTACGCATTAAAAACAGGCAAACTTGGATTAAATAAAAGTACTAATCCTGCTGTAGTTGGATATTACTTATGGAATAACACATTAGCTAAGGCTAGTATCGTAACATATTATCAGAGAGATAAGAAATAGTTAACTTAAGACATCTAAATATAAAACGGTTTGAGCGTACACTCAAACCGCTTTATATTTAATTAAGTGTGTTGCCCACTAAAAAGCAAGTGCGTTTTAATCTCCTAATGCTCCTATACAAACCGTAAGCGAAACTCAAAAAAACTATTTATTTAGAACATATTGTTTTTCAACATTATTATAAATAGGTGCAATTTTATTAAAACTTCCGCATCTTTGCCCCAAATTAGGTATTGTGGATTTTAAAGACAAAGAACTTATCATATTCGACTTTGATGGAACGCTTATTAATAGCATTCCAGATTTAACATTGGCTATAAATAAAATGTTATCTCATTACAATTTATCATCATTAACTGTAAAACAAGTTACTCCCTTTATTGGCAATGGTGCAAAACCTTTGGTAAAAAGGGCACTAGAATATTCAATAAAAGATGAAGAAATCTCGAAAGAACTTTTAGATGAAGCTTTCGAAATTTATTTTTCAGCTTACAAAGAAGTTACTTGTGATGAAACATATATGTATGCTGGTGTTTTAGAAACATTAAACTATCTAAATGAAAAAGGATATAAAATGGTGATTTGTACTAATAAACCTTTTGATTTTGTTGAACCCATTTTAGATAAATTGTCAATTAAACATTTTTTTAAATGTTGGGTTGGAGAAGATTCTCTTTCAGAGAAAAAACCTAATGCTATGCCACTTTTTCACTTAGCCAACGAAATGAATACGACTATTGAAAAAAGTATTATGGTTGGTGATTCTAAAAATGATATTCTTGCAGCACAAAATGCTAGTATGGAGAGTATCGGTGTGAGTTACGGATACAACTACAACGAAAACATTTCTAACTATAATCCTACCATAGTCGTCGATAGTTTCAGTGATTTACAAGCGCTTTTTTAATATGAGTAAAATTTACAATGTCGGTATTATAGGAGGTGGAGTTTCTGGCGTTGTTATAGCATTAGAATTAGCCAAATATGGGGTTGACAATATTCTATTCGAACAAGAAAAAAGTGTTGTAAATGGTCCTCCTTTCTGCCATTTACATGCGGGTGGAAATTTATATCCTGATATCTCTGATGAGGAATGTAAAACACTCATGAAACAATCAATAGATATGGCGCGATTATTTCCGCAATCTATTGACGAAAGACCTACTTTTATTAGCGTTCCTACATCAGAAAAATACGAAGTAAATAAAATTGAGAAGCGCCTTAAAATGTTAGTTGAGTATTACACCAAATTAATAAAAGAAGACTCTTCTAATGAAATTCTTGGTGCTCCAAAAGATTATTATAAAAAATACACTAAAGACGATTTAATTGTTTTAGCGGAACAACCAACTGTTAAACATCCTAATTCACCTGATGAGTGGATGTCTAATACTGTTAAGTTAATTGATCACAAAAAATTAAAAACGCCTGTATACTTAGTTCAAGAATATGGATGGAATCTTTTTAGGCTAGGAGCTCAAGCTCAATTAGCTCTAAATAAAACTGAGAAATGTAATCTAAAAACAAATACCAATGTTACGAATATTAAAGATGTTCGAAATAAAAACTTAGATTATAACTGGGAAATAACGACTAAAGACACAGTATATAAAGTAAAATATTTAGTAAATTCCTGTGGGTTTAAAACAGGAAAACTTGATAATTTTTTACATTTAAATGCAAAACGCTTAATTGAATTTAAAGCTGCTTATGTTTCTAAATGGCAGCCCATTTCAGGTTTAATTCCAGAACTTATTTTTCATGGTGAACGTGGAACACCAAATGGAATGGTACAGCTTACTCCTTATTGTGAAGACTATTATCAAATTCATGGAATGACAGAGCATATTACCTTATTCAAAAATGGATTGATACAATCTAAAAGTAATGAACCACAACCTGAATTTAATGATGCTATTAATCAAAAATTAGATCATGGTTGGAAAAAAGATGAAATAGAAACAAGAACTGAAAATGCTATTAAACTGGTTACTAAATTTGTTCCCACATTTAAATCTGCAACGACTGGTGGAATTCCATTTTACGGAGCACAGCAAATTCATGGCGATAATCCAAATTTAAGAGTTGGTGAAGTTAGTTTTCCTTATAAAACATATGCAAGAAGCGAAATTATTAAGGCTTCATCTGCCTTAACTGTTGCAAATAAAATAACACATAAAATTCAGGAAGAAAAAATTATTCCTTTAATTCCTAAAAGCTTAAATCGAAATTCATTATTAGATAGTGTTTCAAAGCATGAAATTGATAAATTGGCGAGTGAACTAGCTATTCAACGTGGTTATCCAGAAGCACTATCTCGATTGGTTATTGAGAGAAAATAATTATACTATTTTTAAAAACACTGATAAAAATCATATTTTAAATAAATACATACTACTACTTTTGAAATAAAATTAGATAATATGATACAACTGGTTAATTTACCTCTAGTTTCTTGGACAAATGGAACTATTATGATAGCCATTTTTGGATTTGTTTGCTTAGGATTAGTTGCTACACTTTTAATTCTTATAAATAGTGGTAAGAAAAAACAGTAGTAATTTACATATATAGTTTTTAATAGTTGATTTAGAAGAAGTGCTCTTTTTATGTGTTGGTGGTTTAACTCTAGAGCACTTCTTCTTATTTATATTTATTCTGTAAACCGAAATTAGTAACTAATACAAAATATTTGTATAGATAATTAAGTTTCGATATTCATTGAATATCCTTTACACTTCACCTCTACCTTCTTTATAATTCAGTATATATTACGCTGTACTTAATGAAATTTTTGACAAAAAAACATTACACATTAGCCTCAATGAAATGATAAAAATCATATTATTAACAGACACATTAAGTTATATTTGAAGTATTAGTCAAATTAAAACCATTTAACCAACTAATTCATAATATTAAAACAAATTATATATTTGTAAAATAATAACTTAAGTAGTTTTTTTTATTTAAAAAATTTTGACTAAAAGTAATTTTTGAAGGAGCTCATCTTAGATACTGGGGGGTTGACATTTTGAGTACTTCTTCTTTATTTATTACTATTTAGGTAAAATAAATAGACCTATATACCAAAACCTTAAACATCACCGTTACTTAATAAAAGTACTAAGATTATTTTTGAAAAGGCTCATCTTAGATACTGGGGGTTGACATTTTGAGTCCTTCTTCTTTATTTATTACTATTTAGGTAAAATAAATAGACCTATATACCAAAACCTTAAACATCACCGTTACTTAATAAAAGTACTAAGATTATTTTTGAAAAGGCTCATCTTAGATACTGGGGGGTTGACATTTTGAGTCCTTTTCTTATTTAAAAGCGTTTAAACCCGTAATATCTAATCCTGTAATTAATAAATGAACATCGTGCGTTCCTTCATAAGTAATTACACTTTCTAAATTCATGGAATGCCTCATTATAGAATATTCCCCTGAAATACCCATAGCGCCTAAAATTTGCCTTGCTTCTCTAGCTATTTTTATCGCCATATCAACATTATTACGTTTTGCCATTGATATCTGTGCAGAAGTTGCACGTTCTTCATTTTTCAAAACACCTAACCTCCATGTTAATAATTGTGCTTTTGTAATTTCTGTGATCATTTCTGCTAACTTTTTTTGTTGCAACTGAAATTGACCAATCGGTTTACCAAATTGCATACGTTCTTTAGCATAACGTAAAGCTGTATCGTAACAATCCATCGCAGCACCAATAACGCCCCAAGCAATACCATAACGAGCAGCATCTAAACACAATAAAGGTGCTCCTAATCCTGATTTGTTAGGTAATAAATTTTCTTTAGGCACTTTTACATTATCAAAAATAAGCTCACCTGTAATTGATGCTCTTAATGACCATTTATTATGTGTTTCTGGAGTAGAAAAACCCTCCATACCTCTTTCTACAATTAATCCATGAATACGACCTTCTTCATTTTTCGCCCACACCACAGCAACATCACAAATCGGAGCATTAGAAATCCACATTTTTGCACCATTTAATACATAATGGTCACCCATATCTTTAAACTTGGTTTCCATACCTGATGGATTACTTCCATGATTTGGCTCAGTTAAGCCAAAACTTCCCATCCATTCACCAGAAGCTAATTTTGGTAAATATTTTTTCCGTTGCGCTTCGTTACCATAATTATAAATAGGCCCCATTACTAACGAAGATTGTACCGAAGCTGTAGATCTAATTCCGCTATCGCCACGCTCTAACTCTTGCATAATTAGTCCATAAGAAATTTGATCTAACCCTGCACCACCATAATTTTGCGGAATATAAGAACCAAAAGCACCAACCTCAGCTAAACCAGGTATTAATTGCATTGGAAATTTAGCCTCTTGTGCTGCATCTTCAATAATTGGAGATATATTTTTCTTAACCCATTCACGAGCCGTATCGCGCACAAGTTTATGTTCATCTGTTAACAAATCATCAGTTTGGTAATAATCAGGAGCTTGAAATAAATCGGGTTTCATAAGTTTATTTTAAAATTAATTACTGACTTTATATGTGTTGATGATTGATAAATTACTTATCGTGGTTATATTTAAAAGTATTCCTTCAAAAATACTCAAAAAAATGGTTTTTAGTATCCATTTATGTATGTTTGTAATACATGAGATTTACGTTAGGACAACAAGAGCGCTTAAAAAGCAAAAAGTTAATAGGCAAACTGTATGAAGAAGGAAAATCTATAAAAGTTTTTCCATTTCGAATGGTATATATTCAAACAGAACACACTTCTAGATTCCCTGTTCAAGTTGGAGTTTCAGTTCCAAAAAGAAATTTTAAAAGTGCTGTTGATCGAAACAGAATAAAACGCTTAATGCGAGAAACTTACCGGAAAGAAAAGCATATTGTTTACGATGCGGTAAACACCCCTCATGTCTTTATGATTTCATATATTGCAAGAGATGAATGGAACTACGCCGATTTAGCGCGTAAAATGAAGCAATTATTAACACTTTTTATAGCAGAAACCACCGAAAATGAAAAATAAAAAAGCACTTTTTTTTGGTTCCTTAATTGTTATTTCAATTTTATTTTCTTTTCAATCTCGTTTTTTTGAAATTGCTAAACAAATAGAAATTTACAACAACTTATTTAAGGAGTTAAACATTAATTATATTGATGAAATTAATCCTGGAGATTTAACAGACAAAGCTATTAAAAACACGCTTAAAAACTTAGACCCTTATACTAATTTTTTTAACGAACAAGATGTAGAAGATGCGCGTATTCGTCGTGAAGGAGAGTATGGAGGCATTGGTATTTCAACCTTATACACAAAACAAGGTATTGTTATTTCTGAAGTTTACAAAGGTTTTCCAGCTGATAAGGCTGGTTTAAAAGCTGGCGATATTATTACACATGTAAATGATCAAAAATTATTAGATTTTGAGAAAAGTCAATATTCACAAATGGTTAAAGGAACACCTAATAAGAAAATTTCTTTAACCCTTAACAGAAATGGGGTTTCTCAAAAAGCCGATCTAAAACTAGATAAGATAATTGTGAATCCGGTGCCTTTTTATGACATGATTAATGCTGACACTGGTTATATTATTTTAACAAAATTTACAAGTCAAAAAGCAACACAACAAGTTTCTAAAGCTTTTAAGGAATTAAAAGGTAAAGGAATGAAAAAACTAGTTTTCGATTTACGTAGCAATCCTGGTGGCTCGTTATATGACGCAGTAAATATTACCAACCTATTTATTCCGAAAGGATTAAAAGTTGTTGATACACGAGGGAAAATTAAAAAAAATACCAGAACTTACAATACAAAGAATGACCCTTTAGATGCTGAAATACCAGTAGTTGTTTTAATAAATGGTCGCTCGGCATCAGCTTCTGAAATTGTCTCTGGTGCTTTACAAGATTATGATCGTGCAGTTGTTATGGGTGAACGTTCTTTTGGTAAAGGTTTGGTACAACGTTATTTTAATCTAAACTATGGTACTCAAATGAAAATAACTATTTCTAAATACTATACTCCAAGTGGTCGATGTATTCAGGAATTAGATTATGATAATAGAGATCCTAAAACAGGGGAAGTTCCAAAGTTTTCTGACGGAACAGTGAATTTATTTACTACGAAAAACGGACGAACAGTTTATGATGGCGGTGGAGTAACTCCTGATGTAAAAATGAATTTTTCTAAAAAAACAATCGAAACAAAAAAGTTATTAAAATCGAGAACTATCTTTAATTTCGTAACAGATTTTACGAATAAAAATAAAGAACTAGTCACTGATGGTTATCTTTTTAAATCTGCTGATTTTAAAAAATTTGAAAACTACTTATTAAATAAAGACACTGCTTTTGTAACTAAAGAAGAAAAGTTATTTAAAAAAGCATATAAATCAGTAAATAACAACACAAATATTTCAAAAGAATACAATGTAATTCTTCAAAAATTAAAAAAGTCTAAAGTTCAGAAAATAGCTAGCAACGAAGATCTTTTATCTAAAAAAATACAAAACGAAATTGTAAAAAGATACGTGTACAAAGAAGGGATGTTTAAACATCAACTTCAAAACGATGAAACCATTAATAAAGCTGTAAATTTACTTAATAATCAAAAAAAGTATACCGCTATTTTAACTAAGTAACATCAATAACAAAATTTGTATATTTTAAGTTTATAAAAAATAGATATGTCAAAACCCAATCATAAAGAACGTACCAGAGCCCAAGAATCTACCAATGCTATAGAAAAATTATATATTTCTATGCGACACTTATTTAGTCGTGGTTTTTATAAACCAATGGGTATTTCTGGAGAAACATTACGTAAATCATTATTACAATTAAGACCAGAAATTTATGGGTCAATCGCAGAGAACAAAACCGAATTAAACGGTTTAGTTTATATTATTGAACGACTTCCTGAAGGTATTGAAGAATGTCAATTCATTAACTTAACTGCTGATGAAGGTTACCGAAATTCAAAATTCAAAACAATTGTTCCTCCAAAAAGAAGAAGAAATTGTTACCGTATTGACAAGGATCAAATGAATATTGAAATTACACGTGGTCGTTCTGAAATTTATGATATTCTTACGCACCTTACTTTTTTATTTATAGAGTCTCATAAAATTAAAGATCGTGTTCTTATTGAAAACGGAGAGGGTTTTATTAGAGAGTGGCTTCATTTAGAAGATATTGTTATATACAACAAAACACTTACCGACGAAGAAAAAGATGTGGTAGTTGTACATCTTGGTAATATTTTAGGAAGAACTTACGACGAGGTATATGATGCATATAATACGTTTGCTTCTGAAGAAAAACCAAACAGGTTTTTTCATTTAATATATTGGTTAGGTAAACTTGCTATAAACGAAACTGTAAATGAAGAAAAACGTTCAATAAAATTTAGTTCTGTTTTAATAGAAGAAATTGGGCATCATTTTTACGGTGAAATTTGGGCTAACAACATTAAGAAAAACCTTATAGATAATGGTTTAATAGAACGTCCTATTCATATTATTAGTGCGAATATGCACAGTGTTATGAATAGTATTTACGGGCAAAATGCATTACCGAAAGAAGTTAAAAAGCACAAAGGCTTTGAACTTTTTGAAGTATTAAGTAATGCCAACAGCCAACCTTTACAAAAAGCAGTTAAAAACCATGCTTCAGAAAACGGGTTGATTTACCTAAAAGATACTTCTGGTACAAATATTAATGTTCAGATTATTGATACTGAAAAAATAGATTTTGATACTACTTCATTTAAAAAAGTGAATTCAGTAGGAGAGAAGCCTGTAATTATAGTAATGGATTATGCTTTTGGAGAGCAAGCATATGAAACTATGGACGAATTACTAAAACCATACAAAACAGCTAAGAAAACAACTCATTTAGATGTTGTTTCTGTTTCTATAATGGGAAAAGCTGGTATTTTAGAGGGTGGAAAAGGAGACATTATGATTCCTTCTTCACATATTTTTGAAGGTACTGCAGATAATTATCCGTTTAAAAATGAATTAGCAAAAGAAGATTTAGAAGGCTTTGGTGTTCAATCTTTTGATGGAGCTATGGTTAGTGTACTAGGAACTTCTTTACAAAATAAAGATTTACTAAAATTCTTCCATGATTCTACTTGGAATGTTATTGGTTTAGAAATGGAGGGAGCGCATTACCAAAAAGCAATTCAAGCGAATTCTAAAATTAGAGGAAATGTACGAGAAGATATTAAAGTACGATATGCTTATTATGCCTCTGATAACCCTTTAGAAACAGGAGCTACTTTAGCATCAGGTGGATTAGGAATGAGTGGTGTAACCCCCACCTATGCAATTACACAAAAAATACTAGAGCAAATATTTTAGTCGCAGGGCGGCAACCTAACAGGCTTAATCACCTGCATTTGCGTTATAAATTTATGAAAAAAAGTACATAATACCTCGACGCATTCTGCGTCGAGGTATTTTTTTCAGTAAAGAATACTTGTATAAGCTGCACACAAACAATCATTAACAAATAGTATAACGGAGCACCTAATTTGTGAAAATTATGCAATTTTCAATCATATTTTATGCAAATAGCCTTTTTTCTTACTTTATATTTGCACTCACAACACAACAATACAACAACAATGAATATTCTAATTTTAGGATCTGGCGGTAGAGAGCACGCTTTTGCAAAAAAACTTTCTGAAAGTAACAAAATAAATAAGTTATTTGTTGCTCCTGGTAATGCAGGTACTAGTTCTGTAGCTACAAACATTGCTATTAACCCAACAAATTTTGCGCAAGTAAAAGAGGTTGTTTTACAACAAGAAATTAACATGGTCGTTGTAGGCCCTGAAGCACCTTTAGTAGGTGGTATTCATGATTTCTTTTTAGCTGATAGCGAATTAAAAAACATTCCTGTAATAGGCCCTAAAAAAGACGGCGCTTTATTAGAGGGAAGTAAAGATTTTTCGAAGCAGTTTATGATAAAGCATAACATACCAACTGCAAAATATCAATCATTTACATCGGATACTTTAGCTGAAGGAAAAACTTTCTTAGAAACTTTAGCACCTCCATACGTTTTAAAAGCTGATGGTTTAGCAGGCGGAAAAGGTGTTTTAATTTTAACTGAGTTAGAAGAAGCTAAGGCTGAGTTAGAAGAAATGCTTGCTAATCAAAAATTTGGAGACGCTTCATCTACTGTAGTTATTGAAGAGTTTTTAAAGGGTATTGAACTTTCTGTGTTCGTTTTAACCGACGGAAAAAATTATAAAATTTTACCTTCTGCTAAAGATTACAAACGTATTGGTGAAGGTGATGCTGGTTTAAATACTGGTGGAATGGGTGCTATTTCTCCTGTTCCTTTTGCTACTGATGATTACTTACAAAAAGTAGAAGAACTTGTGGTAAAACCAACTATTGATGGTTTACAAAAAGACGGTATTGATTATCGTGGTTTTATTTTTATTGGATTAATGAACGATAACGGAAACCCATCTGTTGTAGAATACAATGTTCGTATGGGAGATCCAGAAACTGAGGTTGTTTTACCAAGAATACAATCTGATTTAGTAGATTTATTTGAAGGTGTTGCTAATCAAACTTTAGGTGAAAAATCATACGAAGTTACTTCTCAAACTGCTACAACGGTAATGTTAGTTGCTGGCGGATATCCTGAAGCATACGAAAAAGGAAAAGAGATTACTGGTTTTAATACTGTTACAGATTCTATTGTTTTTCATGCAGGAACAACAGAAAAAGATGGTAAAGTAGTTTCTAACGGAGGTAGAGTAATGGCGGTTACTTCTTTTGGTGATTCTATTGAAGAGGCACTTAAAAAATCATATAATAGTATTGATAAGATTTCTTTTGAAGGAATGAATTATCGAAAAGATATCGGATTCGATTTGGTATAAATTAAAAAAAAAGGAGTTGATTTTATCAACTCCTTTTTTTTGCTATAAATTTGGCTGCGTCATTCAAAACAATATAAAAGTGTTCTTAACGAAGAAACAAAAGATTACTTCGAATGAAAAATTCTCGTAATAACGTTATTCTTAAAAACCTCATCATTCCTAACGAAGTGAAAGAATCTTTAATTAATAAACAAATGATTACTTCTAATTAAAAAACGTTCCTTTCTGCTACATTGCTTTGTCTAAAGTAAATGAAAATTCAGAACCCTTACCAAACTCACTTTTTAGTAAAATAGTTTCGTTATGCGCCTCTATAATATGCTTTACAATAGATAATCCTAAACCAGAACCTCCTTGTTCGCGAGATCGACTTTGGTCTACCCTATAAAATCGTTCGAATAAACGAGAAGTATGCTCTTCTTTAATTCCTTCACCATTATCGCTTATCTTAATAAGAAACTTATTTGAGTTGTAGTTTTCGATGCTTACCGTAGTTACACCATCTACCTTACCATACTTTATAGAATTTACAATTAAATTGATTAAAACCTGCTCTATACGCTCTACATCACCTTTTACAAAGCGAGGAAATTCGTAAAGACTATCAAACATTAATGTTATGTTTCGTTTTTTAGCTTTCATTTCAAATAAATCAAAAACGTTTTGAACAACTTCTAGAATATTAAAGGTTTCAATATTCATTTTCATCCCCTCAGTTTCTAACTTAGCAATCATATCTAAGTCTTTAATAATTGAAGTTAATCGCTCTACACCTTTATTGGCTCTTCCTAAATACTTTGTACGTATCTCTTTATCTTCTGCAGCTCCTTCTATTAAAGTTAAAATATAACCTTGTACTGTAAACAACGGTGTTTTTAATTCGTGTGCTACATTTCCTAAAAAATCTCTTCTAAAAGAATCTCGTTGTGTTAATACTGCTATCTCCTTACTTCTTTCTTCTACGTATTTTTGTACACTTTCCGTTAATGCTTTAGCATCAGTTGTTACATCTTTTCTTTCTAAATCATTAACATCTAAAATAGAAATGTCTTCATATAGTTTTTTTACTCTTTGATAAATAAAATGCTCCGCTCTATATTGAATAATTAAAAACGAAATAACAAACATTACAATACCAAAAACAATAACAGCTCCTATACCTAATAAGTTAATTAAAAGAAAGTACGATAATAAGGCAATTACCACAGATATTGAGGTAGAATATAATGCCGACCACAATGCGTATCGGTATGTTTTTTTTATTTTTTTCATTATAAAAATAAGATTTTAAAAGTGAAGTACTAGGCAACCTAAATTTAAAATACTGTTTTAGATAATTATGGTTTTTATGCATAAAGTTATCTAAAACAGTACGTAACTATTTTTAAACTATTATTTTTCAGATTCTAAAACAAACTTATATCCAACACCTTTAACGGTTTTAAAAAAGTCGTCTCCAATTTTTTCGCGAAGCTTACGAATATGCACATCAATTGTACGGCCGCCAACTACTACTTCATTGCCCCAAACACTATCTAAAATTACCTCTCTTTTAAATACCTTTCCTGGCTTAGAAGTTAATAATGATAGTAATTCGAATTCTTTTCTTGGCAATGCTATTTTTTTTGTTCCTTTAAATACCACATACTCATCTCTATTTATAACAATGTCGCCAACCTTGGTAGTACCATCAACACTTTCATCCGTTTTTAAACGTCTTAATAAAGATTTTACCTTGCTTACCAATACTTTTGGCTTTACTGGCTTGGTAATATAATCGTCTGCACCTGCATCAAAACCTGCAACTTGCGAATAATCTTCACCTCTTGCAGTTAAAAAAGAAATAATTACATCTTCTAAAGATTTAATGTTTCTAATTTTTTCACATGCTTCAATACCATCCATTTCAGGCATCATAATATCTAACAATATTAAATGCGGACTTACTTTTTTTGCCTTTGCTACTGCTTCAGCACCGTTATTAGCTGTAAAAACTTGATAGCCTTCTGATTTTAAATTATATCCTACTATTTCTAAAATATCAGGCTCATCATCAACTAGTAAAATTTTAACATCATTCGTGTTCATAGGTCATTTTATATTGTGTTACCCAAAAGTAACTATAATATTACAAACCCTGCACGCTACCTTTTAACTTAACATTCATTTAATCATTCATAAACCTTCGCTTAAATTCGAAAGTAGGTAAATATAAAAGGTAATTATTTTTTTAAGTAAGGTTTTGTACCTTTATAAAAAAAAATTGCGATAAAAATAGTTACCTATAAAAGTACTGTTTATCGCTACAAAAAGAAAAAATGCTGCATAAAATAAACATCCAAAACATTTTATTTTTAGACATTGAAACTGTTCCTGAGGTGGAATTGTTTGCCGATTTATCGGAAGAAAAACAAGAATTATACGCTTTAAAAACAGAATACCAACGAAAGGAGGAAGCTACTGCCGAAGCGTTTTATCATCGTGCTGGTATTTGGGCAGAGTTCGGAAAAATAATTTGTATTTCGGTTGGTTATTTTATTGATATAAAAGGAGAAAAGCAATTACGAATTACTTCTTTTTTTGGTGATGATGAAGCTAGTATCTTAACAGACTTTAAAAAATTACTCGATACTCATTTTAACCAAAACAAACATTTATTGTGCGCGCATAACGGTAAGGAATTCGATTTTCCGTACATAGCCCGTAGAATGATTATTAACCGAATAAACTTACCTAAAAAGTTAGATTTATTTGGGAAAAAGCCTTGGGAAGTTCCACATTTAGATACTTTAGAGTTATGGAAGTTTGGCGATTACAAACACTATACTTCTTTACGTTTGTTAACCTCTATCTTAAATATTCCTTCACCCAAACAAGATATTGATGGTAGCGAAGTAGCCAACGTATATTATAAAGAAAAAAACTTACCGCGCATTGTTGAATATTGCGAGCGAGATACTGTAGCTGTAGCGCAATTGGTGCTCCGTTTTTTAAACAAACCGATATTAGATCCAAAAAACATTGTTACGATATAATTTGTAATTCCCTTTGGTACAATTAGATATATTTATTACATTTATTTCGAAAAATCACTAAAGTAATAGTCCCCTATTCTTTTATTTTTAAAATATTAATGATATATACTTTCTTAACGGATACCCGTAAAGGAGTGTGATTGGGGTTGGTTAGATTTGGTGTGTTAGAGAACGGGGTTAAAAAGGGGCTTTATTGCCCCTATAATCAGGAGTATAACTACTCCTTATTTACTGATATAAACAAGCTATCTGTAATAAAAGAAACATTCAAACTAGATGACAAAAAACACAGATATATCAGTCAACTCAGGTGTTCATAACAATGTAGGAATGGAGTTCCAGAAACACTGCACTTTATATTTACTTTTAGATAACTATCAAACAATAAAAGATAAAAAGTACTTTATTATCTTAGAGCATTTAGAAGACATTGTATTTGGATACATTGATAAAAATAATTTACTCGAAGAAATTGAAACATTTCAAGCTAAAAAAGCTACAAACAAATGGTCGTTAAATAAATTACTTGAAATATTAAAAAAAATAACAGAAGTAAGTCAAACTATTTTAGATGACCCAATACCTAAATCTACTTCGTTTTCACAGACCAATTATTTTGCAACAAATAATACTATTGAATTAAAAAGTGATAAAATAAAAAAAGTAACATATACAGAAACTATTAATGAAACAAAATCTGATGTTAAATATTCAGACATAGATGTTAATATTAAAAATAAAATCTTAAAAGGCAATAAAAATGTTACTTTCTCAAAAATTGACAAAATTAATATAAAAACACTTTCTTTAAAATTTGTCGATTTAACAAGAACTTCAAGAAATCAAATTGAGCAATTATATGGTAAGTCAAAAGTTATTTTCGGAAATGATATAGAAGACCACAAAGCTGCTATTGATACTTTACTTTTTTATCTAAAAAGTATTGAATCTAAATTTAATCAAGGGGGTATTGCTCTTTTAAGTGATAAAACAAAAAGAATAGAATCTAAGGAAATTAATAAAGTATTTAATTTACTTACTAAAAGAAAACTTGCTTATGATTTTTGGAGAGAAAAAGAAAAAGAGATTTGTAAAGCTTTAAAAATAACTTTTCTTGATAGAACTCAATTTGAATTACATTACCTAAACAGTTTTGATAAATTTAAAGACTTAAATGAAAGCGAACATAAAAAGATTTTCGATTTCATAGAAAATAACAAATCAATTTTCGGAAAACATTATGATGAAGGAGATTGTATTTTAGAGTTTTATATCGAATTTAATAAAACAAAAACTACAACTTTGAGAGATTTACAATTAAAAGCAGTTGTGTCTGCTGGTTTTATAGAAATTAAAAGCACAATATGAGCGTAAAATTAGAAATACAAAATATTTTAGTATACAGTGAATTGAATGATAGATATTTCTACACAACATTTGATAATAAATTAAATGTTATATATGGGAAAAATACAGCTGGTAAAAGCACATTAATTCAACTCATTCTTTATGCGTTTGGCATAAATGATAATAAAATCAAACTTTCTGAAATATTAACAGAGGAAATTTTTGTTAGATTAGATTGTGTAATCACAAAAAACAATGAAAAATTAAAATTTACTTTCATTCGTCAAGACGAAACCCTAATTGTAAAAGATCCCAATTCTAAAGTAATACGTTTTAATGGTATTGGTAGCGACCAATCTGCTGAGCATATAAAATTAAAAAAATATTTTAATAGCTTATTTGACTTCAACCTACTTTTAGAATCAAATAGTGGAATTTCTGAAGCACCAATGGAAACATTGTTTTTACCTTATTATGTTTCTCAAGATGTAGGCTGGGTATATTTGAGGAAGTCATTTAGTAATTTAACTTTTTACAAAAACTTCAAAGAAGATTTTTTAGATTATTACTTAGGTATAGAAAATGTAATTGATAGAGAAGAAAAAAGAAAAATTGAAAATGAATTAAGAAGCTTACAACAACAAATGAAATTCTTTTCTGATGTAGAACAGGAAAATCAAGAATTAGAAGTTTCTCAAATAATAAACGATTCTCTTGCTGGTAAAGCAAATGAATTAATAATATCTTTATCAAATAATAAAAGTGATTTAATTACTTTAGAAAAAGATTATGTTAATGAATCTAATAAATTAACTTTTTATAATCAAAGACTTTCAGTTGTTTCTAAAGTAAAGAGAAATCATAAAAATCAATTTCCTGGAGAAGATTCTTGCCCTACTTGCTCACAAATATTACCAGAAAACATTGAAGAAATTTATGAATTTTTCCAAGAAGAGAATGATACTATTTCATTACAAAGTGAACTGAAAGAAAAAATAAAAAATTCTCAATCTAAAGTAAATTCAATAAATAAGAAAATAGAGAAATCTCAAAAAGAAATAAACAAAGAATATAGTACATTTAATAAATATTCAGAAAACAAAATAACTCTAGAAAACTGGATTGAAAACAAAGCAAATATTCAACTTTATGATAATTTGATTAAACAAATTGGAACATTAAAATTAGAAATCGACAAGTTAAAATTAAAATTAAAAGAATACAAAACTGAAAAAGATATTTATTTTGCAAGGGAAAAAAAGAATCACATTTTTAAATCGGCTTACTTTAAAAATAATATTAATTTAGGAATACCAAATTTAGAAGAAGATAGATTTAATAAATTATATGAAATTTCAAGCTTTCCTTTTCAAGGTGTTCAATTACATTTAGCAATATTAAGTTATCATTTTGCTTTTAATGAACTCTTAACGAAAACTAAAGGAATACATAGATTACCTTTTATTTTAGACAGTATATTTAAAGAAGATATTGAAGGTGGTAATAAAGAAAAGATATTGAATTTTATAAACTCCAATTTTCCTAAAGACACACAAACAATTTTATCAATCGCAGATGATAAAAATATTGATTCACACATAGAACAATATAAGAATGAAATTTTTAAAGATAATGCTCATATGATTTGCATAGGAGATGGAACAGAAGAAAAAGCACTACTAGCTGAAAATGACAATTCTCAGTCCAAATTAATCTCTGAAACATACGAAATTATGGAAACAATATAAAATACTACAGCTACACCTTATAGCATAGCCCGGATTTAAAGACTGAATGACAAGCCTTTGACAAACGAAAAACACCCCCTGTTCCCTTCTAATTTTAAAGAAAATACAAACCAACATTTATCTATTAATTCATTACCAAAAACAATTATTAAAAAAATGTAAAACGGATAGAATAATTTATTAAATTTAATGCATAAACAATGTAACTAACACTATGCTAGTTTGTTAAAAAAATTGCAAAATATGACAAACCATTCACTTTTTAATTTTCAAGGAATAGAAGCGGATTTAGAAGCTGCTATAACATCGAGTATATTCGACTTTAAAGATACTGTGGGAGATGCCAAGTTATGGGCTGAAACAGATTTAAAAGAAAGAGTAGAGCAAAGCATGCGAGGCTACAGTCAAAGTTTTATAACAAAAGATAAAAACGGCTGTTGTGGTAATATAGATCCGCCAGGAAGTGGGTTTAAAGTTACTTTCGGGCTTCAAATTCAATTAGCCTATAAAGTACGGTTTAAAGCCAATTTAAACATTGGTTATGGACAACGGTATGGTAATTTTGCTGCAAATACATCTTTTCATGTATCGGCATATAATAGCGGATTAGGCGTTGGCGTAGATAAAAGTAATATGGTAGTAGATGTAACTGCTGCGGCAAATGTTATTGTTGGTGGCGGACATGGTACGCCTTTACAATCGTACAGCTTAAATTACAACTCACCGATTCCTATGTTAAATAATTTTGAGAATTCATTTAGATATGGTCAATTATTTACGTGGAATTCTGCCTTACACGACAATCAATTTTCTTTAAATAAATTACAACGAGAGGGAATGATTGGTTTTCGTCTAGGAAATGTAAATGTGAGTTCAAATAACGATACAAAACGTGCTTATCTTGGTGGAGGAACCGATATGGGTTGGACTGGTGGTTTAACAATTGTTACTCCTTTAATTGAAGTTGGGTTTCAAGATTTTTCGGGGGATTTTTTAAAAAAAGGTATTGAACAAGAAAATAAAAGAATAGATATTCTTAAAAAAATAAAAAGCATTAAAAACTCCAACAAAACTAAACCTATAAAAAAAATAGAATTAGATAAATTAGAAGATGATTTAATAAAGTTAACAAGAGGTAAATTTCATAAACAAACAGACTATCAAAAAAGACTTAATAAAGCCTCTACTTATATTCGTTTTAATCAACAAAATGGTTATAACGCTACTATTGATGTTATTGGTGATGCTTGGTTACAAAACTTTATACATAAAACTATAAAAGATTTTAAATTTGAATATGAGTATAAAAACATAGAAGGATGGGGTGGAAAAAAATTTTAGTTATATCAACTATTTTACTATGTAGTTGTAAAAATTATTATGTGAATGATAACGGAGAGTATAGACCTAAAAAATCAAAATTTAAGTTAGCAAGTACTCCTTATCAACTTAAAAAAAAGGACTTAGTTAATACAAGTTATGTATATATAAATAAAGGTAAAAATAGAATATCATATCTCCGTTTTTTCTCTAATGGACGTTTCTTTGAAGGAAGAAATGAGTTAGATAATGAAAAATTAAAACTAACAACTATTAATAATTTTAATAAATATGGAGAAATTGGCTATTTTAAATTAAATGACAACAAAATTGAAATTGAAACCTTTAATGTTAACCTAGGAGGTGCAAGAGGTAATGTTGGGTATTATTCTAAAAGTTATGGGTATATAAAAAAAGATAGTGTTTTTCTTTTCTTTAATTCTATTGAAAGTTCATTTGAAAAAAATGGATTTCCAAAACCAAATAAAGAGAATTGTATAATTTATATTGGTGAGAAAATAGAAGGTTTAAAACAAACGACTGATTGGTAAATGCCGTCTGACATTATGCTAGTTTGTTAAAAAAATTGCAAAATATGACAAACCATTCACTTTTTAATTTTCAAGGAATAGAAACAGATTTAGAAGCTGCTATAACATCGAGTATATTCGACTTTAAAGACAGTATGGGAGATGCCAAGTTATGGGCTGAAACAGATTTAAAACAAAGAGTAGAGCAAAGTATGCGAGGCTACAGTCAAAGTTTTATAACAAAAGATAAAAACGGCTGTTGCGGTAATATAGATCCGCCAGGAAGTGGGTTTAAAGTTACTTTTGGTCTCCAAATTCAATTAGCCTATAAAGTACGGTTTAAAGCCAATTTAAACATAGGTTATGGGCAACGATATGGTAATTTTGCGGCAAATACATCTTTTCATGTATCGGCATATAATAGCGGATTAGGCGTTGACGTAGATAAAAGTAATATGGTAGTAGATGTAACTGCTGCGGCAAATGTTATTGTTGGTGGCGGACATGGTACGCCTTTACAATCGTACAGCTTAAATTACAACTCACCGATTCCTATGTTAAATAATTTTGAGAATTCATTTAGATATGGTCAATTATTTACTTGGAATTCTGCCTTGCACGACAATCAGTTTTCTTTAGATAAATTACAACGAGAGGGAATGATTGGTTTTCGCCTAGGAAATGTAAATGTGAGTTCAAATAACGATACAAAACGAGCTTATTTTGGAGATAAAGGAGATAGAGGTTGGACGGGGGGTATTTCAATTGTTACTCCTCTGATAGAAGTTGGCTTTCAAGATTTCTCAGGGGATTATCAACAAAAAGCGATAGAAGAGCGAAAAAAAGAGGAAATAGACAATGAGATTAAAACAATAAAAAGAAACCCTAATTTAGAGAAAGAAATAAAAAAAGAAAAGATAAAAAAACTGGAAGAAGATTTAAAAAAACTAACCTATGATAAATACCATAATCAAACAACTTACCAAAAAAACTTAAACAAAGCCTCTACTTATATTCGTTTTAATCAACAAAACGGTTATAATGCAACGATTGATGTAATTGGTGCTGCGTGGCTACAAAACGCAATTCACCGAACAATAAAAGATTTCAGATTTGAATACGAACATAACAATATAGAAGGATGGGGTGGAATAAAATTTTAATTATCAGCTTAATATCTTGCTGTTTTATAAGTTGTTTAAATTATTATCATACAAAAAATGGAAGTGTTAGGCCTAAAAAAAATAAATTTGAGTTTGGTAGATTTCCTTATAAATTAAAAAAAGAAGATTTAATAGACACAAACTCAATTTATATATACAATCATGAATCAACATCCATAACCAAAGGGAAGTATTTTATTCGATTTTTTTCAAACGGAAGATGTATTGAAGGTACTTCTGAGTTATATTCAGGTAAACTTAACCTAGATAGAATGAATGATTTTTATAATTCAGGAGTTTTAGTTGGATATTATAAAGTTGAAAACTTCAATGAAGTAACTATAGAAACCTATTCTGTAAAAAAACATGAAGGAGGTTATTATAAAAAAACTTATGGTATCATAAGAAACGACAGCCTTTATATAACTGATGAAAAAAAGAATTTAGATTTTATTTCCCAAAATAAAAAAAATAAAATTGTTTATAAAATAAAAAAAATAAAAGGTTTAGCAGGAACACCAAATTGGTAAACGTTTTTTAACTCAAAAACATAGATGGATTGGATAGAAAATATTTTAATAATTTACTAAATTCAGTGCATAACTAATATTATGCTAGTTTGTTAAAAAAATTGCAAAATATGACAAACCATTCAATTTTTAATTTTCAAGGAATAGAAACAGATTTAGAAACTGCCATAACATCGAGTATATTCGACTTTAAAGATACTGTGGGAGATGCCAAGTTATGGGCTGAAACAGATTTAAAACAAAGAGTAGAGCAAAGTATGCGAGGCTACAGTCAAAGTTTTATAACAAAAGATAAAAACGGCTGTTGCGGTAATATAGATCCGCCAGGAAGTGGGTTTAAAGTTACTTTTGGTCTCCAAATTCAATTAGCCTATAAAGTACGGTTTAAAGCCAATTTAAACATAGGTTATGGGCAACGATATGGTAATTTTGCGGCAAATACATCTTTTCATGTATCGGCATATAATAGCGGATTAGGCGTTGACGTAGATAAAAGTAATATGGTAGTAGATGTAACTGCTGCGGCAAATGTTATTGTTGGTGGCGGACATGGTACGCCTTTACAATCGTACAGCTTAAATTACAACTCACCGATTCCTATGTTAAATAATTTTGAGAATTCATTTAGATATGGTCAATTATTTACTTGGAATTCTGCCTTACACGACAATCAGTTTTCTTTAGATAAATTACAACGAGAAGGGATGATTGGTTTTCGTCTAGGAAATGTAAATGTGAGTTCAAATAACGATACAAAACGTGCTTATTTTGGTGGAGGAACCGATATGGGCTGGACTGGCGGTTTAACAATTGTTACTCCTTTAATTGAAGTTGGTTTTCAAGATTTTTCAGGGAATTTTTTAAAAAAAGCTAAAAAAGGAGAAAATATAATAGAAGAACAAAGAAGAGAAATTATTTTAGACGAAATTAGAGTGACAAAAAAAAATAACCATTTATCCAAAGATAGAAAAAGAGAAAAAATATTTGAACTAGAAAAGCGATTGAAAGAATTAACCTTTAATAAATATCATAATCAAACATCTTCACAAAAAAAACTAAACAAAGCCTCTACTTATATTCGTTTTAATCAACAAAATGGTTATAATGCAACTATTGATATTATTGGTGATGCTTGGTTGCAAAATTTTATTCATAGAACAATAAAAGATTTTAGATTTGAATACGAGCATAAAAAAATAGAAGGATGGTTTGGAAAAAAATTTTAATTATTAGTCTAATTTCTTGCTGTTTTTCAAGTTGCTTAAATTATTATCACCATCCAGATGGTGGTTATCGACCTAAAAAATCAAAATTCTATTTACAAGCTAAACCTTATAAAATAACTCCAAATAATGGATTAAAAACAGATGTCCTATACTTTTCAAATGACACCCTAAAATATGGAAATGGTAATTACAATGATTTATTTTATTATCGTTTTTTTAGCAATGGAAGATTCTATAAAAGTGCTATTGACGTTAAAGATATTACGAACCTGAATAAACTTAACAAACCTGTATTTATTGGCTATTATACAATAAAAAATAAATTAATTGAGTTTGAATATTTTTTTGTAAAGTATAGAGAAAAAGGAGAATATATAAAAGATACTCTTTATATCAAAAATGATACGTTGTATCCAATAAATCCCAACCATAAATTAAATAAGAAGGAAATTAAGTTTTATTCATCAAAAAAAATAAAAGGATTGAAAAAAATCACTGATTGGTAAACGTTTTTATATCAAAAAAACTAAATAAAGCATCTACTTACATTCGTTTTAATCAACAAAATGGTTATAATGCAACGATTGATGTTATTGGTGATGCTTGGTTGCAAAATTTTATCCATCGAACAATAAAGGATTTTAGATTTGAATATGAACATAGAAGGATGGGGTGGAATAAAATTTTAGTTATTTCAATAATTTTATTTAGCAGTTGTAAAAATTATTATATAAACGAAAAAGGAGGATACAGACCTAAAAATTCAAAATTTAAGTTATCTAAACCTCCATATAAACTAATAAAAGATGATTTAATAGATGTTAATTCTATATATGTAAATATTACAAAGGTAAGTTATGGAACAAAAACAGATATAGATAATAGTATTATTCGTTTCTTTTCTAACGGACATTATTTAGAAAACTTGGAACCTTATACTGATAACATCAACCTAAAAAAGCTAAACAATGTAAACAATTCATTATTAATTGGCTACTACAAGATTGAAAATAAAAAAAATATAATAATTGACTATTATAGTGTAAAAAAAGCAGAAGGAGGTTCTTATCATAAAAGAGAAGGCTACATAAGAAATGATAGCTTATTTTTATTTTATGATTCATTTAAAAACAAAGAGTTTCCTAAACCAAATAAAAAAAACTGTAGAATATATATTCGAAAAAAAGTAGACGGTTTAATAGGAACGCCTGATTGGTAAATTCCGTTTAACACTATGCTAGTTTGTTAAAAAAATTGCAAAATATGACAAACCATTCACTTTTTAATTTTCAAGGAATAGAAACAGATTTAGAAGCCGCTATAACATCAAGTATATTCGACTTTAAAGATACTGTGGGAGATGCCAAGTTATGGGCTGAAACAGATTTAAAACAAAGAGTAGAGCAAAGTATGCGAGGCTACAGTCAAAGTTTTATAACAAAAGATAAAAACGGCTGTTGCGGTAATATAGATCCGCCAGGAAGTGGGTTTAAAGTTACTTTCGGACTTCAAATTCAATTAGCCTATAAAGTACGGTTCAAAGCCAATTTAAACATTGGTTATGGACAACGATATGGTAATTTTGCGGCAAATACATCTTTTCATGTATCGGCATATAATAGCGGATTAGGCGTTGGCGTAGATAAAAGTAATATGGTAGTAGATGTAACTGCTGCGGCAAATGTTATTGTTGGTGGCGGACATGGTACGCCTTTACAATCGTACAGCTTAAATTACAACTCACCGATTCCTATGTTAAATAATTTTGAGAATTCATTTAGATATGGTCAATTATTTACTTGGAATTCTGCCTTACACGACAATCAGTTTTCTTTAGATAAATTACAACGAGAGGGAATGATTGGTTTTCGCTTAGGAAATGTAAATGTGAGTTCAAATAACGATACAAAACGTGCTTATTTTGGTGGAGGAACCGATATGGGTTGGACTGGCGGTTTAACAATTGTTACTCCTTTAATTGAAGTTGGGTTTCAAGATTTTTCAGGGGATTATCGTAGAGTTAAAAATAAAAAAACTGTAAAAAACAGAAAGAATGATGATGATTTCTTACGAGCATATAATAGAAAAAATGATATTGACTCTTCATTAGATTATCACCGACAAACAGATTCTCAGAAATGGCTAAATAAAGCCTCTACTTATATTCGTTTTAACCAACAAAATGGTTATAATGCAACGATTGATGTAGTTGGTGATGCTTGGTTACAAAATTTCATACATAAAAACATAAAAGACTTTAAATTTGAATATGAACATAAAGACATACAAGGATGGGGTGGAATAAAATTTTAATCTATAGTTGTACTTTTTTTATTTTAACAAGTTGCTGTACACCTAAATACGGTAGTAACAGACCTAAAAAAAACAAGTTTAAACTAGCTAAAGTCAAACCCAACTTAATCTTAAATAAACGATTATCTAAGAATACAATTTTTACAAAAATTGATTCTATCTATATTAAAAGTGTAAAAACAAAGAAAGAAAAACTTCAAATTATTTATTCTTTTCTTCGTTTTTTTGAAAATGGGCAATTTATGGATGGGCCGACTAAAAATAACAGTAATAGATTAAAAGATTATAATAACCTCAAACGAGCTAATGTTGGTTATTATCAAATAAAAAATAACCAAATAATTTTAGAACAATTTATGGTAACTCCTCACGATTGCGGAAGCTATCATAAAGGTGAATTAAAAGTTATAGGAGATAGTATTGTTGGTTATAAAAAAATTAAAGTAGAAGGTTTAACAGGAACGCCTGACTGGTAAACCTCTTGAAGAAACTTAACAAAGCCTCTTCATAAATTCGTTGTTAATCAACAAAATGGTTATAGATGTTATTGGTGATGCTTGGTTGCAAAATTTTATTTATAGAACAATAAAAGATTTTAGATTTGAATATGAACATAAAAGCATAGAAGGATGGGGTGGAATAAAATTTTAGTAATGGGTTTAATCTCATACTGTTTTACAAGTTGCCTAAATTATTATCATCATTCGAACGGAGGTTATCGTCCTAAAAATAAAAAATTTACATTAAGTAAACACGTTAAACAACTTAAAAAAAATGATTTAATTAATTCTGAAAACCTCTATTTTTCTAATGACACATTAACTTTTGGAACCAACGAAGAATATAATAGCCTTTCGTATATAAAGTTTTTTAAAAATGGTCGTTGTTATCGAAGTAGTATTGATATTAAAAATAAAACAGATATTAATAAATTAAACAACCCTGGCTATGTTGGATATTATCTTATATCAAATAACAACAAAATAGAAATGGAATTCTTTCATGTAAAACACAAAGAGGGCGGATGGTACTCTAAAGATGAAGGCTTTATTAGAAATGATACTTTGTTTATTAAAGGAACCAACAAACAAGAACAAGAAGTTTTAAGAGCTTACATTCCTGAAAAAATAAAGGGATTAAAACAAATAACTGATTGGTAAACATTTTATAAAGAAGTACTACATTTGAGACTGAAAAAAGAAGCTTTTAGATTTTGAATATAAATGTATAGAAGAATGAGATGGATAAATATTTTAATAATTAGTTTAATTTTCTGCTCTTTTACAAGCTGTTCAACTTACTATCATACAAAAAACAGAGGTATTAAATCTAAAAAAATAATGATTTTAAAGAAAAATAAATTGATAAATGAAGCTAATAAATTGATAGCTTTAAAATATCCAGAATTTATTTTTAACCCTAAAATATACGAAATCACAGCTTGGGCAAACACTAAAAAAACAATTGTTAAGTACAGACGAATTATTAGGTTTACGCCTCTTAGTAAAAAAGGTGAAAATTTAAATTATGACATGGAAATTAATCTCACCAACAAAAATATCTCTCCTTTTGATATTTGGGGTTTTGATAAATTTTACGTTCCTACACCCAAAGACCAAGAAAAAATTAATTTTGTAATAGAAGCGTTTGGTCTACCTCGATTTGGCTTTAATAATAGCATTATTGAAGCAGCCGACATGTATAGCATATATGTAGATAACGAAGTAGCCTTTGGGCGCTATTTTATAGACAAAATAAGTGGTAAAGAGTGTATGGGATCTATAGAGTCTAGCTATGTTCAAAATACTGGCTTACCTGAATTTAAGAACCCAGATCCTTTAATTGAAATTAAAGAATAATTATAGCCAGCTTTACAAAAATACACAAACTAAAAACTCATAATCAACAACTTAGTTTATTTACTTTACACAACTAGGAAAACAATGTTACTCTCCTTCTATTTTCATAGAAAGTTCTAACCAACGTTCTTCTTTGGTTTCTAAACTATCAATTGTTTCTTGTAGTTCTATTGATTTATTATTAATTTCTTCAGGAGAAAATTCACCTTTATTAAATTTCCCTTCAATTAATTGTTTCTTTTTTTGAAGTCTTTCAATATCTTTTTCTAATAAGCCCCATTCACGTTTTTCATCAAAGTTTAACGCTACCTTCTTCGCTTTTTTAACAGGCTTTACAACCTCTTTCTTTACTTCTCTTGCTTCTTTTACCTTAGAATCTTCATACGCTCTAAAATCAGAGTAATTACCAGGAAAATTATCAATTTGCCCTTCACCTCTAAACACAAATAAGTTATCTACAATTTTATCCATAAAGTAACGGTCGTGAGAAACCACCATTAAGTTACCAGGATAATCTAATAAGAAGTTTTCTAATACATTTAGCGTTACAACATCTAAATCGTTGGTAGGCTCATCTAATATTAAAAAGTTAGGATTCTGAATTAACACCGCACATAAATACAGTCGCTTTTGTTCTCCTCCACTTAATTTTTCTACAAAATCGTATTGCTTTTTTTTATCAAAAAGAAAGCGTTCTAATAATTGACTTGCAGATATTTTTCGCCCTTTTGATAACGGAATGTATTCTCCGAATTCTTTAACTACTTCAATTACTTTTTGCCCAGGTTTTATTTCAATTCCGTTTTGGGTGTAATATCCAAATTTTACTGTTTCACCAACTGTTACTTTTCCGCCATCTAATTCGATACCTCCAGTTAACATATTTAAGAAAGACGATTTACCTGTACCGTTTTTACCAATAATACCAATACGTTCTCCGCGTTTAAAAACATAATCAAAGCCATCTAAAATTACTTTGTCATCAAACGATTTTTTCATTTTATGAAGCTCCAAAATTTTGCTTCCTAAACGCTCCATGTTAATTTCTAACTGCACTTCATGCTCGTTACGTCGCTGGTGCGCTTTATCTTTAATTTGATTAAAATCTTCAATACGAGATTTAGATTTTGTAGTACGTGCCTTTGGTTGGCGACGCATCCAATCTAATTCTTTTTTAAACAAACTTTTAGCCTTCCCTAAATTGGTAGCTTCAAGTGCTAAACGTTCTTCTTTATTTTGTAGGTAATATGAGTAATTACCTTTGTATTTATATAGTTTTCCTTCGTCTAACTCTATAATTTCATTACACACGCGTTCTAAGAAATAACGGTCGTGCGTAACCATAAATAAGGTTATTTTTTCTTTGGCAAAAAATGCTTCTAACCATTCAATCATTTCTAAATCTAAATGATTGGTAGGCTCATCTAAAATTAATAAATCTGGCTTTTTAATCAATACGATAGCCAATGCTAAACGTTTCTTTTGCCCACCAGAAAGCTTTCCTACTTTTAATTTTAGGTTATCTAACTTTAACTTCGATAAAATTTGCTTGTATTGCGTTTCAAAATCCCACGCATTGTACTGTTCCATTTGCTCAAAAGCTTCTTGAAACGCATCTGCATTGTCAGGGTTTTCTACTGCTTTATCATATTGTTTTATTACTGATAAAATCTTATTGTCGGTAGAAAAAATAGTTTCTTCAATCGTTAAATCAGGGTTTAAATTATCTGCTTGAGATAAGTAAGCGATATCAATATCCTTTCGGCTAACAACTTGCCCAGAATCTGCTTCATCTAAACCTGCTACAATATTTAAAATAGAAGTTTTACCACTACCATTTTTAGCAACAAAAGCTATTTTTTGATCTTTATTAATTCCGAAAGAAATATCATCAAACAATACTTTTTCTCCGTATGCTTTTGCTATGCCTTCAACCGATAGGTAGTTCATATTCTAAATTTTATGCAAAGAAACAAAAAACCCGAGCAAATGCTCGGGTTTTATTTATTTAATAAGAAAGTCTTATTATTTTTTCATCAATTTAGTTGTTAATCGCTTTTGACCATCGTTAACTTCTAAAATGTACACTCCTGTTTTTAAACTAGATACGTTTATACTAGAAGAATCTAAATGACCAGATTGCACAATGCTTCCGATTACATTTACAATCTTATACGTCATTTTTGTTGACTGAGATGCCAACTTAACTTGTATAAAATCTACTGATGGATTTGGATATGCTTTTAAGTCTAAACTTTCTTGACTTTTAATAGTTTCTCCTGACACAGCTGCTACAGCAACTACTGGTGTTGCTATTATGTTAACAGTATAGTCTTCTACTTCTCCTTCTTCAAAGCTTTCACAAGAAGTTGCTGCTGCATTGTACTTCATTGAAACACGCATTCTTGTTTGTCCTAAAGTTGCATTTGATGGAATAACAACATCTGTTATTCTATTTGTTGCACTTGATGAGTTACCTGTAGTAATCTGCTCACCTGCATCTGTAAAATCTCCATCTTTGTTATAATCAATCCAAACGGTAAAGTGCTCGTTATAAGCTGTTCCTGAAAACCCTGCACTTAAAACTAATTGATTGGTACTTCCTAATGCTACCGTAGCTACTTTTGAAGTGAAATCTCCATATCCTCCATTAGCTGCTGTTGTATTGGTCATTCCTCCGAATGATACATAATCAATCCATTCATAAGTAACTCTACTTCCTTTTGATGCACAATAAGAAACTGGAACAGCTAAAGTTGTTACATTTATAGTATTACTTGACGGTGATACATTTCCTACAGCACCTTTTGTTTTTACTGAAAAAGTATATGCTGTTGCAGCTGTTAATCCTGTAACATTATATGAAGTTCCTGTAGCAGTTCCTAATTTAGTAGTTCCTTGATACACATCATACCCAGTAACTGCTACATTATCTGAAGCTGCTGTCCAATTTAAAGTTAAAGATGAAGCTGTAATACTTGAAGCCGCTAAGCTAGCGGCTGCTGTTGGTGCCTCAGTATCTGCAACTACATTTGCTGTAAATTCACCTGTAAAAACTCCACGACCATATGTAGAAGCTATAATTTTATTCTGAGTATGATCTCCGTTAACATTCCAATAATCAAAAGAAGTAACACTAACATCACTCATACCATTATATGCTTGTGACCAAGTTGGGGTTGCTGCATTAAAGTTTGATGTAGACCAAACACCTAATTGAGTTGCAACAATTGCTTCGTTTCTACTTAATGGGTTCTGTAAAAAGTCTCTTACAGGTATATTTGGTAAATTTCCTTCTTTATTTACCCAGTTAGCACCTGCATCTGAAGTTGCCCAAACACTTGTTACACCATAATTATGAATGGTTACAAAAATATCATTTGCTGTTGCTCCATATCGTACTGAAGAAATAGATCCTACAAATGGAGTTACAACATCTGTCCAAGTAGCACTTGAATTTGTAACACCTGTTAACTTCACTAAATTTCCATTAGCTAAACCAACATACCATGTGTTATTTGCAAAAGGAGAGGCTCTAAAAGCTGTTGGTTTTGCCGTTAATAAAGCATTTGTTATGTTTCCTTTTGTATTAGCAGCAACATTAATACTTTTTATAGATTTAGCAGTACTAGTAGATGCATTAGTTAATAAACGATTTGCATCACTATCATAATCCATTGGGTTTACAAAATCTCCCGAAGCTTGATCATTTAATAAACTAGTTGATCCTCCTTGCATTTTACTTACTCCATTCCAAGGCAAGTTAAAACGATGTATTACATTGTTTACATAAGTTGCAATCATATACTCACCATCTTTATCTATAAAAGTATAAAAACCATCACCTCCAGATACTTCTGTAGAACTGTTAATTCCTGCAACTGCATTTCTAAATCCTTGCGTACCATTATCTTGAGCTCCTGCAGTAAAAATACCTGAGACATCTCCTGCTCCATCAGGGCCAATAGCTGCTTTTACAAACTGAGTTACATTATACCCTCTATTTCTTGAAGAAATAGCTGTCCCTGAATTACCTGAATAATATACACCTCCATCATTTCCAAATAAAATTTTTGAAGATGAGTTATTACCAAAAGCAATAGAGTGCTGATCTGCATGTACATTATTTGCTTGTCCAAATCCTCCATACCAGTGTGATAATTGCGACCAAGAAGAAGCTCCGTTAGTAGATTTAAATAAATCAATACCCCCAACATATAATACATCGTCATTTGATGGATCTGCTTCAATTACTAAATCATAAAACGCTTGTCCACGACAAAAATCATTCGCAGCAATTCCAGTATCTGCATCATTTGGTAATGCTTTTTCATTTACAGTCGCAAATGCATTCGTTGTCTTATAAATATGAACAGGGTTAATTACTACATTAGCAGCATTTCTTGCTACACCTTGTGTTAGTGCATAAATTTTATTACCATCAGTTCCAGAAACTTCTAATTCAACTCTATTTGAATCTACTAATGGAGAAGCTGCTGCTTCTGTCCAAGTAGCCCCATTAGTAGAACTAAATAGCCTACCTCCTCCGTTATCAGAAGGTAAGGAAGACTTAATTGTTCCCATCCAAAGAGTATTATTAGCACTTACTTCTAAATCATTAGGTATGTAATAATAATTTTTTTCACCTGAAGTATGTCTCATACTTGCAGTTTCAATTCTACTCCAAGTTAGTCCAGCATCTGTAGAACGATACAATCCTGCTGACTGTAATCCTAACCAATTTTTAGGACTTGCTGCATCTCCATACTGATGAGCTCCAACAGCAACATATAGTTCAGTTGATGCTCCGTTATCCCAAGCAACAATATCATTTACAAAATGAATTCCTGAAAGAAATATATTACTTTCATTATAAGTTATATCTCCTCCTCCTGCTGGTGGAATTATTAAAGAATTCCATGTTGTACCCGCATTAGTACTTACATAAACACCACTACCAACTACATCTCCTGCAGTGTATTGTTCACCTGTTCCAATATACCAAGTATTCGAATTTCTTGGGTCTACAGAAATAGATGTTACTGATAAGTTTCCTGGTACACCTTCTACTCGTGCCCATTCTGAATTGGCATTACTTATATTTGTGTTTCTCCATAATCCACCACTTACACCACCTGCATATACAATGTTATTTGTTGCATCATTAGGGTCAAATAAAATTACTCTTGTACGACCACCAATATTATTCGGCCCTCTTTCTACCCAAGAATTACCTTCTTCTCCAGGACTTCTTCTACTGATTCTTTTATTTATTAAATCTTCACGAACTTTTGTTATTTTTCCGTCATCTAACCTTCCTGTTGCAGGGTCAATTGACAATTCCCACATTTGTTCAAAATATCTATTTGGTGGTAAACCTTTTAGTTTTCTTGTTTTCTTATCCCAAGTAAGAGATTCTTTGTAAGGGCTGTTTTTTAAAAATTCAGCGTGCTTTTTTCGTTGTTCTTCTATTTTTTTAGAACCTGTATAATCTGATAAATAACCAGATCCAACAACTGAGATTAAAGCAATGGACAAACCTCCTGCTAATAATTTTATTCTTTTATTCATATAAAGGGTGTATTAAAATAAACAATAGGATGAGAAACTTTTTCTTATCCTACTATTCATTAATTAGTAATTAGATTCTTATTTTTTTAACAACTTAATAGTAAATACTTTTTCACCGTCGTTAACTTCTAAGATATACACTCCTATATTTAAGTTTCCTTTAGTCTCCTGAAGTTTCGTAAAATTGTATCGACTACAAATTTGCGCTACTTCATTTTTGTCTTGAGCTTGTGTTTGGATATTTAATCCTAAGACAACACTTGCCAATACAAAACTTTTCAAATACTTGTTTTTCATTTCGAAGGGTATAAATTAGTTAATTAATTGATTTATTGATATTTCATTGAAAATAATGCAATATTTCATTGAAAATAACGCAATATTTTATCACTTATTATACGAATACACACAAAAAACAAGAAATTCATAATTAAAAAAAACAAGACCAATGATTTTTCCATAAAAAAAAACTCGTTAAACCCAGTAAATTACTGGGGTTAGCGAGTTTTAAAAAAATAATTTATTTTTTTATTTTTACTTCTTTAAAAGTTTCATTGTCAATACTTTTTGACCATCGTTAACTTCTAAAATGTATACTCCTGTTTTTAAACTAGATACGCTTATACTAGAAGAATCTAAATGACCAGATTGTACAACACTTCCAATTACATTTACGATTTTATAAGACATATTAGCTGACTTAGATGCTAACTTAACTTGTACAAAATCTACAGATGGGTTAGGATATGCTTTTAAGTCTAAACTTTCTTGACTTTTAATAGTTTCTCCTGACACAGCTGCTACAGCAACTACTGGTGTTGCTATTATGTTAACAGTATAGTCTTCTACTTCACCATCTCCAAAGCTTTCACAAGAAGTTGCTGCTGCATTGTACTTCATTGAAACACGCATTCTTGTTTGTCCTAAAGTTGCATTTGATGGAATAACAACATCTGTTATTCTATTTGTTGCACTTGATGAGTTACCTGTAGTAACCTGCTCACCTGCATCTGTAAAATCTCCATCTTTGTTATAATCAATCCAAACTGTAAAGTGCTCGTTATAAGCTGTATTTGAAAACCCTGCACTTAAAACTAATTGATTGGTACTTCCTAATGCTACCGTTGCTACTTTTGAAGTGAAATCTCCATATCCTCCATTTGCTGCTGTTGTATTGGTCATTCCTCCGAATGCTACATAATCAATCCATTCATAAGTAACTCTACTTCCTTTTGATGCACAATAAGAAACTGGAACAGCTAAAGTTGTTGCGTTTATAGTATTACTTGACGATGATACATTTCCTGCAGCATCTTTTGCTTTTACTGAAAAAGTATAACCTGTTGCAGCAGTTAACCCTGTAACATTCATTGTAGTATTTGCTGTAGAACCTAATTTTGTTGCCCCTTGATAAACATCATACTCTGTTACAGCTACATTATCTGTAGATGTTGACCAGTTTAATGTTAATGTAGTTTGAGCTACACTTGTTGCTGAAGCACTACTTGGCGCACTTGGCGCAGTAGTATCTGCTTGTGATGACCCTATTACAACTGTATAATCTTCTACCTCTCCGTACTGAATAGATGCTTCACAGGCTGTTGGTGTTGCATCATACTTTAATACCACACGCATTCTTGTTGCTCCACTTACTGCTGAAGATGGTACTGTGAATGCTCCATTTACTGGCGTTGTTTTTGATTTTGCTTTTGTCCAAACAGTTTCACCTGCATCTGAAAAATCTCCATCTTGGTTATAATCAATCCAAACTCCATACCCTTCACTATAAACTGTTCCTGTCCATTTTGGGGTAATTGTAATCGTATTTGATGCTCCTTTTGTTAAATCAGTAGAAACCGAAGTGTAATCTGAATATCCATTTCCACCTGTTGATGTATTACTTATAGTTCCTAAAACTACTTTTTGAATATATTCGTCATTTACACTTGCTCCTTTTGAAGTACAATAGCTAATAGTTACTACTGGTGTAGTTACATTTGCTATATTACTTGCTGATGATACATTACCTGCAGCATCTTTTGCTTTTACTGAAAAAGTATATGCTGTACTTGCTGTTAAACCTGTAACATTATATGAAGTTCCTGTAGCAGTTCCTAATTTAGTAGTTCCTTGATACACATCATACCCAGTAACTGCTACATTATCTGAAGCTGCTGTCCAATTTAAAGTTAAAGATGAAGCTGTAATACTTGAAGCCGCTAAGCTAGCGGCTGCTGTTGGTGCCTCAGTATCTGCAACTACATTTGCTGTAAATTCACCTGTAAAAACTCCACGACCATATGTAGAAGCTATAATTTTATTCTGAGTATGATCTCCGTTAACATTCCAATAATCAAAAGAAGTAACACTAACATCACTCATACCATTATATGCTTGTGACCAAGTTGGGGTTGCTGCATTAAAGTTTGATGTAGACCAAACACCTAATTGAGTTGCAACAATTGCTTCGTTTCTACTTAATGGGTTCTGTAAAAAGTCTCTTACAGGTATATTTGGTAAATTTCCTTCTTTATTTACCCAGTTAGCACCTGCATCTGAAGTTGCCCAAACACTTGTTACACCATAATTATGAATGGTTACAAAAATATCATTTGCTGTTGCTCCATATCGTACTGAAGAAATAGATCCTACAAATGGAGTTACAACATCTGTCCAAGTAGCACTTGAATTTGTAACACCTGTTAACTTCACTAAATTTCCATTAGCTAAACCAACATACCATGTGTTATTTGCAAAAGGAGAGGCTCTAAAAGCTGTTGGTTTTGCCGTTAATAAAGCATTTGTTATGTTTCCTTTTGTATTAGCAGCAACATTAATACTTTTTATAGATTTAGCAGTACTAGTAGATGCATTAGTTAATAAACGATTTGCATCACTATCATAATCCATTGGGTTTACAAAATCTCCCGAAGCTTGATCATTTAATAAACTAGTTGATCCTCCTTGCATTTTACTTACTCCATTCCAAGGCAAGTTAAAACGATGTATTACATTGTTTACATAAGTTGCAATCATATACTCACCATCTTTATCTATAAAAGTATAAAAACCATCACCTCCAGATACTTCTGTAGAACTGTTAATTCCTGCAACTGCATTTCTAAATCCTTGCGTACCATTATCTTGAGCTCCTGCAGTAAAAATACCTGAGACATCTCCTGCTCCATCAGGGCCAATAGCTGCTTTTACAAACTGAGTTACATTATACCCTCTATTTCTTGAAGAAATAGCTGTCCCTGAATTACCTGAATAATATACACCTCCATCATTTCCAAATAAAATTTTTGAAGATGAGTTATTACCAAAAGCAATAGAGTGCTGATCTGCATGTACATTATTTGCTTGTCCAAATCCTCCATACCAGTGTGATAATTGCGACCAAGAAGAGGCTCCGTTAGTAGATTTAAATAAATCAATACCTCCAACATATAATACATCATCATTTGATGGATCTGCTTCAATTACTAAATCATAAAATGCTTGTCCACGACAAAAATCGTTAGCAGCAATTCCAGTATCTGCATCATTAGGAAGACTAGATGTTGTTACAGAAGTAAATCCGTTTGTAGTTTTAAAAATACGTACAGGTGTTGCTTCAGTTGTTCCTTGTGCTAAAACGTATAATTTATTACCGTTTGTAGCAGATGGTTCAATTTCAACTCTATTAGATTCTGTTAATGGAGAAGCTGCTGCTTCTGTCCAAGTAGCCCCATTAGTAGAACTAAATAGCCTACCTCCTCCGTTGTCAGAAGGTAAAGAAGACTTAATTGTTCCCATCCAAAGAGTATTATTAGCACTTACTTCTAAATCATTAGGTATGTAATAATAATTGTTTCCGCTAAAAGTATGTCTCATACTTGCAGTTTCAATTCTACTCCAAGTTAGTCCAGCATCTGTAGAACGATACAATCCTGCTGACTGTAATCCTAACCAATTTTTAGGACTTGCTGCATCTCCATAAACATGAGCTCCAACAGCAACATATAGTTCAGTTGATGCTCCGTTATCCCAAGCAACAATATCATTTACAAAATGAATTCCTGAAAGAAATATATTACTTGCATTATGAGTTATATCTCCTCCTCCTGCTGGTGCAATTGTTAAAGAATTCCATGTTGTACCTCCATTAGTACTTACATAAACACCACTACCAACTACATCTCCTGCAGTGTATTGTTCACCTGTTCCAATATACCAAGTATTCGAATTTCTTGGGTCTACAGAAATAGATGTTACTGATAAGTTTCCTGGTACACCTTCTACTCGTGCCCATTCTGAATTGGCATTACTTATATTTGTGTTTCTCCATAATCCACCACTTACACCACCTGCATATACAATGTTATTTGTTGCATCATTAGGGTCAAATAAAATTACTCTTGTACGACCACCAATATTATTCGGCCCTCTTTCTACCCAAGAATTACCTTCTTCTCCAGGACTTCTTCTACTGATTCTTTTATTTATTAAATCTTCACGAACTTTTGTTATTTTTCCGTCATCTAACCTTCCTGTTGCAGGGTCAATTGACAATTCCCACATTTGTTCAAAATATCTATTTGGTGGTAAACCTTTTAGTTTTCTTGTTTTCTTATCCCAAGTAAGAGATTCTTTGTAAGGGCTGTTTTTTAAAAATTCAGCATGCTTTTTTCGTTGTTCTTCTATTTTTTTAGAACCTGTATAATCTGATAAATAACCAGATCCAACAACTGAGATTAAAGCAATGGATAAACCACCTGCTAATAATTTTATTCTTTTATTCATGTAAAGGGTGTATTAAAATAAACATAGGATGAGAAACTTTTTCTCATCCTACTATTTATTAATTAGTAAATAGATTCTTATTTTTTTAACAACTTAATAGTAAATACTTTTTCACCGTCGTTAACTTCTAAGATATACACTCCTATATTTAAGTTTCCTTTAGTTTCCTGAAGTTTCGTAAAATTGTATCGACTACAAATTTGCGCTACTTCATTTTTGTCTTGAGCTTGTGTTTGGATATTTAATCCTAAGACAACACTTGCCAATACAAAATTTTTTAAGTACTTTTTTTTCATTTCGAAGGGTATAAGTTAGTTAATTAAATGATATTTCATTAAAAATAATGCCAATATTTTATCATTTATGATGCGAATATATGCAAAAAACAAGAAATTCATAATTAAAAAAAACAAGACCATTGATTTTTTCCATAAAAAAAACTCGTTAAACCCAGTAAATTACTGGGGTTAGCGAGTTTTAAAAAAATAATTTATTTTTTTATTTTCACTTCTTTAAAAGCTTAGTTGTCAATACTTTTTGACCATCGTTAACTTCTAAAATATACATTCCTGTATTTAAATTAGATACGTTTATACTAGAAGAATCTAAATGACCAGATTGCACAATGCTTCCGATTACATTTACAATCTTATAAGTCATTTTTGTTGACTGAGACGCCAACTTAACTTGTATAAAATCTACTGATGGATTTGGATATGCCATTAAATCTATGCTTTTTTGACTTTTAATGGTTTCTCCTGATATTGCTGTTGTTATTGTATTTACAGTTGCTGCTGTTATGTTAACCGTATAATCTTCTACTTCTCCATCTCCTAAATTAGCTTCACAAGAAGTTGCTGCTGCATTGTATTTCATTGAAACGCGCATTCTTGTTTGTCCTAAAGTTGCTGTTGATGGAATAACAACATCTGTTATTCTATTTGTTGCACTTGATGAGTTACCTGTAGTAATCTGCTCACCTGCATCTGTAAAATCTCCATCTTGGTTGTAATCAATCCAAACTGTAAAGTGCTCGTTATATGCTGTTCCTGAAAACCCTGCACTTAAAACTAATTGATTGGTACTTCCTAATGCTACCGTAGCTACTTTTGAAGTGAAATCTCCATATCCTCCATTAGCTACTGTTGTATTGGTCATTCCTCCGAATGCTACATAATCAATCCATTCATAAGTAACTCTACTTCCTTTTGATGCACAATAAGAAACTGCGTTTGATAAAGTTGTTACATTTACTGTATTACTTGACAATGATACATTTCCAACAGCATCTTTTGCTTTTACTGAAAAAGCATAACCTGTTGCAGCTGTTAATCCTGTAACATTCATTGTAGTATTAGCCGTAGACCCAATTTTTGTTGCTCCTTGGTAAACATCATATTCTGTTACTGCTACATTATCTGTAGAAGCTGACCAGCTTAATGTTAAGCTAATTTGTGTTACGCTTGATGCTGAAGCACTACTTGGCGCACTTGGCGCAGTAGTATCTGCTTGTGATGACCCTATTACAACTGTATAATCTTCTACCTCTCCGTACTGAATAGATGCTTCACAGGCTGTTGGTGTTGCATCATACTTTAATACCACACGCATTCTTGTTGCTCCACTTACTGCTGAAGATGGTACTGTGAATGTTCCACTTACTGGCGTTGTTTTTGATTTTGCTTTTGTCCAAACTGTTTCGCCTGCATCTGAAAAATCTCCATCTTGGTTATAATCAATCCAAACTCCATACCCTTCACTATAAACTGTTCCTGTCCATTTTGGCGTAATTGTTATTGTGTTTGAATCCCCTTTTGTTAAATCAGTAGAAATTGAAGTGTAATCTGAATATCCATTTCCACCTGTTGATGTATTACTTATTGTTCCTAAAACTACTTTTTGAATGTATTCATCATTTACGCTGGCTCCTTTTGAAGTACAGTAGCTTATAGGAGTTGTACCTGTTGTTGTAACTGATACATTAGAAACATTTCCGTTACCACCTGATGTACAAGTAGCACTGACTGTACAAGCATAAGCTGTACCCGCTGTTAAACCGGCAATCACCTTAGATGTTCCGTTTACTGTACTTGTTACTCCATTTGCTGTTACTTCATAAGAAGTTGCTCCAGAAACTGCTGACCATGTTAAAGTAAATCCATTATCATTTATACTAGACCCAGAAAAGTTAGCTGGTGCTGCTAAAGCACAAGTTTCTACATACGCTGCTCCAACTCCTACTGCATGCCATGCATTTGTAACAGATTTTACCTCATTACTGTTTGCTCCATATAAATCTTCAGCTGCTGTAATAGCTCCTGTTCTTGCATTTGCATAAGTAGAATTAGCTGATAAATAGTTAGCCTCTAAACGGTAAGTAATTTTAGCTGATTTTATCATTCCGATTGCAGCAACATTAAATGCATTATTCATATCATTAGTTCCAGAACCACCTACTGTTAATAAATAAAACCAATGATTTAAGACTCCTGAGTTTGTATGTACCCCACAATAATCATTAGCTCTCGTTGGAGTACCACAATTAGGTTCTTTCCAATTTGTACCCCCATACGTATCTGGTTGGTTTCTATCCTTAGGATTACTCATAGAACGTAAAGCTGAAGAACCACTACGTCTATCTATTTCATCTCCAATTAACCATACAGATGCATCTGGGGCTAAATCATTTCCGTTTCCTTTAGCGAAGTGCTCAACAACAGCTGCCCAAACATCAGAAAATCCTTCATTCAATCCTCCTGACTCTCTTTGGTATGCTAAGTTTGCTGTATTAGAACAAATAGCATGACCTATTTCATGAGCTGCAACATCAATAGAAGTTAAAGCATCGAAAGACCCGTTTCCTTCACTTCCGTTTGATGATCCATCACCATAAGTCATTACAGATCCATTCCAGAATGCATTATCATAACTAGCACCATAATGAACATAACTGTTTATTGCTGCTCCTGATCCATCATAACTATTTCGATTGTGTTTCGTTTGAAAATAATCATAAGTCATTTCAGCACCCCAATGTGCATCTAAAGCTGCATCATCTTTTGCTGAATTGTGAAATTCAGCTGCAGTCCAATTGTTATCTGAATCTGTAAAATTTGTCGTTGGGTAACTCGATTGACCTCCACTATTATAAGTATTAACTCCACCACCTCTAGTGTTATCTCTTAATACATAATTACTACCTACAATTCTAGTTGTTATAGATCTGTTACCACTATATCTCGTAGCTGCATTACCAACAGCAAGAGCTTCTGTAAATTTTGCTGTTAAATCACTAACTGCTCCCAAATTTTTAGAAGAATGTGCATGCTCATCTAAATGCTTAATTATAGCATTAAAAAACAAAGCCTCACCAGTATGAGCATCTATATACAAATCTCCTCTACTTAGAGGTTTTACAGTATAAATATCAAATTTATATGCTAATCTTGCTGTTTTTGTTCCTATAACTTCTCTCGGAAGAATTAATAGCTCTCCTTCTGGTTTTTTATAGTTTCCTAAATTTTTTGCTTCTTTCGGAAGCTCCCAAAGGTACTTTTGAGCTCCTGTGTGAGCTATTGCTTTTCTAAAAGCTGCTTGTTTAGATAACCTTGGTATAACATTTACTTTACCAACATCATACAACTCACCGTCCATAGTTTTTAATATACTATTTTTTGCATGCGCTGTATAAGTTCCAAATTCAACTTTTACTCCTTTAAATTTTTGTTGGAATTTTTCGTGAGTGAAACCTAAATCATCAGTTTGAGTTTTGATTTTTTGTAGATTATCATTTACTGATAATTTCAACTTTTCTCGAATTAATTCTGGTGCTCTTTGTAAAGAGGTTCTTGAAGTTTTGTTAAATTCAATGTGTTTCAGTCCTCTACTTTCTTGTGCGCTCACTGTAAGAGCTCCTGCAAGTAAAATAGATGACAACACGACTTTTTTAAAGTACTTGTGTTTCATTTTTGAAGGGTTTAATTAGTTAATTATGATAAATGATATTTTTATTAAAAAAATATTAATATTTTATCATTTACAACGCAAATATAATAAAAAAATAAGGAATTCATAATCAATATACGCAATCAGTATATTTTCCGCAAAAAAAATACTCGCTAAACTCAGTAAATTACTGGGGTTAGCGAGTTTTAAAAAAATAATTTATTTTTTAACTTACTACTTCTTTAAAAGCTTAGTTGTCAATACTTTTTGACCATCATTAACTTCTAAAACATACATTCCTGTGTTTAAATTAGATACATTTATACTAGAAGAACCTAAATGACCAGATTGCACAATACTTCCGATTACATTTACAATCTTATAAGTCATTTTTGTTGACTGAGATGCCAACTTAACTTGTATAAAATCTACTGATGGATTTGGATACGCCACTAAGTCTATGCTTTTTTGACTTTTAATGGTTTCTCCTGATATTGCTGTTGTTATTGTATTTACAGTTGCCGCTGTTATGTTAACCGTATAATCTTCTACTTCTCCATCTCCTAAATTAGCTTCACAAGAAGTTGCTGCTGCATTGTATTTCATTGAAACACGCATTCTTGTTTGTCCTAAAGTTCCATTTGATGGAATCACAATATCTGTTATTCTATTTGTTGCACTTGATGAGTTACCTGTAGCAATTTGCTCACCTGCATCTGTAAAATCTCCATCTTGGTTGTAATCAATCCAAACTGTAAAGTGCTCGTTATATGCTGTTCCTGAAAACCCTGCACTTAAAACTAATTGATTGGTACTTCCTAATGCTACCGTAGCTACTTTTGAGGTGAAATCTCCATATCCTCCGTTTGCTGCTGTTGTATTGGTCATTCCTCCGAATGCTACATAATCAATCCACTCGTAAGTAACTCTACTCCCTTTTGATGCACAATAAGAAACTGCGTTTGATAAGGTTGTTACATTTACTGTATTACTTGACGATGATACATTTCCTGCTGCATCTTTTGCTTTTACTGAAAAAGTATAGCCTGTTGCAGCTGTTAATCCTGTAACATTCATTGTAGTATTAGCCGTAGATCCTATTTTTGTTGCCCCTTGATAAACATCATATTCTGTTACTGCTACATTATCTGTAGAAGCTGACCAGCTTAATGTTAAGCTAGTTTGTGTTACGCTTGATGCTGAAGCACTACTTGGCGCACTTGGCGCAGTAGTATCTGCTTGTGATGACCCTATTACAACTGTATAATCTTCTACCTCTCCGTACTGAATAGATGCTTCACAGGCTGTTGGTGTTGCATCATACTTTAATACCACACGCATTCTTGTTGCTCCACTTACTGCTGAAGATGGTACTGTGAATGTTCCACTTACTGGCGTTGTTTTTGATTTTGCTTTTGTCCAAACTGTTTCGCCTGCATCTGAAAAATCTCCATCTTGGTTATAATCAATCCAAACTCCATACCCTTCACTATAAACTGTTCCTGTCCATTTTGGCGTAATTGTTATTGTGTTTGAATCCCCTTTTGTTAAATCAGTAGAAATTGAAGTGTAATCTGAATATCCATTTCCACCTGTTGATGTATTACTTATTGTTCCTAAAACTACTTTTTGAATGTATTCATCATTTACGCTGGCTCCTTTTGAAGTACAGTAGCTTATAGATACGGCTGGCGTAGTAAAATTTACAGATGCACTATAAGAAGAATTTCCTGATGAACATTTACTTCGTACTTGTACTTCGTATTGTGTTGCTGCTGATAAACCACTTAAAGCTTTTGTTGTTGTTGAAACTGCACTTGTTAACCAAGATGAAGCTGAAACCGCTTTATATCTTACATCATAGGTTGCTCCTGAAACTGCTGACCAGTTTACCGAAGCTCCTGTTGCTGTTACACTTGTTGTTGAAACTCCTGTTGGTACAGTTGCATTACAAACTACTGCTGTACCTGTTAAACCTGTTACAATTAAGCTGTAATTTTGACTTCCGCCTGTTAAACTTCCTTTGTGTGTTACTGTAATAGTATACGTTCCTGAAGCATTGGCTACATCAACTCTTTCAAAAGGATCTACATTATTATCTCTTTTTGTATTGGTTGTTGCTCCTGTTAATTCATATGGTAAAAATGTTGTTCCTGATTTAGATACTCTTATATCTAAATCATTTACCAATACTGGTGTCGTAGAATTTACTGTTGTGTTTGCTGCACCAGGTCTGTCTGTCCAAGAAATAGAAGCTAATAACGGATTTGTTCCGTCAGAATCAACAGTAATTGTATATGTTTGACCTGATGTTAATGTTAACTCTTCAATTTTAGATTGATTTCCTTTATTTGTAATTGCTTCTGCAGCTCTTTTTGTATGCAATAATCCCCAACCAAAAACAGCGTCTGGTCCAGATACTCCTGCATCATCTGCCGTATGTAACGCTAATCCTTTTAAGGTAGCTGCTTTCATAAAACTACCACTATTTAAATTTTTATGATGTTGTTGTAATAAAATTAAAGATCCTGCAACATTTGGTGATGCCATTGAGGTACCCGTAATTGAATTATAAGCCGTATCACTACTTTCATAAGTAGAATATACTCCAGTACCATTACCTGTAATATCTGGTTTTATTCTAAAATCATCTGTTGGCCCTTCACTACTTGAACTATTAATAGATACAGAAACTAAATTCCCACTAGCATCAACATTAGCATCTTGCGCATTTGCAACTACTAAATTGTTTTTTGAAACAGAATGCCCTGTTAACTTGTCGAAACCTGAACCTCCTGTTGGGTTGTTATTTGCTGTATTATCGTTACCATCGTTACCTGCAGCAACCACCATTAAATAATTTGGCGCATTAAACATTATCTCATCCCATGCACGAGACTCTGTTATATATCCTCCAAAATAATGTTGAGGCAATTGTACCTGACCTTGTTGATTTCTAGCTGCATAACCATACGAATGATTAGAAATTAACATACCATTAGAGGCTGCTGTTGTAGCTTCAGTTTTATCGTTATTCCAATCATAGCCAACTGCTTTAGAATGAGGTGCCATCCCTTTCGCATTTGCTTTTACACCTGAAGAGATTATCGTTCCTGCAACGTGAGCTGCATGGAAATGTTTAGCTGTAGTACCATCACCAATAGAAAAACGGTTATTTCCCCCCGCTCCATCATACTCTTGGTGTGTAGTTCTTGCTAAACCTCCATCCCAAACGTGAGCAGTCATACCTTGTCCCATTAAATTTAAGCCTAAAGAACCTCCAGAATTCAAGTGATTTGTTCTAGTTGATTTTGCAGCAGCTACATTAAAGGTTGTGTAATAAATTGGTTTTCCATTTACCACTCTTTGTAATTCAAGCATACGCCCATCTTTGGTAGTAAACTTCGTTTCCCAACCTTTCTGTTTAGCTATTCGCATAGCTTGTTCTTTTTCTGTTTTGGTAATTTTTTGAAAGTTTCCTTTAATTTCTTGAAGTTTAGTCAAATTGTATTTACTACGAATTTGCGCTACTTCTCTTTTGTCTTGAGCTTGTGTTTGAAAGTTTAATCCTAAGACAACACTTGCCAGTACAAGACTTTTAAAATACTTGTTTTTCATTTTTGAAGGCTATAATTAGTTAATTTAAATAAACGATTTTCATTAAATAAAATATTAATATTTTATCATTTACCGCTCAAATATAGATAAAAAATAAGAAATTCATAATTAAACTACCTAATCAGTGATTTTACAATAAAAAAAAACACCCAATAAACCCAGTTAGATACTGAGTTTATTGGATTTTAAAAAAATAATTTATTTTTTAACTTTTCACTTCTTTAAAAGCCTAGTTGTCAATACCTTTTGACCGTCATTAACTTCTAATATATATATTCCTGTATTTAAATTAGATACATTTATACTAGAAGAACCTAAATGACCAGATTGCACAATACTTCCGACTACATTTACAATCTTATAAGTCATATTAGCTGACTGAGATGCAAATTTAACTTGTATAAAATCTACTGATGGGTTAGGATATACTATTAAGTCAAAATTTTCTTGACTATCAATATTTTCTCCCGGTACAACCGTTGGCATTGCATTTACTGCTGCTGCTGCTATAATAACCGTATAATCTTCTACCTCTCCATCTCCAAAGCTTTCACAAGAAGTTGCTGCCGCATTGTACTTCATTGAAACACGCATTCTTGTTTGCCCTATGGTCGCATCTGACGGAATCACAATATCTGTTATTCTATTTGTTGCACTTAATGAGTTACCTGTAGTAACTTGTTCACCTGCATCTGTAAAATCTCCGTCTTGGTTATAATCAATCCAAACTGTAAAGTACTCGTTGTAAGCCCCCCCTGAAAATCCTGCACTTAAAACTAATTGATTGGTACTTCCCAATACTACTACTGCAACTTTTGAGGTAAAATCTCCATACCCATCATTTGCTACTGTTGTACTGGTCATTCCTCCGAATGCTACATAATCAATCCATTCATAAGTAACTCTTGTTCCTCTTGATGTACAATAAGAAACTGCGTTTGATAAGGTTGTTACATTTACCGCATTACTTGACGATGATACATTTCCTGCTGCATCTTTTGCTTTTACTGAAAAAGTATACCCTGTTGCTGCTGTTAATCCCGTAATATTCGTTGTAGTATTAGCTGTAGATCCTATTTTTGTTGCTCCTTGGTAAACATCATATTCTGTTACTGCTACATTATCTGTAGAAGCTGACCAATTTAATGTTAAGGTAGTTTCTGTTACACTTGATGCTGAGGCATTACTTGGTGCACTTGGTACAGTAGTATCTGCCTGTGATGATCCTATTACAACTGTATAATCTTCTACCTCTCCATAAGAAAAAAGTGCTTCACATGCTGTTGGTGTTGCATTATATTTTAATACCACACGCATTCTTGTTGCTCCACTCAATGCTGAAGATGGTACTGTAAATGCTCCACTTACTGGCGTTGTTTTTGATTTTGACTTCGTCCAAATTGTTTCGCCCGCATCTGAAAAATCCCCATCTTGGTTATAATCTATCCAAACTCCATACCCTTCACTATAAACTGTTCCTGTCCATTTTGGGGTAATTGTAATCGTGTTTGAATTCCCTTTTGTTAAATCAGTAGAAATTGAAGTGTAATCTGAATATCCACTTCCTCCTGATGATGTATTACTTATTGTTCCTAAAACTACTTTTTGAATGTACTCATCATTTACGCTTGCTCCTTTTGAAGTACAGTAGCTTATAGATACGGCTGGGGTAGTAAAGTTTACAGATGCACTATAAGAAGAATTTTCTGATGAACATTTACTTCGTACTTGTATTTCGTATACTGTTGATGCTGATAACCCACTTAAAGTTTTTGTTGTTGCTGAAACTGTACTCGTTGACCAAGATGAAGCTGAAACTGCTTTATATCTTACATCATAGGTTGCTCCTGAAACTACTGACCAATTTACCAAAGCTGCTGTTGCTGTTACACCTGCTGTTAAAACATCTGTTGGTACAGTTGCATTACAAACTACTGGTGTACTTGTTAAACCTGTTACAATTAAACTGTAATTTTGACTTCCTCCCGTTAAACTTCCTTTGTGTGTTACTGTAATAGTATACGTTCCTGAAGCATTGGCTACATCAACTCTTTCAAAAGGATCTACATTATTATCTCTTTTTGTATTTGTTGTTGCTCCTGTTAATTCATATGGTAAAAATGTTGTCCCTGATTTAGATACTCTTACATCTAAATCATTTACTAATACTGGTGTCGTAGAATTTACTGTTGTAACCGATATCCCTGGCCTATCCGTCCAAGAAATAGAAGCTAATAAAGGGCTTGTTCCGTCAGAATCAACTGTAATTGTATATGTTTGACCTGATATTAATGTTAACTCTTCAATTTTAGATTGATTTCCTTTACTTGTAATTGCTTCCGCAGCTCTTTTTGTATGCATTAATCCCCAACCAAAAACAGCATCTGGTCCAGATACTCCTGCATCATCAGCAGTATGTAACGCCAGTCCTTTTAGGGTAGCTGCCTTCATAAAACTACCATTATTTAAGTTTTTATGATGTTGTTGTAATAAAATTAAAGATCCTGCAACATTTGGTGATGCCATTGAGGTACCCGTAATTGAATTATAAGCCGTATCACTACTTGCATAGGTAGAATATACTCCCGAACCATTACCTGTAATATCTGGCTTGATACGAAAATCATCTGTTGGCCCTTCACTACTACTTCCTGCAATAGAAACAGATACTAAGTTTCCACTTGCATCTATATTGGCATCTTGAGCGTTTGCAACTACTAAATTGTTTTTTGAAACAGAATGCCCCGTTAACTTATCGAAACCTAAACCTCCTGTTGGATTTGTATTTGCCGTATTATCATTTCCATCATTTCCTGCGGCAACTACCATTAAAAAATTTGGTGCATTAAATAAAATCTCATCCCATGCTCTAGACTGATCTATATACCCTCCAAAATAATGTTGAGGCAATTGTACCTGACCTTGTTGATTTCTAGTTGCATAACCATACGAATGATTTGAGATTAACATTCCGTTTGCTGCTGCTGTTGTAGCCTCAGTTTTATCATTATTCCAATCATAACCAACGGCTTTTCCGTGTGGAGCCATCCCTTTTGCATTAGCATCAACACCTGAAGACATGATAGTACCCGTTACGTGAGCTGAATGATAATGTTTAACTGTTGTACCGTCTCCAATAGAAAAACGATTATTCCCTCCCGTTCCATCATATTCCTGATGCGTAGTTCTTGCCAAACCTCCATCCCAAACGTGAGCCGTCATACCTTGCCCCATTAAGTTTAATCCTAATGATCCTCCTAAATTTAAATGATTTGTTCTTGTAGATTTTGCCGCTGCAACATTAAAAGTAGTGTAATAAATAGGTTTTCCATTTACAACTCTTTGTAATTCTACTAAACTACCTTCTTTCGTTGTAAATTTAGTTTTCCAACCTTTCTTTTTAGCTATTTTTACAGCTTGTTCTTTTTCTGTTTTGGTAACTCTTTCAAAGTTTCCTTTAATTTGTTGAAGTTTAGTTAAGTTGTAGTTACTACGAATTTGCGCTACTTCTCTTTTGTCTTGAGCTTGTGTTTGAAAGTTTGATCCCCAAATAACACTTGCTAGTACAAGACTTTTTAAATACTTGTATTTCATTCTGGAGGGAGTTAAGTTAGTTAATCATAACAATAATATGTTTTTCGTAAAAAAAACACACTTACCTTATTATATACCTCTCTAATATAGCTAAAAATCAATAAATTAGCAACAAATAATTCAAATTAATGTATTTATCATAAAAAAACTCGTTAAACCCAGTAGCACACTGAGATTAACGAGTTTAAAAACAATTTATTTATCTGTATTAATTTTTTAACAACTTGGTTTTCAATACTTTTTGACCGTCATTAACTTCTAAAACATACATTCCTATATTTAAATTAGATACATTTATACTATAAGAATCTAAATAACCTGACTGTACAATACTTCCAATTACATTTACAATCTTATAAGTCATCTTAGTTGACTGAGATGCCAACTTAACTTGTATAAAATCTACTGATGGATTTGGATACGCCACTAAGTCTATGCTTTCTTGACTTTTAATAGTTTCTCCTGATACTGCTGTTGTTATTGCATTTACCGCTGCTGCTGTTATGTTAACAGTATAGTCTTCTACTTCTCCTTCTTCAAAGCTTTCACAAGAAGTTGCTGCTGCATTGTACTTCATTGAAACACGCATTCTTGTTTGTCCTAAAGTTGCATTTGATGGAATAACAACATCTGCAATTCTATTTGCTGCACTTGATGAATTACCTATAGCAACTTGTTCACCTGCATCTGTAAAATCTCCATCTCTGTTATAATCAATCCAAACTGAAAAGTGCTCGTTATATGCTGTATTTGAAAACCCTGCACTTAAAACTAATTGATTGGTACTTCCTAATGATACCGTTGCTACTTTTGAAGTGAAATCTCCATATCCTCCATTTGCTGCTGTTGTATTGGTCATTCCTCCGAATGCTACATAATCAATCCATTCATAAGTAACTTTACTTCCTTTTGAAGTACAGTAGCTAATAGTTAGGGCTGGCGTAGTAAAGTTTACAGATGCACTATAAGAAGAATTTCCTGATGAACATTTACTTCGTACTTGTACTTCGTATGCTGTTGATCCTGATAATCCGCTTAAAGCTTTTGTTGTTGTTGAAACTGCACTTGTTGACCAAGATGAAGCTGAAACTGCTTTATATCTTACATCATAGGTTGCTCCTGAAACTGCTGACCAATTTACCGAAGCTCCTGTTGCTGTTACACTTGTTGTTGAAACTCCTGTTGGTACAGTTGCATTACAAACTACTGGTGTACCTGTTAAACCTGTTAAACCCGTTACAATTAAACTGTAATTTTGACTTCCTCCCGTTAAACTTCCTTTGTGTGTTACTGTAATAGTATATGTTCCTGAAGCATTGGCTATATCAACTCTTTCAAAAGGATCCACATTATTATCTCTTTTTGTACTTGTTGTTACTCCTGTTAATTCATATGGTAAAAATGTTGTTCCTGATTTAGATACTCTTATATCTAAATCATTTACCAATACTGGTGTTGTAGAATTTACTGTTGTAACCGATACCCCTGGTCTATCCGTCCAAGAAATAGAAGCTAATAACGGACTTGTTTCGTCAGAATCAACAGTAATTGTATATGTTTGACCTGATGTTAATGTTAACTCTTCAATTTTAGATTGATTTCCTTTATTTGTAATTGCTTCTGCAGCTCTTTTAGTATGCATTAATCCCCAACCAAAAACAGCATCTGGTCCAGATGCTCCCGCGTCGTCTGCCGTATGTAGCGCCAATCCTTTTAAGGTAGCTGCTTTCATAAAACTACCACTATTTAAATTTTTATGATGTTGTTGTAATAAAATTAAAGATCCTGCAACATTTGGTGATGCCATTGAGGTACCCGAAATTGATTTATAAGCCGTATCACTACTTTCATAAGTAGAATATACTCCAGTACCATTACCTGTAATATCTGGTTTTATTCTAAAATCATCAGTTGGCCCTTGACTACTTGAACTATTAATAGATACAGAAACTAAGTTTCCACTCGCATCAACATTAGCATCTTGCGCATTTGCAACTACTAAATTGTTTTTTGAAACAGAATGCCCTGTTAACTTGTCGAAACCTGAACCCCCTGTTGGGTTGTTATTTGCTGTATTATCGTTACCATCGTTACCTGCAGCAACCACCATTAAATAATTTGGCGCATTAAACATTATCTCATCCCATCCACGAGAATCATCTATATACCCACCGAAATAATGTTGAGACACTAGCACCTTACCTTGTTTATCTCTAATTGCATAACCATACGAATGATTAGAAATCAACATACCATTAGAAGCTGCTGTTGTAGCTTCAGCTTTATCGTTATTCCAATCATAACCAACGGCTTTAGAGTGAGGTGCCATACCTTTCGCATTTGCTTTTACACCTGAAGATATTATAGTTCCAGCAACGTGAGCTGCATGGAAATGTTTATCTGTAGTACCATCACCAATAGAAAAACGGTTATTTCCTCCTGCACCATCATATTCCTGGTGCGTAGTTCTTGCCAAACCACCATCCCAAACGTGAGCAGTCATACCTTGTCCCATTAAATTTAAACCTAAAGAACCTCCAGAATTTAAATGATTTGTTCTAGTAGATTTTGCTGCGGCTACATTAAATGTTGTGTAATAAATTGGTTTTCCATTTACCACTCTTTGTAATTCAAGCATACGCCCATCTTTGGTAGTAAACTTCGTTTTCCATCCTTTCTGTTTAGCTATTCGTATAGCTTGCTCTTTTTCTGTTTTGGTAATTTTTTGAAAATTTCCTTTAATTTCTTGAAGTTTAGTTAAATTGTATTTACTACGAATTTGCGCTACTTCTCTTTTGTCTTGAGCTTGTGTTTGGATATTTAATCCTAAGACAATACTTGCCAATACAAGACTTTTTAAATACTTGTTTTTCATTTTTGAAGAGTATAAATTAGTTAATTTATTGATTAACTAATATTTAATTGAAAATAACGCAATGTTTTATCAATTATTATGCAAATACATACAAAAAACAAGAAATTCTTAATTAAATAACCTAATTAGTAACTTTACAATAAAAAAAACACCCAACAAACCCAGTCAGATACTGGGATTATTGGGTTTTAAAAAAATAATTTATTTCTTAACTTACTACTTCTTTAAAAGCTTAGTTGTCAATACTTTTTGACCATCGTTAACTTCTAAAATATACATTCCTGTATTTAATTTAGATACATTTATACTTGAAGAACCTAAATGACCAGACTGCACAACACTTCCAGTTACATTTACAATCTTATACGTCATCTTAGTTGATTTAGATGCCAACTTAACTTGTACAAAATCTACTGATGGGTTAGGATATGCCATTAAAGCTATACTGTTTTGATTTTTAATAGTTTCTCCCGATACAATTGTTGTTCTTGTATTTACAGCTGTTGCTGCAATATTAACAGTATAATCTTCTACTTCTCCATCTCCTAAATTAGCTTCACAAGAAGTTGATGCTGCGTTGTATTTCATTGAAACACGCATTCTTGTTTGTCCTAAAGTTGCTGTTGATGGAATTACAATATCTGTTATTCTATTTGTTGCACTTGATGAGTTACCTGTAGCAATTTGCTCTCCTGCATCTGTAAAATCTCCATCTTGGTTATAATCAATCCAAACTGTAAAGTGCTCGTTATATGCCGTTCCTGAAAATCCTGCACTTAAAACTAGTTGATTAGCACTTCCTAATGCTACCGTAGCTACTTTTGAAGTGAAATCTCCATATCCTCCATTTGCTGCTGTTGTATTAGTCATTCCTCCGAATGCTACATAATCAATCCACTCGTAAGTAACTCTACTTCCTTTTGATGCACAATAAGAAACTGCGTTTGATAAGGTTGTTACGTTTACCGAAGAGCTATAGTTTGAATTCCCTGATGAATACTTATTACGAACTTGAACTTGGTATTGTGTAGAAGCAGATAACCCACTTAATGTTACAGATGTAGCTGATGACGAATTAGTTACCCACGAACTAGCTCCTACTTTACGGTATCTAACATCGTAAGTTGCTTCTGAAACTGCTGTCCAGCTTACTATTGCTTCTGTTGCAGAAACTCCACTTATTGAAATTCCTGTTGGTACTGCTGCATTAAAAACACTCCCATTACTAAACTTATCAGATAAAGCTAAGCTACGTCTAGAACCACCTGCTTCTAACACAGCACGCATTCTATTTTTTTGTCCTAATGTAAATAAGTTCATACATGCATCATCTGAATAATCCATATAATTTTGAACCATATCTTCAGAACCACAAGAGACATGCCCTGTACTACATCCATAATTAGCTTCATCAGATTCTGGTGTATCTGATACAAAATCATCATAACCACATGGTCCATCTCCCCATATGTGACGTAAATTTAAATAATGTCCTATTTCGTGTGTAGTCGTTCTTCCTAAATTAAAAGAAGGATTAAGTGTACCTGTAGAACCAAAAGCATCATGAATCATCACTAAACCATCAGTTGCTGCTGCTCCACCTGGAAACTGAGCAAATCCTAAAGTACTTCCATCTCCTTTAGGACCAGTAGAAGTCATCTTAGGAACAATCCACATATTTAAATATTCAGAAGTATTCCATGGGTTTACTCCTCCAGTAGCAGAACTTTTCATAGCATTATTTACTTTAAACTTAGTTCCCCAATCTGAACTACTAACTAATTTTCTAGTAATTGCTGTAGTTGAATTCCCATTAGGATCAATTTTCGCCATTGCAAACTCAATTTGAATATCAGCTCCTTGTGACCATTTATTAGTTTTATCAGTGTTTTTTCTTCTAAAATCTTTATTTAAAACATCAATTTGAGAAAGAATTTGAGCATCTCTAATATTATTTGTAGAGTTAGTGTACAATACATGTACTACTACTGGAATTGTTATAATTGATCCAGAAATTTTTCTTTTAGTATTTCTATTCTCTTTTATTTTTCTTTGGGTGAATCTTTCAATTTCATCCATTCGTTTTTGTAATGTAGGATCTTGTCTTTTTCTATTTCCCAGATCTTCCATTGTGTGGCAAGTTCTTTTTTGTTGGGCATAAATAGCTCCTGCAAAAAAGAAGCACATTAATAACAAAGTAATCTTTTGTTTCATTATTAGAAGGGTTTTAAGTTAAAAATTTAATGCAAAAAAACAATTGTTTTACCTTAAAAAAATTGAACTAGTTCAATAAATACACTTAAAACTGTTTTATATTAATTTTTTTAAACAGCTTTTTTTTATCTCTTTTTTCATAAAACTTATCTTGAATCAATTACTTGACCCTACACTCTCTAAACCGATATTTTATATTAATTTTTACCTAATATAATTCTAGAATATATTTAATTAAAGATCTCAAACTTTCACCTTTTAAATGATTAAAAATTTATGACTTACTCATATACATAAAGAAGCCCTAGAGATTAGTCTCTAGGGCTTCTTAAAAAAACAGATCTATTTAATAAACCTACTTCTTTAAAAGCTTAGTTGTCAATACTTTTTGACCATCGTTAACTTCTAAAATATACATTCCTGTATTTAATTTAGATACATTTATACTTGAAGAACCTAAATGACCAGACTGCACAACACTTCCAGTTACATTTACAATCTTATACGTCATCTTAGTTGATTTAGATGCCAACTTAACTTGTACAAAATCTACTGATGGGTTAGGATATGCCATTAAAGCTATACTGTTTTGATTTTTAATAGTTTCTCCCGATACAATTGTTGTTCTTGTATTTACAGCTGTTGCTGCAATATTAACAGTATAATCTTCTACTTCTCCATCTCCTAAATTAGCTTCACAAGAAGTTGCTGCTGCATTGTATTTCATTGAAACACGCATTCTTGTTTGTCCTAAAGTTGCTGTTGATGGAATTACAATATCTGTTATTCTATTTGTTGCACTTGATGAGTTACCTGTAGTAACTTGCTCTCCTGCATCTGTAAAATCTCCATCTTGGTTGTAATCAATCCAAACTGTAAAGTGCTCGTTATATGCTGTTCCTGAAAACCCTGCACTTAAAACTAATTGATTGGTACTTCCTAATGCTACCGTAGCTACTTTTGAAGTGAAATCTCCATATCCTCCATTAGCTACTGTTGTATTGGTCATTCCTCCGAATGCTACATAATCAATCCATTCATAAGTAACTCTACTTCCTTTTGATGCACAATAAGAAACTGCGTTTGATAAAGTTGTTACATTTACTGTATTACTTGACAATGATACATTTCCAACAGCATCTTTTGCTTTTACTGAAAAAGCATAACCTGTTGCAGCTGTTAATCCTGTAACATTCATTGTAGTATTAGCCGTAGACCCAATTTTTGTTGCTCCTTGGTAAACATCATATTCTGTTACTGCTACATTATCTGTAGAAGCTGACCAGCTTAATGTTAAGCTAATTTGTGTTACGCTTGATGCTGAAGCACTACTTGGCGCACTTGGCGCAGTAGTATCTGCTTGTGATGACCCTATTACAACTGTATAATCTTCTACCTCTCCGTACTGAATAGATGCTTCACAGGCTGTTGGTGTTGCATTATATTTTAATACCACACGCATTCTTGTTGCTCCACTTACTGCTGAAGATGGTACTGTGAATGTTCCACTTACTGGCGTTGTTTTTGATTTTGCTTTTGTCCAAACTGTTTCGCCTGCATCTGAAAAATCTCCATCTTGGTTATAATCAATCCAAACTCCATACCCTTCACTATAAACTGTTCCTGTCCATTTTGGCGTAATTGTTATTGTGTTTGAATCCCCTTTTGTTAAATCAGTAGAAATTGAAGTGTAATCTGAATATCCACTTGCTCCTGTTGACGTATTACTTATTGTTCCTAAAACTACTTTTTGAATGTACTCATCATTTACACTTGCTCCTTTTGAAGTACAGTAGCTTATAGTTACCGCTGGCGTAGTAAAGTTTACAGATGCACTATAAGAAGAATTTCCTGATGAACATTTACTTCGTACTTGTACTTCGTATGCTGTTGATGCTGATAACCCACTTAAAGCTTTTGTTGTTGTTGAAACTGCACTTGTTGACCAAGATGAAGTTGAAACTGCTTTATATCTTACATCGTAAGTTGCTCCTGAAACTGCTGACCATTTTACCGAAGCTCCTGTTGCTGTTACTCCTGTTGTTGAAACTCCTGTTGGTACAGTTGCATTACAAACTACTGGTGTACCAAATTTATCAGACAATGCTAAAGCTCTACGAGAACCTCCAGATTCTAAAACAGTACGCATTCTACTTTTTTGACCTACTGTAAATAAGTTCATACATGCATCATCTGAATAATCCATATAATTTTGTACCATATCTACTGTACCACAAGACACATGAGTTGTTTTACAACCTCCATTAGATGCGTCTGATTCTGGAGTATCTGATACAAAGTCATCTACACCACAACCTCCATCACCCCAAATGTGGCGTAAATTTAAAAAATGACCAACTTCATGAGTTGCTGTTCTTCCTTTATCAAAAGGAGCTGACAAGTAAAATCCGGACCCTTTATCTGCACTTCCAAAATATTGAGGACTCATTACAACACCATCAGTTGATGCACTACCTCCCGGAAACTGAGCGTATCCTAAAATACCTCCTCCAATATTACAAACCCACATGTTTAAATATTGAGATGCATCCCATGGATTAACTCCTCCTTGAGAAGATTTTTTCATTGCATCATTCGTACCCCAAGAAGTTTTATTTGAAGATTTTCTTGTAATACCTGTTGTCGGGTTTCCATTAGCATCTATAGTTGCTAATTTAAACTCAATTTGACTATCAGTTGCCTGAGACCATGTATTATCTGCATCTGCATTTGTTCTTCTATAATCTTCATTTAAAACATCAATCTGTGACTGAATTTGTGCTAGACTAATGTTTTCTTGTGAATTTTTATAAATAACATGTACTACTACAGGAATAGTAATAATTTGTCCATTTACTTTACCTTGATAGTTTTTTCTTTCTTGAATTTTTCTTTGAGTAAAACTTTCTATTTGTTCCATTCTTTGTTTTAAAGAAGGATCTTTTGATTCCCTGTATTCGAGATTATTCATCGAATGACAATTTCTTTCTTGCGCAAAAGTTGCGCCAATAAAAATTAAGCATAGAAATGCTAATGTAATTTTGTGTTTCATTTTTGAAGGGTTTATAAAGGTTAACTATTTAATAAAAAATACAATTGACGTATTAAGTTAAAAACTCTTAATTTATTATTAAATAAGCATCAAATATACAAAAAAATATAAATAACAATACCTAAAAACACAATAAGCATACATTTTTGATAATTCAATATTTAACAAACCCGTTATAAACCTAACAAAACGAACTAAACTCTACTAAGTTATTAATCAATTAATTACAATTAGAACTGTTTTATAAAAAGGATTAAAAAATATTAATCGTATTTTTATTGAAATTTTACGCAAATGCTTCAAATTAAAAATTTAGAAATAAGTTTTAAAAAATCACCCTCTGTTATACAAAATGTTTCTTTTAGTATAGAACAAACAGAAATATTAGGTATCGTAGGGGAAAGTGGAAGCGGAAAATCAATAACTTCATTAGCCATTTTGGGACTACTTCCAAAATTTGCCACGATAAAAGGTGAAATTTTGTTTAAACAACAAAATTTGTTAAATTATAATGAAAATGAGTTTCAAAAAATCAGAGGAAGTAAAATCGCTATGATTTTTCAGGAACCCATGAGTTCATTAAACCCTACTTTAACTTGCGGAATTCAAGTTGCTGAAATTTTACAACAGCATACTCTATTATCTAAAAACGAAATAAAAGAAGAAGTACTTTCTCTATTTAATAAAGTAAAACTTCCTAGACCAACTGATATTTACAATTCGTATCCTCATCAAATAAGTGGTGGCCAAAAACAACGGGTTATGATTGCAATGGCTATTGCTTGTAAGCCACAGCTTTTAATTGCTGATGAACCTACAACAGCATTAGATGTAACTGTTCAGAAAGAAATTATATCTCTATTAAAGGAATTACAAGACGAGTATAAAATGGGAATAATTTTTATATCTCATGATTTAGCTCTAGTATCTGAAATTGCAGACAAAGTAATAGTTATGCATAAAGGTAAAGTTATTGAACAAGGTGAAACAAATGAGCTATTTCTTAATCCAAAAGAAAACTATACAAAAGCTCTAATTAATTCGAGACCCAACACCGAAAAACGTTTTAAAGTATTACCAACTGTAACTAATTTCATTAACGATTCTGTAAATACTTGTTTATATACAAATGAAGAACGTAAACAATTTCATCAGAAAATTTATAATAAAACACCATTATTAGAAATTAAGAATTTACATAAAAATTTTATTTCTAATGCTTCTTGGTTTTCTAAATCTACGATTGTAAAAGCAGTAAATAATGTCTCTTTTAAAATTTATGAAGGAGAAACTTTAGGTTTGGTAGGAGAGAGTGGCTGTGGAAAAACAACCTTAAGTAGAACTATTTTACAGTTAGAAAAAGCAACTTCAGGGCAAATAATTTATAAAGGAGTTGACATTCTAAAACTTAAAAAATATTCATTTAAAAAATTACGAAAAGAGATTCAAATTATATTTCAAGATCCTTTTTCTTCACTAAATCCAAGAATTACCGTTGGTAACGCTATTCTCGAACCAATGAAAGTTCACAATATATTGAACTCTTTAAAAGACCGAAAAGAATATGTTTTTAACCTATTAGAAAAAGTAGGTTTAGAAAAAGAACATTTTTATAGGTATCCTCATGAGTTTTCTGGTGGACAGAGACAAAGAATTGGTATTGCCCGTACTGTTGCCTTGCAACCAAAATTGATTATTTGTGATGAATCTGTTTCTGCTTTAGATGTATCTATACAAGCACAAGTATTAAATTTATTAAACCAATTAAAAACAGAATTTAACTTTACCTACATTTTTATTTCTCATGATTTATCTGTCGTAAAATACATGGCCGATCAATTAGTTGTAATGAATAAAGGTAAAATAGAAGAAATTGCTGATGCCGATGAAATTTACAATAACCCGAAGACAAATTATACCAAAACATTAATAGCGGCAATACCTAAAGGCTTGTAACTTTTTTCAATGCTTTATTAATGGTATATTGCAGCGTTAAAAACGAAAAGAAAAATATGAAAATTATAGTTCCAATGGCAGGAATTGGGTCTCGTTTAAGGCCTCATACTTTAACTACCCCAAAACCATTAACAGTAATAGCTGGTAAGCCAATCGTACAACGTTTAGTTGAAGATATTACTTCTGTTGTAAACCAGCCTATAGAAGAAATTGCATTTATAATTGGTACTGCTGCTAAAGGTTTTCCTGCAGATACTAAAGATAAATTAATGAAAATCGCTAAAAGTTTAGGTGCGAAAGGATCTGTATTTGTTCAAGAAGAAGCTTTAGGAACCGCACATGCTATTTACTGTGCTAAAGAATCATTAACAGGATCATGCGTAGTTGCTTTTGCAGATACTTTATTTAAAGCTGATTTTACTTTAGATACAAATGCTGATGGTGCTATTTGGGTAAAACAAGTTGAGGACCCTAGTGCTTTTGGTGTTGTAAAGTTAAATGATGGAATTATTACTGATTTCATTGAAAAGCCAAAAGAGTTTATTTCAGATTTAGCAATTATCGGTATTTATTACTTTAAAGATGGTGATAAACTTCGTGAAGAAATAAAGCATTTAATAGATTATGATATAAGACCTTCTGGTGAATTTCAATTAACTGAGGTTTTAGAATCTTTAAAGCAACAAGGTGCTAAATTTATTCCTGGTAAAGTTGATGCTTGGATGGATTGTGGTAAAAAAGATCCAACTGTTGATACTAACAAACAAGTTTTGGGTTTTGAGCAAGCTGATGGTAACAATTTAGTTGCTAGTGACGTTACATTAGAAAACTCAGAAATTATTCAACCTTGTTATGTTGGAAAAAACGTAGTTTTAAAAAACACTAAAATAGGACCTTATGTTTCAATTGGGAAAAATAGTATTGTTGAAAACTCAACAATTGTAAACTCTTTAATACAAACAAATGTTCATATATCTAACGCAAAGTTAGATAACGCAATGATTGGTAATCATGCAAAATACAATGCTAATCATACATCAGTAAGTATAGGTGATTATACAGATCTTACATAATAAAAAAAAGAGGCAGGAATCAAAAATTAAGATATTAGTATCTTTTTTTTTGATTCTTAATTCTCTTTTAATCTACTCACAAGACAGGGTATCTACCTCTTTAGACCTTAGTGAAGAGAGCAACATAAAGTTTCAAGAATTTTTTTTTAATGCACTCTCACAAAAAGCAATTTTAAATTATAAAAAAGCAATTGAATACTTAGAAGACTGTAATGAAATAAAGCCAAATGATATATCAGTATTCTTTGAACTTGCTAAAAATTATTTAAAACTAAATAGGAGAGTAGAATCTCTAGAATACATTGATTTAGCGTTAAAACAAGATACAAACAACTTATGGCTATTAGAACACAAAGTTGCTGTTTTAAAACGCACAGCCGATTTTAGTAAAGCTATAATCGTTCAAGAAAAAATTGCAAAAAAATACCCAAAGAAAAAACAAGCTTTGGTTTTTTTACATTTACAGAATAGGGATGTTGATGGAGCTAAAAGAGTTCTATCTGAATTAGAAGAAGCTAAATTATTAAATTCTAGATTACGTTTACTTCAAGAAAGAATAAACAAACCGCAGCCTAAAGTTACAAGTTTTGCCGTAAAAGCAGTAAGTACCGATTTTAGAGCAATCTTTGAAAAAGAAAAAAGTTATAAAAATTTACAACGCTTGTTAAAAGAACTGACAATAAGAAGAAGCTATAGAACGTTATTAAAATACAGTGAAGAAGGCTTAACTTTGTTTCCTGCGCAACCTTTTGTTTATTTAATGAATGGTAAAGCACTTAACAAAAATGGGCAATACAGTAAAGCTTTACAGACTTTGCAAAATGGCATTGATTTTGTAATAGATAATAACAAAATCGAAGCAAAATTTTATTTAGAAATAGCAGTCTCTTACAAAGGTTTACACGATGCTCGAAGAGCAAAACTCTTTAAAGATAAAGCTTCCAAAATTCTAAAATAATTTCCTTACCCTATACATACTTTATGAAATACTTTACATTACTTATTATATTGTCTCTTAGTTTTTCTTCATGTAAATCAAGAAAAATTGCATCTAATAACACAACAGTAATTAAAGAAATGTCTGCCAGAAGGGTAGCTAAAAAACATATTTCTTCTAATTTTAATGAAAAAAATATTGATGCTCGTTTAAAAGTAAACTACAAGGATACTAAAGAAAAAGTAGGGTTTTCAGTACGAATGAAAATTAAAAAAGATGAAGTTATTTGGTTAAAAGGAACCAAATTTATTACACTTTTTAAAGCTAAAATTACACCAACAAAAGTTCAATTTTATTCGTCTCTTTATAAAAATTATTTTGATGGAGATTTTACTATGTTGAAGAAATTATTAGGAACCGATATTAATTTTCAACAATTACAAAATATGTTATTAGGTCAATCTTTACTTAATGTAAGATCTCAACGACAAGAAGTAGCTATTTCTAATAAGTCATATCAACTTTCTCCTAAAAAACAATCAGATTTATTTAATATCTTTTTTTACGTAAATCCTCTTCATTATAAACTTAATAAACAATCTATTGTAAATTCAATAAAAAATCAACGTTTAGATATATCATACGGAAAATATTCAAGTAAAAAAGGAGTTTTATTTCCTCAAAGAATTAATATAAATGCTAAACAAAATAAAAAATTTACAAATATTGATATAACCACACGTTCTGTTGAATTTAACACAAAATTGAACGTTGATTTTAAAATGCCTAACGGTTATAAAGAAATTAAATTATAATGAAAAAAATTGTTTTTTATATCTCGTTTTTATTGCTGGTTCTAGTTGGTTTTTCTTCATTTGGTCAAGAAAGAAAAAAATTAGAAAAAAAACATAAAAAAATTAAAAATGAAATTAAGCAGATTAATAACTTATTATTTAAGGCAAAAAAAGAAAAAGGGAATGCTTTAGATGACTTAAAAGATCTAAGTCAAAAAATTAGTGCAAGAGAGCGTTTAATTGAAACGATTAGATTAGAAACGAAGCAATTATCAAAAGAAATACAAGCAAATGAGCAACAGCTTGAAAAGAACAATAGTGAATTAAAAAAACTAAAAAAAGACTATTCTGATATGGTTGTAAAAACCAATAAGAATAGATCTCAACAAAGTAAAACATTGTTTTTACTCTCTTCTGAAAGCTTTTACCAAGCGTATAAGCGTTTAAAATACATGCAGCAATACAATGATTACAGAAAAAAACAAGGAGAGAATATCATTGTAAAATCTACTGAAATTAAAAAATTTAATGATTCATTAATTCAAAAGAGAAAATCTAAAGAAAGTTTAATTTCTGATGAGAAGTCTCAAAAAAAAGAAATAGAATCTGATAAGAAAAATCAAGAAAGTTTAGTTTCTAAAATAAAAAAACAAGAAAAAAAATATAAACGAGATTTACAAAAAAAGATAAAAGAAGATAAACGAATAACTGCACGTATTGATAAACTTATTAGGGCTGTTATTGCAAAGGCTAATAAAGGTAAAAAAACAACTAAGAAAGCATCTTCTGGCTTTGTTTTAAATGCTGCTGAAAAAAAATTATTAGCTAGTTTCGAACAAAACAAAGGTCGTTTACCTTGGCCTGTAAAGGGAATTATTACTAGAAGGTACGGTGTACAACCTCATCCAACATTTTCAGGAATTAAAATTAATAGCCCTGGCTTGCATATTGTTACTAAATCGAATACTGATGCTAAATGTATTTTTAATGGAAAAGTACTAGCTTTACAATCACAGTCTGGAGGTAAAAAATCGGTATTAATACAACACGGTAATTATATTTCGGCATATAATAATCTCGAAAATGTATATGTAAAAAAAGGTGCTATTCTAAAAACTGGTGATAAAGTAGGGAAGGTGTTCACTGATAAAGTTTCTGGTAAAACAAAATTGCTTTTTGTTTTATTTAAAAATACCGCAAAATTAAACCCTGCAAAATGGATACGTACTAATTAATTTAAGTGAATGAAAAACGCTGCAAATTTCATTATAACTATTGTCGCAATAATAACCGCATTGGTTATTGGTAAAGGGATTTTAATTCCTTTTATTTTTGCATTAATTTTTTGGTTTTTAACACGTGAAATACGTAAAACCATCTACAAAATGCCCTTTGCTAAAAAAATCATTCCTTATTGGTTGAGTAATCTTTTTGTTTTTACTTTAATTGTTTTGGGTTTTGGATTTATTTCTGAAATTATTACTAATAGTATTACTGATTTATCTACTTCATATTCAAAATATGAACCTAATATTGGCGCTATTATTAAAAGTTTAGATTCCTATTTTCATATTGATATTATTAAATCGATAAAATCGGTTATAGGAGATTTTGACTATGGTTCTGTTTTGGGAGATATTGCTAACGGAATTAGTAGTTTATTAGGTGACACTTTTATGATTATTATTTATGCTTTATTTATATTTTTAGAAGAAAGTAGCTTTAAAAATAAACTTATTAAAATATTTGAAGGCAAAGAAAATAGCTATGCTAGCATGCAATCTATGTTATCAAAAATAGAGTTTTCTATCTCTAATTATCTTCGTTTAAAGACTTATGTAAGCTTACTTACTGGTATTTTAAGTTATATTGTTTTACTTATAGTTGGTGTAGATAGTGCTCCCTTTTGGGCTTTTTTAATTTTTTTATTAAACTACATACCAACAATTGGTTCATTAATCGCAACCGTTTTTCCTGCTATTTTTAGCTTAATACAGTTTGGTGAATTCACGCCGTTTTTAATAGTTTTAACAGCTGTAGGTTCTGTTCAAGTAATTGTTGGTAACATTATTGAACCTAAATTATTTGGTAAATCTCTAAATCTAAGTCCGCTAGTAACCATATTGTCCCTAGCTGTTTGGGGTAAAATATGGGGTGTTACAGGCATGATTTTAAGTGTACCTATTACTGTAATTATGATTATTATCTTTTCTCAATTTGAAAAAACAAAATCAGTTGCCATCTTTTTATCTGAAAATGGTGATATAGACAAGGTTTAAGATCCTTTTAACTTAAGAACAATGCTTTTAACTCTTTAGCTTCTTTAGGGTCTAATTTACCTGCTAAAACTAAACTTAATTGTTTTCTACGCAAAGCTGCATCATAACGTTTCTTCTCTAATTCTGTTTCTGGAGTAATCTGTGCTATAGGAACTGGTTTACCTGTTTCATCAACAGCTACGAATGTATAAATACCTTCATTTACCATTGTTTTTTCACCTGATTGACGGTCTTCTATCCAAACATCAACATACACCTCCATTGATGATTTAAACGCTCTTGAAACCTTTGCTTCTAAGGTAACAACACTTCCAACTGGAACTGATTTTGTAAAAGCAACATGATTAACAGATGCAGTAACAACAATTCGTCTAGAATGGCGACGTGCCGCAATACTACAAGCTCTATCCATACGAGCTAGTAATTCTCCTCCGAAAAGATTGTCTAAATAATTTGTTTCTCCTGGTAAAACAAGGTCAGTAAGTACTGTTAATGATTCTTTAGGTGTCTTAGCTCTCATCAATTATATCTTTGATGCAAATATATACATAAAGCTAAAAAATAAGTCTTGTAAAATGTGATTATTTAATCAATAACCAAGCATCTTTGTTAACATTTTCCTGAATATCTGCTAGTTCTTTACGCGCTTCTTCTTTAGAAGTGAAACTTGTAAACGTTACTTGAGTTAAACCAAAATCGTTTTCCCCTAAAATTTCAGCATCATAACCTAAGTCTTGTAACTCTGTCAATTTTTTCTCAGCATTTATAACTTCCTGAAAAGCACCTGCTATAATATGAAACTTTTGACCTTCAGTTTTAGTAATATTTAAATTAATTGTTGGTAATGGGTTATCAATAACAAAAGTTGCAGATTGTATTTTTTTAGCTACAGTATTTTCTTGATCTGCTAAAAATTGTTTTTGAGATTGGTTTTGAAAACCATTCCATCCAGCGTAAGCTATTCCTACCAACACGGCTGCTGTAGCTGCGTATTTAAAAAATACAGGTATATTATTTTCTTTTTCTTGAACTCCTATAGGTAATACTTTAACTTCTTGTGTAATCCTTTTTACAGTTGGGCTTTCAACTTCTGCTAACCCAAAAGATGTTGTTAAGAAATTACTTGTACTATTTGGCTGAAAAACAACTTGTTTTGCTTCATTTAAAGATAGGCTTCCCAAAGACGCGACTTTAATTGATATAGTTTCTAAATCACTCTTCCATTCTATAACTTCATTTGCAATAAAAGCAGTTGCTTTTTCAAAAGAAATGTTTTTACTCGATGCAATATAATTAGCCAATAAACCATCGTTGTGATGTAAATACGAATTAAAAGTAATTTGTTTTTTTGGTGGGTAAAATGTATGTGTGTCACTATTCATTTTAGCACCTATTTTATTGGTTACAAAACCTCCAAAACCAGGAACAATTACGCATTCGTATCTGTACAATAAATCGTTTATATAATTGGCTAATGTCATAGTAACAAATATAGTTTTTTTATGAATTAATATGCTCATTACTTTGAAATCTTATCAACAGTTTTTTTGTATATTGATAATCAAATTATTGCCACATGAAAAATGAAAAAAAACTAGCTATTCTACGATTACAAGCTACTAAAAACATCGGTGATTTTTTAGCAAAAAAGTTAATTAATGCCACTGGTAGCGTAGAACAAGTATTTAGAGAAAAAGCTAGTGCGCTGCAAAAAATAAATGGAATTGGTACTCATACGCTAAAACATTTATTTGATACAAAAAATATAAATAGAGCAGAGGAGGAGCTAAATTATATAGACAAAAATAATATAGAATTTTCTTATTTTTTAGATGCTGATTATCCGTATAATTTAAAGCATTGTATTGATGCTCCTATCTTATTTTTTAATGACGGAAATATAAACCTCAACAATCAAAAAATTATATCAATAGTTGGTACTAGAAAAATAACTTCTTATGGTCGTGATTTTTGTAATCAGCTTATTGAAGACTTATCTAAATACAATCCAATAATTGTAAGCGGTTTTGCATACGGAGTAGATATTTGTGCTCATAAAACAGCTATTAAAAATAATTTACAAACCATTGCCGTATTAGCGCACGGATTAGAACAAATGTACCCAAAAACACATAAAAAGTATTGTACTGAGATAACAAAAAATGGTGGATTTATCACTGAATTTTGGCATGAAGAACAACCACTTCGTGAAAATTTTTTAAAACGGAATCGTATTGTTGCTGGTTTATCTAAAGCTACAATTATTATTGAATCTGCAGAAAAAGGAGGTTCATTGGTAACTGCCGATATTGCGAATTCTTATAATCGTGATGTTTTTGCTGTGCCAGGAAGAACCAATGATACTTATAGCAAAGGCTGTAATACTATTATTAAAAATAATCAGGCACATTTATTAACCTCATCTGACGACATTGTAAAAATGCTTAATTGGGACTTACAAGCTTCTAAAAAACCTACCGTAATACAAAAGGAATTGTTTGTTACCCTAACCAATACTGAACAAAAGGTTTATGATTATTTAGTCAAAAATGGAAAACAGTTGTTAGATATTATCGCGTTTAAATGCGACATCCCAGTGTATAAACTGTCTTCTTTATTACTTAAAATGGAACTTAAAGGTGTTATAAAACCTTTACCTGGAAAATTATTTGAGGTTTAATCTAAAACTATAGAAAACACATGCATTACACTTACCTTTTTTCCATCTTTTGTGGCGGGTAATAATTGTGGTAATTTTTTTAAAACATCTTTTACATGTGTTTTTATTTTTTCATGAGGTGCTCTTACTTCTACTTTTGAAATCATTCCTCTAGCATTTATAGATATACGAACATATAACTTTTTAGCTCCTTTTAATAAACTTAAACTTTCATGAATCTTGCTATCATAATTATCTTTTAAAAATTGTTTTATTCTCTTATCAAAAACATTTATTAAGTTTTCTTTTGGCAAATTTTCATCTTGTAAGAAGATTGGAGGGTAATTAACTTCTCTTGAATAAAAAAAAGTCTTTATACTTTCGTATTCAAGATCAGAATTATCACGAATGCCTCCTCTAATGACATCTTCAGGTTCAATAACTTCCATTTCAGGAACTTCAATAATTGTATCAATATTAAAAGGCTCTTCTAATACTGTTTCTATTACCGTAATACCTTCTACAGAAGGTAGTGGTGGAATTTTAAGTTCTTTTTTCACAGAATCTTTCTTTAAAACTGGTATAACAAACCCATCTAATTCAATATCTGTAATATCTTCTATTATTATAATAGAATCAATAATTTCAACTTTATCAATTTTTTGAACTTTACCAGTATTTGTTGTACAACTAAACAATGTAGTTCCCATAGCAAAAATTAAAGCTAATAAAAATATTTTTTGAAATGATAAAGATTGATTAAAAGTAGTTTCTGGTAATTGAATTACAATACTATCTAACTGTTTTTTATAGAAATGCCCACAAACGCGTTTGCCTTTATTTTCAATAAGATAATCTTTAATTTGACTAGTAGATTTTGTTGTAAAATCTACTACGGTTTTTGCGCATAGCTTACAAAATTTACCCTTTTCATTAGGTGTCATTTTATCCCAACTTTCATTACATGGTTTTGGAATTGTCAACTTAAAATTATTCATAGCAGTAATTTTCTTAAATAATTAACAAAAATTATTCCAAATAAATTAAATTAGCTTTCATACAAAAAGTTTATAGATGTCTTCAGAAGAAAAATTAATGTCTCAAAAAAAACCTGCTTTTCCTGTAAATAAAAAGCTTTCTTTTTATTTAAAAAGGCACAGTAGAACTATTCAAATACCTATTTTTTATGACGACTTATTACGTTTTCAAGGAGCTGTATCGGTTTTTGATAAACATGATAATGATACCTTATGGGTACGTGTTTATTATAATGAATTTGAACAAGAAGAAATAGATTTAAGCTTAAAGAAAGTATATAACATTTTATATTCAAATGGTTCAGATGCTAGTATTAAACATTTAAATATTGATGCTATTGACTTTTGTACCTTCGGAAACTCTCAGCCTTTTAGAATAAAGGTTCGTAATATTTTAAATGACAATTACACCTATTTTTATGTTAAGAAAACTGATTCTTCTCGTATATATGGTTTAGAGTTAGAAGACATTTTATCACCTTATAACTTAAATTTTCTTGTATATAAAAACACCTTGATAGAAGAACATATTTCAGGTATTCCTGGCGATATATTCATTAAAGATTATTTAGATGATTGCTTAGATGTTGAAAAAGCACAAATAGCTAAAGAGTTCGTAAAGTTTAATGAACGTTGTATGATTCGTTTACTAGGTGATATGCGTTCGTATAATTATGTGATTATACCTACACATGATTTTGAAAATGTAGTGTATAAGATTAGACCTATAGATTTTGACCAACAATGTTTTGAAGGAAAGTTTAAAGTTTATTATCCGCAATTTTTTAAAGAAAATTTAAAAATGGTACAGCTTGTTAGCAGTAAACTTACTTCAGAATCGATAGAACAATATAAGTTAGAAGAACGATCAATAGTCTCTAAACGAATTTTAGGGTCACGTTCACGATTAAATCGTTTACTTACCGCAATGAAATCTGATAATATTTCAACTCCCGAAAAAATTAAACAATTAAAAGCTGAAATTTTTGAATTTACAGGAGATATTAACTTTAGAGATAGTGATGGGATGGGAGAGATACTACATAGTGCATTATCTTTTGTTTTGAGAAATTACGAAGATGTAAGTATGAAAAGCATTATACAACAACAGCAAAAAATATATTAATTTTTCTTACTTCTAATGCTCTCAATAATTACCGTTGCTAAAATTAAACTTCCACCTACAAAAGTATTCCATGTAGGTATTTCATTTAAAAAAATAAACGCTAGAACAATACCAAATATTGGTTGAACACTACTTATAATACTTGCTGTAGATACTGAGAAAAACTGTAATGAATGAACCATTAAACTATGGCCTATTGCTGTTGTTAACAACGCCAACAACAATACATACGGGTATTGACTTTCAAAGCCAGAAACATCCATAATAAACAATACAGGAAGCAAACAAATTGTAATAATTAATGTTTGATAAAACATAAGCATTCCACCATCATATTGCGCTACATATTGTTTTAAAATTAAAATTCTAATCGAATAACATAAAGCAGAGAATAAGCCAAATAAAATTCCTTGAACATTAGCGCTTTCTAAATTAAACTCAGGAGCTAAAATATAAACTCCTAACAAAACCATACATCCTAAAACAATATACATAGGATTGAATTTTATTTTTAAAAATAAAGGTTCTAAAAAAGCAATCATTACCGGAAATGTATATAACGATAACATTCCTATAGCAACATTAGAGCGCTTAAGTGCATAAAAATAGGTAACCCAATGAATTGCCATAAAAATTCCGCTAATAATAAACGGAACAATATGTTTATTCGATTTTATTTTTAAATCAACTTTTTTTAATCTACAAAAAACATATAAAAACACCATTGCGAATACAGATCGAAACCAAATAATAACCTCTGATGGCATGGCTATATATTTACCTAAAACTCCCGAAGTACTAATAAAAAAAGTAGCTAATAATAAGCCTGATAAATTTTTAATATGATTGCTTTGCATTGTTATTTTTTCTTTCTTTTAAAATACATTGTAACAAATATGTAAAATATACTCGGAATTCCTATCCAAATTAACTCACTTAACAATACGTTGATCCCTCTTTCGCTAAAAAAACGTTCAACTCCAATAGGAGAAACTTTAATAGGTCTCCATGGAAAAAAATAACGTGTGGTATCGAAAGGTGAGAAAAAAGCAACCCCTAAACCTCCTGTTGTTAATGCATCTAAAATTGCATGAGATGCTGTGCATAATGTAAAATAGCATATGAGCAACAAGCCTTTTTTTGTAGCTAAGATCTTCCTGTAAAAAATTACTGTAATTAAAACACCTAAAATTAAAGCAAAAAGTAATGAATGAGAAAAACCACGATGTCCCCAAAAACTTTCATATTTAATTCCGAAACTGAAACCAATTACATCTGCATCTGGTAATATCGCACAAATAATACCTAGTAAAATAAATTTCCAATTTACAATTGTTTTAGAAAAACCTTTTCCTAATGCAAAAGCAGCTAATGCATGTCCAAATATTGATGCCATTTTTTATTTCTAATTATTGAGGAAATAAAATAATTTGTATTCCATTTTCAAGTTACTTCCCTAATATTTATTTTTCACTATCTAATAAACCGAATTTGGTTAATAATTGTGCACCATAATTGTTAAAATTTTGTGCAGTCATTCGCATATAACCCTCTTCAATAGATCTAATATTACTAATATTATCAAGAGCGTTCGTTTTGTGCTCAAAACTTAAACTCTCATCATCGGGTAATGTTATATTAAATTTATAATTAATAGCAACACCTATTAAAAAAGAAATGAATTTGTTTTTAGGTTCTGTAGTATTGTATGTCCAAATAACAGGAACATGTTCATCTCCTTTATAAAAAGGTTTTTCTTGATTTTTAATTTCGTAATCTATGTTTATTCGTATTGGGTGTTTATAGTCATATCTAGTATTTATTTTTATAAAATTATGGCTTAATATGTTTTCAAAACCATTTTCTATAGCTCCACTTACAATACTTTCATAACCTCTTATATTACCTTGTGAATAATTTTTTTTAATGTCTACAATATTATCAGAAACATTTCTACCAGCATGACTAAAGGTTATCTCGTCTAATATTTTTATAATACCTGGTTTATATTCTCTATAATTTTTTACATCTACATCTCCTGATAAACTTAATGATATAGTTGATAAGTTTAACTTTTTCATGTGTATTAAAAGTTTCTTAAAAAAAACAACTGCTTTTGGATCTAGGCCTTTTTTAGTTTTAATCTTTTCATCATAGTTTTTTATTTCAAAATCCCACAAATCGTTATTAATTTTTAGAACCTCTTCTTTCTTATTACTTTTTGGATATTCTTTTAAAAACACTCTTACTAATTCTATATCTTTAGCAACATCAAGTTCTATAAACCTTACCTCTTCAGTATATGAACTAATTCTATATTTGTTTAAAAATGCTCTGATTAAATTTATATCTCTTGTAATATCGAGCTCTATAAATTTAACATCTTCGGTGTAAAAACCATTAGGATAATTTTCATAATAACTAATACAAGATTCTGAAGTTTTTAACTCTTTAACATTTTGATAAGTTAAATAATCTCTAACAAAAAACAAATAAACAACTAAAAGGACGGAAGCAGCTATTAATAAATAATACTTTGGGTGTGAAAATTTACCATTATACTCAATAGTTTTGCCACATCTTGTACAGTGAAAGTGTATTTTTTTGTACTTAGGAATCCTCATTCGATGGGCACAATTAGGGCAATTATATTCTTTTTTCTTTATCTTTTTCATAATTATTTTAAGGTATGAATTACAATCTATATTTTTTGCAATACTTTTAAAGCTGTATTTACACTATCAATTCTAATAAAAGTAATTAATAGACGTAATCCATTTTTGGTTTTCTTCTCTTTCATTACACAGCTTTTTGAATTATGCTGCACGTACTTTAACATTTTTGTAAATCCTTCTGTTTGATAAAAACCACTTTGTTGATCAGATACAAAGTATCCAATCATACGCTTTTGTTTTAAAATAATTTTTTCTAAACCTAATTCTTTTGCAAACCATTTAATACGAACACTATCTAATAAATCTTGAACTTGTGTTGGGTATTCTCCAAAGCGATCGGTAATTTGGTTCTCAAATTCAACCAACTCTTCTTCTTTGGTTAAACTACCTAATTTATTATACAAACTCAATCGCTCTGTTACCGAATTTACATAATCATCAGGAAATAGAATTTCAAAATCAGTATCAATTTGTACCTCTTTTACATATTCCTTCGGTATGTTTTCATCAACTGGATACAGGTCTTTAAACTCGTTTTCTTTTAGTTCTTCAATCGCTTCTTCAAGTATTTTTTGATAAGCATCAAACCCAATATCGTTAATAAATCCGCTTTGTTCACCTCCTAATAAATCTCCAGCACCACGAATTTCCAAATCTTTCATGGCTATATTTAATCCGCTTCCTAATTCAGAAAATAATACTAACGCTTCAATACGTTTACGAGCATCATCAGTCATCATATGAAATGCTGGCGTAATAAAATAACAAAAAGCTTTTTTATTAGAACGTCCTACACGACCACGCATTTGGTGCAAGTCAGATAATCCGAAGTTATTAGCATTGTTTATAAAAATAGTATTGGCATTAGGTACATCTAATCCGCTTTCAATAATGGTTGTTGATACCAATACATCAAATTCACCATTCATAAAAGCGAGCATTAAATCCTCTAGCTTTTTACCCTCCATTTGCCCATGACCTATGCCCACTTTAGCACTTGGTACTAAACGCTGTAATAAACCTGCTACTTCTTTAATATTTTCTATTCTATTATGAATAAAAAACACTTGACCTCCACGGGAAATTTCATACGAAATAGCATCCCGAATAATTTCTTCACCAAAACGAATTACATTGGTCTCAATAGGATGACGATTTGGTGGCGCTGTTTTTATAACCGATAAATCACGTGCTGCCATTAAACTAAACTGTAACGTTCTTGGTATAGGCGTTGCCGTTAACGTTAGTGTATCAACATTTTCTTTAATGGTTTTTAGTTTGTCTTTTACAGCAACTCCAAATTTTTGCTCTTCATCAATAACTAACAATCCTAAATCTTTAAACTGTAATTTTTTATTAGTTAATTGATGTGTTCCTATTACAATATCAACACTTCCATCAGAAACACCTTCTAAAACGGCATTACGCTGTTTTGTAGTTCTAAAACGGTTTAGGTAATCTATTGTAACCGGAAAGTCTTTTAAGCGCTCTGTGAAGGTTTTAAAGTGCTGAAATGCTAAAATAGTTGTTGGTACTAAAACAGCTACTTGTTTTCCATTATCAACTGCTTTAAAAGCTGCACGAATAGCAACTTCTGTTTTACCGAAACCAACGTCTCCACACACCAAACGATCCATCGGTTGTGGTTTTTCCATATCAACTTTTACATCTTGGGTTGATGAAAACTGATCTGGTGTATCTTCATATATAAAACTTGCTTCTAACTCGTGCTGCATGTGCGTATCGGGTCCGAAGGCATATCCTTTTTGTAATTTTCGTTTTGCGTAAAGTTGAATTAAATTAAAAGCAATATGCTTAACTCTTGCTTTGGTTTTCTGTTTTACTTTCTTCCAAGCATCTGAGCCTAATTTATATATTTTAGGTGGTTTACCATCTTTACCATTAAACTTAGATATTTTATGTAATGAGTGAATGCTAACATATAAAATGTCACGATCGCCATAAATAAGTTTAATAGCTTCTTGTTTCTTTCCTTCTACATCAATCTTTTGCAATCCTGCAAACTTTCCAATTCCGTGATCGATATGTGTTACATAATCACCAATTTCTAACTTTGTTAGTTCTTGTAATGTAATGGACTGCTTTTTCTCATATCCGTTTTTTAAGCGAAATTTATAATAACGTTCAAATATTTGATGATCGGTATAACAAACAATCTTATTTTCTAAATCTACAAACCCTTGATATAATGGAAATACAATTGTTTCATAGGAAACGTCTTGCTCGTTATCATCAAAAATATCATGAAAACGTTGTGCTTGTTTATCGTTAGAACAGAAAATATAATTAATAAATCCTTTTGCTGAAAATTCGTTAAAATTCTGAATTAATAATTCAAATTTTTTATTAAAAGAAGGCTGTGGATGGGTATTAAAAACTATTTCCGAAAGACCACTCGACTCCGCTCGTGCAGACATTTTTACTAAGGTAAACTCTTGTAATTCTTTTTTAATTAAAGTACCATCACAAAATAATTCTGTTGGTTTGGAATGCTTAACTTCAGTAGATAATTCGTTAAACGAAAGTTCAGCCTTTCTAAAAAACTTATCTAAATTCTCAGTAAGAATCTGCGTATTTTTTACGAAAATTGTTGTTTTTGATGAAATATATTTTAAAAAGCTTTCTCTATTTTCTTGTAGCGTTTTGTTTTCTACATTAGGCATGATGCTTACTTTTTGCTGTTTTTCTCGAGAAAGCTGTGTCTCTACATCAAAGGTTCGAATACTATCTACCTCATCACCAAAAAATTCCATACGATATGGTTCATCGTTTGAAAATGAAAATACATCTATAATTCCACCACGAACAGAAAACTCACCTGGTTCGGTAACAAAGTCTACACGATTAAAATTATATTCAAATAATACTTCGTTTATAAAATCTGGAGATACATTTTCACCAACCGTAATTTTTAGCGTGTTCTTTTCTAATTCTTTTTTGGTAACTACTTTTTCAAATAGGGCAGTAGGGTAGGTAACAATTATAGCTGGTTTCTTTCTTGAATTAATACGATTTAAAACTTCAGATCGTAACAATACATTGGCGTTATCAGTTTCATCTATCTGGTAAGGTCTTCGGTAAGAACCTGGATAAAACAATACATTTTTATCACTTAATAACTGTTCTAAATCGTTTAAATAATACGCAGCTTCTTCCTTATCATTAAAAATTAACAAAAAGGGTTTGTCAGCTTTTTTAAAACTTTCAGAAATAACAAAAGACAACGAAGAACCAACCAAATTCGTTATTTGAAAATGGTGTTGTTCTTGTTGAAGTTCACTTACAATCTGGTTTACGTTACCCGATTGTTGGTAATGATTTACAATAGTTTGCTTACTCAACCTAAAAAAATTTACGCAAATATACGAGTATTATTTTTTGGTTTTTAACCTTTATTATAAAGCTAATTTAATATTAGCTTCTCTAATTTTTTTGTTCTTTTTATTCAAAAAACTGAATATTAAAAAAGGTTTTAAATTTTCTCTAGACGCTATTTTATTGATAAGTTGTAAGTACTCTTTTTAGCATTGCTATTTGTCCGTTATGCCAACTTTGGTGTTGCGATAACCATAATAACGCGTCATACTTTATTTTTACTGCAGGATTTGGCACTGCTGTTTCTTTTTGCAAGTCTTTTGCTCTTAAATTTTTAAGCCCTTTTAAAATTAAAACGAATGTTAAATCATAAATTTCTAATAACTCTTCGCTTGATGGTTTTTCACTTTTAAAGTTATTTGGGTTTGATTTTGGACCGTAAAATTTAATATAATCAACTACATTTACTTTGTTTTTAAACTCTTCATTTGCTCCTGATATTGATGCAATTCCATGCAAGTAATTCGCTAAAATAATATGACCTATTTGCCAATTTAAATTTGATTCTATAACATTAGGTGTTACGAACCATTTTTCAACAGGAATATCAGTAATTAATTTTAATGTTTTTTCTTTTGCTAGAAGAATTTGATTTTTTATCGTTTTCATTCTTTTTTTTGTTTAATGATACTGAGGTATTAAAGTAAACGTTTTTAAGTTATATATCAAAACGCATAGCAATTGATATTATTTTTTTTCTTTATAGTGGTCTAAACGATATTTTAACTTTAATATTCCTTCAATTTTTTTAGAAATTTCTTTTAATGTGACTTCTGTTTCTTCAATTATTTCATCTAATTCTTCATCAACTTGTATATGGTGTTCATTTAATTCTGAATACACTCCTTTTAATTTAGCTTCAGCAATCTGTAGTCGTTGCTTTATGTTTGCTGTTCTATCAATATCTTTCGGAGATACAATGCCTAATACGTATAAACCATAAAATAAAATTATTATAAAAATACAACTAACTATTATGAATACGGCTAAAATTGATACTGCTATATCACTAGTACCTTCATCAAATTCTTCACCTGCATCATTAAAATAGGCTTCTTTACAATGATTTTTACCATCTATTGGATAAAAACTAAAGTTTATAATATTTCTGAATGTTCGCCATCTTAAAGGAATCTTTGCTGATTCATAATATCTTTCTGTATAATACCCAACTCGTGATGATATTGTATTATCAGGATTACCCCCAGCAATTACATTCCCTAGTTGATCTATCGCTATGAAAAAATTTGTAAGAAAATTCATGTTTTTTATTTCAATACTACTACCGTTTAGTGAAAATGCACTTTTACGAGGTGTTAAACTTAGTTATTTTTGTTTATAAATTCAGTTACCAACTTATTAAATACTAATGATTTATCAATGTTAGCACAATGCCCTAAATTATCAATCGTATAATACTCGCTGTTTTTTAAACAAGCATGCCATTCTTTTGCTATTTTCTTCGCTAATTCAATACAGTATTCTCCTGTTAGGATTAAAGTTCGATACCGCAGAGTAATGTTCTCTCTCTCTGTTTCATTACGTTCTGAAGCCCTTGCATTACCATAAATGATTTTCTTTCATAATAACTTTCGGTTTCATAAAACATAACGCTTGTCCTCTTTCAGATATACAAGTCATTTCTGCTACCTTTTTTCTAAAGGGTTTATTGATGTTAAAGCTCGGAACACAAAGCAATATTAACAGCTCTTTGGGCTTTTACCACCTCTTTATTCTCCTTAATTATATCATACCCACCTAATACCGTTAAGGATTTTATTTTTTCAGCATGGTTAAGTGCAAAGTATTGAGCAATCAAAGATCCCATTGAGACTCCTACAAAATGAGCTTTATTTACTGTTTCAATTTCTAGAATTTTTTTAATATGATTTGAAGAAACATCTATTTTATCTTTGGATTTTTTGGATTTTGACAAACCATGCTCCAATAAACCAATCGTAATTACTTTATGTTTTTTTGAGAAAAAATCAATTTGTTGGTCAAATGCTCTATGATCGGAAAATGCAGGATGCAGAAAAATAATTAAATCAGCATCTTGTTTACCTGATACATAATAATGAATTTTATAACCTCCCATTGGTAAGGTCTTGTGTTCTATTGAACTTTCAATAAGAGTAGTTAATTCACTATTTTCTTTCATTCTCTCAATTTTACTATTATAAATACTATTGGTAAATTTTAAAGCCTAAAAGCGGAATAATAATCTGGCAAAAAATTATGCTTACTATTTTCTTTCGGAACTGTACTTATTCGTTATAAATTTACTCCATTTCATATAATTTGGGCTCTTTTATTCCTATTTTATCATAGTGTGCTTTATTCACTTGAAAGTGCATTTTTAAAAGTAAGTTCAAATATTCTTCAATCGGTTCTAATCCAACCTCCTTTCTTCTTATGTTTACATTTAAACTATCTATAAGGTTTTTAGGAAATATTTGTCCAAGTTCAGTATTAAACTTTACCTGTGTCCCATAAATTTGTGACTTCTCTTGTGCAAGCTGTACTCTATCAGTTAAATATGCGAAATTTTTTATACTAACATTTCCTTTTTTAACTTCTTCGAAGATCTTCTTTAACATTTTTTCTTGAAAGTTTACATCAAAATCGGAGTGTTGTACCAACATAAAAAATTTATTAGATATTTCTTCTCCAACTACTACTATTGTTGGGTACCCAACTTTATTATATATCTTTTTCAAGATTGGTATATGCCTCTTAAAAATTTCCGTTTCTTCTAACTCCAGTTTTTTCACTTTTTCTCTCTCACCATTTTTAGAAGCATCCATCATTTGTAATTGAATTCTTTGATCAACCTTATATAGGCTATCTATTAATATAGAAATTTCTTTATTTGTTTCTATATTTTCAAGTGCCATAGCTTCATTTTTCTTATATTTTGATTTGCATGAAACCAAAATTGTTACAGTCAATAATATTCTAACTATTTTATTCATATTTTTTTGTTTTTTACTTCTGTAGAGTCATTTTCAATGTTCATATTTTCTCCGCTAGAATTCTCATTATATTACGTTTCCTTTTTCTAAATTTTTAAATAAAGGTTACACTTCTTTAATTGAGAGTTTTAAGGATACATATTAACAATAAGAAGTAAATTACTTTTGTTTTTTTATCTTACAAAAGTGAAAAACAAAAAGCATTAAAAATTGTAATTTTCAGACATTAACTTTTTTAACCTCTTTAAAATATATGTTTTCTGGTGTATAGATTTCTGTTTCTTTAAAAAACTGACTTGGTTTTTCTCCTGTAAGTTTTTTAAATGCATTATTAAATGCAGATTGATCATAGTAATTAGAATCTAAAGCAACATTTGTTAGTTTAAAACTTGAATTTGTAACTTTAATTTTCTCTAAGGCTTTTCTGAATTGAATTATTTTTTTAAAAACCATAGGGCTATCACCACATAACTTATTAAACAAACGGTATAGTTTCTTTTGATGACAGTTGCACAACTCTGCAATTTCTTTTATAGATAATTTATCTTGTTTTTTAATGATCGATATTGCTTTAATTACAATTTCTGAGTCTTCTTTTTCTTGAAATATAGACAGTAAATAGCTCTCTATTTTATTTATTTTATCATTAATATTTAGCTCCGAAAAATTTGGTGAATATTCTAATAAGTTATCAAATAAATTTATAATAAGAATATTTTTCTGACTATTTAAATTTATACTATTAGGTAAAAACTGAACTAAACCATAAGGTTTAAAAACCAAACAAAAAACGTTACATTTTCCATTTAACTCAATGTGAATAGGCTTCGCAAACTTATTATAAGTAAAAGATTGTAGATTACTCTTACTCTTTTGACTTACTACCACTTTATTATTAATAACCTTAGATTCTGCTTTACTAATTATAGACACTGGTAAATTATAATGTGGGTATGCAAAAAAAGAATGGTCCTCTAATACTGTTTTATAATAATACTCAATATACTTTTTAAGAACAGGATGCTTTGGGTTATATGTTTTAATTTCCATTTCATCGGTGTGATTTATATCAATAGCAATGATCTTCTACATGGGTAAAAAAAATGCTTTTCGGTTAAATACAAAACCTTTTTATGCCTATTTTAATTTCTTAGTTTCTTTATATCCGTCATCATATATTTCAATGCTTAGTTTGTATTAAAACAATTTGATACTCTTTAATTTAATTTTTTATAGACTTCTATATTTTTATAAATAGTATCATTTTTCTTGTAAGTATTTACTTGCTTATACCATTTATTACCTCGCTCTATAGGAATAATATATTTATTAACAGTACTCTTCATTGTTTTCGACATAGAGGTGAGTATTTCTGTAATCGTATCATTTTTATAAGTATAGGTGCCATATCCATGCCACTCAGAACCATCTTTTGCAGGGTCGGTATTCCAAATTACACGACCGTCTAAATAAAATTTATGCTGCACCTTAGTAGTATCAACTCTTAGGGTATCATCATTTGCAAGATGATAAAACTCGCTTAGTTCCCATACACCTTCCATTGATTTTAGTTTACTTTTTTTAGAGTTACATGAAACACAAATTAGTAATATGAATATTAAACTTACATAAGCGTATTCTTTTAAATAAATTCTATTTTTCATATTCTTGTGTTTTTTATTTTAATAATTCTTCTAATTCTTTTCGGTTTTGTAATTCTGGATAATACGTAGTTACAATTCCGTAGTTAAAAAATGAACTTGCCATTTTAATACTGTCAGAAGCTAACTCATTATTGTTACTCAAAAACTTTACTGTACTTCCGTTTTCTGTATTCATTACAAAGGTTGAAGCAATGTCAATATACGCATCTTGTATGTATTTTTTAAGTCGTAATTTTTTAAATTTTACTTCGGAGGTAAATGTTGTAATATCATAATTTGCTACCTTTTCAGAAAATGAATTACAATTGAAGCAGACTAATAATTTCTCTCCTAGTTTTAGCTTGTATTTTATAGAGATATCCTTACCTACAAACTTTTCAAATCCATTCATATCTAAAAAGACTAGAGTGTCATTTTTAATAGTTTTAACCGTCATAGCCGTTGTTAAATAATCACTTGGCATAATAAGTTCTTCTCTTACCGATAATATTGTTACTTTGGTTGAAATAACAGTAGTTGTATTTTTTTTATGCTTCAATTTATCAATTAAAACGTTTTCTTTTACAACTTTTGTTATAACTGATTCCTTTTTACTACTTGGCTTGCCGCATGAAACTAAAAGTACCGCAAATAGTAAATAGCTTATTAAATTCTTCATAGGTTGCTAATTTTTTTATAGACAATAACTTATTCAGCTTCTTTCTAGTTAATTTGCAATCGCTTTTCCTAACAATTCTCCTAATTCAAAAAAATAGCCAAAAGCCAACATAACTAGTACTAATACAATTAATATTGCCCAATAATTTACTTTCTTCTTTTTATTCATTTTAATTTTTAGCTTTTCTTTTCCAACAATTTTATCTTGTTACTAATAACCTTAGTTTTTTACATTTCAAATTTAATAGAATAATCTAAGAATTTTATGTTTGGATGGAAATATGTGTAAAACAATCTCCTTTTTAGTGTATAAAAAATCGTTTACGATACTCGTAAATAATAGCACTAGCCATTATACTGTAAACGACCGCCATTAGAGGGAATATAGCGCATTCGTTTAAGATTTAGCTCGTGTTTTTTATGGTCAGATTATATATTATGAAGTAATTAAATAGGCTGCTTCGATGGTAAGCTAGTAAACACTTAAAATAAAAAAATCACAAATTAAAAAGATTTTATTTAGCAATAACACCTTTTTTTTGTTAATTTTTTACATATATTTAATTAATCAAACCCTTCTAAAATGAAATTAATTAAAACTTTATGCATTCTTTTTACATCTTTAACCCTTTTTTCACAAGGTTTTGTTGAAAAACAACTCCCAAAACCAGATAATCTTAGTTCCTTATTTATTGGACCACTCCTAAAATCAACTATTCATTATGGAGCTAAGCCTGATAATTTTAATGGCAAAGTTATTTTATTTAACCATGGGTATATTGACCTTAATCAGCTTTTTTTTACAAATAACACATTTTATCAAGAAGCTTATAATGAAGGCTATCAAGTTGTTTTTGTTGCTACAACAAGAGGAGAAGGTATGTGGGCTAACGGAAAATTATTAGCCGAATCTATTGATACTGTAACGAATAAATATAATGTAAATGATGTATACATTATTGCGCATAGTAACGGAGGAAAAGCCTCTGAGGTTGCAATGTACACACATAAAAAATATAATAAAGTTAAAAAGGTTTTTGCTTTAGGAACACCATATTGGGGTACGTATTTAGCTGATATATCACAACAATGGTGGCTAAATTGGTTGTGGAAAAAAACAGGTTTAAACGAAGGAGGTGCTACTTCAACAACATACTATTGCAGAGATGTTGTACGTCCATATTTTGACAACCATGTAAATAATGAACCTTCAAAATTTATTATTCTTGGTGGGTCTGGTTTTGCTAGAGGTCATACACTTTTAGCTCCATTAATGTTTGCTAGTGGTAGCGTTTTATATTTACATCAGGGTGTAAATGACGGGGTATCTTCATATAAAAGTACGCTTAGACCCAATGGAATTTATGCATTTAAAAAAAACGAAGCTTATTTAGATCATGTTGACATTGCATTAGGGCAATATGTATGGAAACATATAAAACCTTACTTAGATGAAAGTGCATTAAAAAAGACTACGACAAAAAAGACTTTTGAATTAATTAATTACACTAAAACTACAAGTGATTATCAAATTATTAATTCCGAAAATGATTATGACAAGGTTATAGCAGATAAAGGCAATACAAATATTGATTTACAAATATTTCATGAAAACTCATATTCCGACTTCCATTTAAAGTCTACAAAAGGTAGGTTACTTCCACAAAGAAGAAAGCATAGCAAAATGAATTCTGTAGCTGATTATGTGAGTAATTACACTCTTAAAACATCAAATTCAAGTGTTTTAAAGAGTAATTCAAAATTTGTTGCCTATGCTCATCAATCCAATGGACCAAAAATGGTTTATGAGGTTAAAAAAGATGAAAACATCTTAAAAGTATCTTTTCTAGATTCTAATGCAAATACTGATGATATTGAAGTAACAGCTACTATTACCAAAACTTCTGATTTACTAGGTAATACTGCTGAAGAAGAAATTTACTCAGAATCGTTTAGGCACCATCAAAAAACAAAAAATTTTACACTTGACACATCCCTCTTTAAAGAAGGTGTTTATACTATATACATCAACAGTAAACATCTTGATTTCACTAGAAATATAATTTCAGGGTTTACGGTTGGTACTATCACAAATAATAAAATTAAAGAATTAAATACTCCTAAAGAATTTCTTTTTGACATAAAGTTAAACAATACTATAATTACGAACTCAATAAATATCAAAACTAAAGGAATTAACCCTACTCATAAGCTTTCAATTAAAATTTATACCATAAACGGACAATTAATAACAGATGCTATTATGATTGGAAATAATGGAATATATAGCACTAACACTAACAATCTCTCTTCTGGTTTGTATATAGCTACTATAGCCTATAAAAACCATTCTAAAAGTTTTAAAATTATAAAAAAATAATTGATTTTTAATCTGAATATATAAAACTTAGACTCTTCTTTTACAACAGTCTCAGTATAGGCGCTCTCTTAAATTTTCTCAGTAATAAAGAACACTATTCTTTTTACTGAGAAAGTTTGCCTATAAATTGCACTAAAAAAATAGCCCCATCAAAGGATCAGGCTTCGTTCTATTTCTTATTTCTTAAAATCTTTTTTTATTTCGTTAATAAATGAATTTTCAGTTTTAGAAATTTTATTTAAACTAGCAACATACCAATTTCTTTTTCCTAAACTTGAATCTAATGAAATCATCTTTAAATTTTTGTTTTTCAAGAAAGATTCAGCAGCCCATTTTGCCATTATCGAAATTCCCAAATTTGCACTTACCAATTCTATAATAGCTTCGGTTAATTGTACTTTCTGAATAGAATCTACAAGTCCAATATTATTATGTAAAATATTAGTAAGAACATAATTTTTACTTTCGGGAATATCATATAAAATTAAATTTTGATTGATTAAGTCGTTTAAATTAATTTTTTTTTCACCATTCAGTGCATTGTCTTTAGATAAAATGACTACCATTTCATCTGTTATTAAAGGTTCAAAATTTATTGAAGGATGATTTGATGTATTACTTACAATCGCTAAATCAATTTTACCCTCTAAAAGAGATTGTAATGGTTCTTTTGTAGCCTCGATATTAATCTGAACATTTATAGCTGGGTTGTCTTTTCTAAACTCTTGAACTACTCTTGGCAACCAATGATAACATGTATAACACTCGGTTGTCAATCTAATTCTCTTTTTCTTTCCTTTTTTTATTTCTTCCAATTCAGAATTAAGAAGACTTATGGAGGCCAAAATTTTTTCTGAATTAGAATATAGTATTTGACCAACATCAGTAAGTACTAGTTTTTTGTTTAATCGATTAAATACTTTTAAACCAATTTCTTCTTCTAGCTTTTTTAACTGATGACTTAATGCTGGTTGAGAAAGATACAATTTTTCAGAGGCTTTCGTTACCGAGCCTTCTTTTACAATGACATTCACAAGTTTTAAGTTACGCAAAGAAACATCCATTATTAAATAAATTTATGTAAATGATAAAATTAATTCATTTTTCTCATGCATACAAGAATTTTATCTTTGAACCTTAAAATAATGCAAGAACTAATATGAAATATATTAACGATTTAATTACCTGTATTATTTTTAATAATAATCTTTAACGCAGAAACTATGGTACAGAATAATCAAAACACAGTCTCAAACTATTATGAAGTATATGACAGTAAAATGCATGTACTTGAGTATGGTAAAGAAGAAAAAGGTGATCCAATACTTTTTCTACACGGAAATCCAGCAAACAGTTTTTTATGGCGAAACATTACACCTTATGTTCAGGGAATTGGACATCATATAATTGTTCCTGATTTAATAGGAATGGGAAAATCAGATAAGCCTGCTATTGATTATACCTATATGGAACAATATACTTATGTAGAAAAATTAATTGAAAAAATGGGTCTTAAAAATATTACTTTAATTTTGCACGATTGGGGCTCTGGAATAGGCTTTAATTATTTTGCAAACCATCAAGATAATGTCAAAGCAATTGTATTTATGGAAGGTATAATTCAAGATATTGGTACATTCTTTCCTAAAGAAAATATTGATTTTTTTAATAAATTACGTGGTCCCGAAGGTTATAAAATTGTAGTAGAAGATAACATATTTTTAAATGATGTTTTACCAACTTGGGTGTCAAGAGATTTAACAGAAGAAGAGTTAGAAGGGTATAGAATTCCGTTTCAATCAGTAGAAAGTAGAAAGCCAATATGGAAATTTATTTCACAAGTACCTTTAAATGGGAAACCTGAATTAACAGCTTCAATAGTAAAGAACTATAGAGAAGTTTTACAGAACTCGAAATTACCTAAATTATTTTTCTATGCTGAACCTGGCGCTTTTATGCCAGAACCAGTTAGAAATTGGATTATTGAAAATATACCAAATTTAGAACCTATTAATATTGGTAAGGGGGTTCACTTTATTCAAGAAGACAACCCAGAATTAATTGGTAAAAAAATAAAAGAATTTATATTAAAACTCGAAGATTAAGTTTTCATTAATTCCTTAATTATTGAAATATCCCGTAATTAGCTTTTTACGGGATTTATATCATAATTTCATGCCTACATAAGTTCTCTATGACAGGTTTTAACTCTTATTTTATTGATAATAATACATTTAAGTGTTTTTAATAGTTTAATAAATATCAATAACAAAGAAACTTATGCTCTTTCATTATTTAAAGACTCTATAAAATTATTATAACTATTTTCCCTGCCAAACATCAATGCTAATATTTAAACAACATTAACGACACTTACTCCGTTGCTTTTTTTAGTAATTTGTATTTGAGTAGGAATACGCTCTTTTAAATTTTCTACATGCGATATAATTCCAATCATTTTTCCTTGCGTTTGTAGGGTTTCTAGCGTAGTAATAACTGTTTCTAACGTATTACTATCTAAAGTTCCGAAACCTTCATCAATAAATAAAGAATCTATTTTTACATTTTTACTTGCTAAGTCAGACAATCCTAGTGCCAAGGCTAAACTAATAATAAACTTTTCGCCACCACTTGAGGTATCTACCAGTCGTGCTTGGTCGGTTTGGTAATGATCTATCAAATTAAAATTAAGCTCTTCTTTAGGTTTGTAAGACTCTTCCATTTTTAGTGAATAGCGCTTGTTTAACTTGTATAAATGCACATTTGCAAGGTCTAACAAGTGTTTTAAAGTTAAACGCTGTACGTATACGTTAAAGGCATCTTTTGAATTCCCAATAATTTTGAATAACTCTTTCCAAACACTACAAACTTTTGCTTGCGCATCAATTTTTTTATAAACTTCTTTATTACGGTCTCTTATTTCTTGGTCTTTTCTAAAAGCCTCAACAATTTTTCCCTTTTCTGTTAAACAAGTTTTGTGCTCTATTGTTACCTTTTCTAACGAAATCTTATTTTCGGTTTCTGTACTGTCAAAATTTTTAGCCTCTTGTAAAACTTCTTTGGATTTTAGATTAGCTTCTTTTAAAGTTTTTAATTTTAGTTGATTCTCTGTTATTCGTTCTTTATTTTTTGTGTACTTTACTTTAAGCTCCTTTGCCAATAGCGCATTTTTAACAGCTTCTTTCGTGTTAAAACCAGTATTATCTACCTCAGCCTTAAAAGTAATGTTTAGGTTGCTAGTTTCAGCCAATAAAGCCTTTTGTTCTTCATTGTTTTTCAGTTTTAGCGTTTCTTTTTCAGTTTTAGCATCTAATAATTTTTGTAGGGCTGTTTTACTTGCTTCTACTTTTTCGAGCAATTGTTTACGAAATAACTGTAAACTATCTCTTTTACTTTCTACTGTTTTATCAAGTGGTAAAACACCAATACGTTCCGTTTTTAATAGGGTAGTGGTTATTTTACTTGTTTCTATAATTTTTAAATACTCATTTTTAGTGTTAACCTGTGCTTCTAGTTGCTTTTCAATATTAACTAAAGTTGTATTTAAAACTTTATGTTCGGTTTTTAATGCATCTAAATTTTTCTGTGCAGTATTGTATTGGTTTATAGCTTGTTCAATAGCTGTTAAAAACTGATTTGTATTCCTAGCAGTTGGTAGTTGGTACTTAAATTTACCTAAGCTTATTTGTAAATTTTCTTCTAAAGTTGTGCAAATAGCTGTTAAACTGTCAATCGATTTTTGAGTAGTATCAATTTCCGAATTCGTATTTTTAATTTTCTCTGTAAGCGTAGCAATCGAAGTTTTTAAAGTGTTTATAGCTTCGTTTTGTAAATCGATGCTCTTCGATAATATATCTTTAGTATTTTGTAATTCTTGTGCTATTTTTAAACTTTTTTCTACTGCTTTTATTTTCTCAGACACAGTAGTTAATTCAATTTCAACCTTAGCAGCATTTGTTAATTCACAATTAATATTTAACGTTGTCGCTTTTAATCTAAGTGTTTTTAAAACATCAGTAATTGTATTTATTTGAGGAGTTAAACTAGTAATCGTAGTACTTAGCTTTACCTCATTTTTTTCTAATACTGATTTAGAATCCTCAAGTTTTTTTAAGTGCTCTTTTCTGTCGATAACCGTTTTTTCTGACTCTGAAATACCTCCTGACACAAGATTTTCTGTAAATGGATGTTCTTCTGAGCCACATAAACCACAAGGTTCTCCTTTTTTTAGGTTTTTACGATCGGCTTCGTATTTAGCAATGCTTTTTTCTAAATTCAATATTTTTTCAGCATCTATAACTGAAATTTCTTGAGCAACAATTTGTTTTTTAATAGTTATTAGCTGTTTCTTAAAAACTTCTAATTCCGTTAATTCAAATTTTTTCTGAATCTCTTTCTCGGTAAGTTCCTTCTGTAATTTTGCAATTTCTTCCCCGTAGTTTTTAAACTGTTTCCAATCTAATTCTAATAAAGAAAGCTTCTTTTGAATTGCTAATAAATCAGCGATATTGTTTTTAGATAACTGTGCCGTTACAAGTGAAATTTCTTTATCAATTTTTTCAATTTCAGCATTTTTTTTAGCTAATAACACTTTCTTATCTTTTAAAAACAAGGTAGTTTCTGCTACTTCTTTGTTCTTCTGATTAACCAGTACGCTATTTTTATCTAGTGTTTCTTTATTTCCTTTTAAAATAATTAAGCTAGTGGTCCAATTGGAAAATTCAGCTTCAACATTCGTTAAAAATTTATTTTTTAATATGAATGCTTCGTCAGTTTTAATCGTTGCTACAGTTGTTTTTAAATTTGTAACTATAATGTTCTTATCTTTTTGCAACGTATCTAATTGAAGTGTTGCTGTATTTAATTTTTCAATTGACTTTTGATTATTTTCAGCTTCATTTTTTAACTGACCATCTAATCTTGTTATTAAATCGAATTTAGGCAACCAATCAGTAAACTCTTTATCTGTATTTTCTAATGCTATTGTTTGCTTTTTAAATAATTTCTTTGAATTTTCAATTTTAGGCGTGAGTGCTGCTAATTGTGCAGTTATTATTGTTAACTGAGCTTCTTTTTCTAGGGTATTTTTCTCATTTCTATTAAAACTTAGCATTAGTTCTTCAAAAGGTGCTGCTTCATCATTTAAAGCAAGCAAGGCTAGTTCCGTTTTATGTTTTTCTATAAAGGCATCAATTCCTTTTGAATCTAGGTCTAATTTTTCTGATTCTTCTATTATTTTCTGATACTTAACATACCAATTAACAATAGTCGTATGAGTTGTAATTTCTTTTTCTATGTTAATGATGTTTGCATTAAGCGCTTCATCTTTTTGTGTTAATTCTGTTTTATTTTCTTCTGTTAAAATATCATCAGCATTAATTTTAGCTTGAATTTCTTTTAACTTAGTATCTTCTTTAGATTTTCTTTCTAAAATTCCTTGACCAATTTTTTTATAAATCTGTTCACCAGTAATTTGCTCTAGTAGCTTTCCTTTATCTGGCCCTTTTGCTGATAAAAATGATGCAAAATCACCCTGAGCTAATAGTACAGATCGTAAAAACTGATTGTAATCTAATTGAGTAACCTTACTAACTTCAGTAATTAAATTTCGTTTTTGAGTCGCTAAAATAGAGTCAGTAGTTAAGTTTTTTAAACTTACTTCTTCCTTAGCATTTTTATATTTTTTTCCAGATTTATCAGCAATTCTAATTCCCCAGAAAACTTCATAAATAAAATTATTATTTTCGAAAGTAACCCTACTAAACGCATCGGTTGCATTGTGACTTACCACATCAATCAACGCACCTTTTGTACCATTAAAACGAGGTACATTATGATATAATGCAATGGTAATGGCATCTAAAATAGTTGTTTTCCCTGCTCCGGTAGACCCTGTAATCGCATATAAACCAACATCTATAAATTGCTCATTTTCAAAATCGATTACAATGGGTGTATCAGATTTTAAGGAGTTTATATTTTGTAATTCTATTTTTAATATTTTCATATCAATAGTTAATTATTGATTTTTAACAGACTGTAATACTTCATTAAAAGCATCCCAAACTTCGGGGCTATTCTCTAAATCGAACCCCATTTCTTTACATTTTAGCGTAAAAACTTCAGTAGGTAATAACTCTTTAATTGATTTTGTGTTTTTTAATAACTCCTCAATTCCTACTGTTTTTCGTTGATTTTTTAAGGATATTTTTAATATTTCGAACACTTGTTCTTCGGCTTCCTTTTTTAAATCTTCAGTATTTATCGTATTCTCTTCATTTAAAATAATTTCTACCCAAGGGGTTAATTCATGCGAATTCGAAACAATATTTGAAAATTCTTGAATACATGCTGTCATAGTTCCTGAAATACTATAAAACTCTCTAAAACGAGGAATTATAACGTCTTTAACATCACTTATTTTATTATTTTCTATAGTTAAAACAAGTACTTTTTTTTCGTAACTAATTTCGCTAAAACTTAAAATATTTGGAGATCCTGAATATCTTACCTTTTCATTTCCACCAATTATTTGCGGCCTATGTAAATGACCCAAAGCTATATAATTAAAATAAGCAGGAAAATCTCCCGCTCCTATATGCCCTAAAGTACCTACATAAATATTTTGTTCACTGTCTGAAATAGAACCCCCTGTAGCAAATAAATGTCCCATTGCAATAACTGGTGCATTGCTTGTATTTATTAATTTACTTTGCGTTTCAACCAATTTATAATGGTTTATCAACGCTGTTTTGTATTTATCAGTAAGTTCTTCAAAAGATTCTCCGGCTACGGCACGCCTAATATCTCCATCACGCAAATAGGGGACTGCTCCTATAATTACTTTTTCTCCGTTTATCTCAATTTCAAAAACTTCGTCTTCAATATTTTCTGTTGCTTTTCCAACAACTTTTATTGCCAATGCGTCTAATAAATATTTAGGTGCATTTAAAGTACCTGGCGAATCGTGATTTCCTCCTGTAATAATAATAGATTTACAGGTAGTTGTTTGTAACTTTACTAAAAAGCTATAATACATTTCTAAACTTTGATTCGATGGAGAACCAGAATCAAATACGTCTCCTGAAATTAACAACACATCAATTTTTTGATCAATAATATAATTTTCAATCCAACCTAAAAACAACATTTGTTCTTCTAATTGTGATTGTTCATGTAATCTATGACCTAAATGCCAATCGGCAGTATGAAGTATTCTCATTTAATATTTGTTTTTACTTTGTAGAAGCTTACAAATTTAAGGAAGTAAAACTACGATCTTTTAAGATGTAGCTATAAAAGAATTATTTAGGCATTCAAAAAAATAGGCGAATGTTAGTTTTTATGTTGTTAACATAAAGTATTATTAAAAGAAAAACAATTAAAAATACTTTTTATTTTTTGTAGCAATATAAATTTCATATTCCTTTCATTATTTAGAGTAAATACTAATTTTAAACACTATTTTACACTATAAATATAGTACAGCAACTATTGTGTAATCCGTTTTTTTAAAACGTCTTAAATCAGCTTTTTTAGCTCGCTTTTCAATTAGAAATTATTATTATTAAAGACAAAACTATAAGAAAAAATTATGTTTAGTTTTTCAATAAATTTCTTAACTTTAGTAAAAGGTTTATCGTGACTTTTTTTTAATCTTTGTCTCTTAATATTGAATACGTAATTTTAATTATAAAAACATAAAAAATGTCGATATCAGATTTATATTCTACCGGAAAACACAAACAAGAAATAGGACACTTTGCTAGTGTTGTAAAAATTGCAAAAACTGATAATGTTATTGAAGCAGGTGAACAAAAATTATTAGATAGAGCCGCAAAAAGATTAAATATTGATGAAACTGAATATGTAGCGATTTTAAAGAATCCTGAAAAATATCCTGTAAATCCTCCTGTAAGTTATGATGAACGTATTGAACGTTTATACCTTTTAACAAAAATGGTTTTTGCTGATGACCATGTAGATAAAGAGCAAATAACACTTATGCAAAAAACAGCAGTTGCATTACAATTTCCAACAGATAATGTTGAAAAAGTTTGTGACGAAGCAATTCACTTAGTTATGAATAATAACGATTTAGATGATTTTACAGCTGCTATTAAAAAAGTAAATGCCATTTAAATTTACACTAAATTAGCATTTAACAAGTTATATTATAATAAATCCCTCGAAATTTATGAAAAATAGAATCTTACTTATTACTGTACTTTGCTTTTCTATGAACTTGTTTTCACAAAATTTAAACGACTCATGGCAAATAGGTATTGGTATGGGAGTTACAAAATTTAGTAAAAGTGATGCTGCCTTTATTGGTGATGCATATCTTTTTCAAACCCCAGTAGTTAATTTAACGATGCCTATTGGTGAGCGTTTATCTATAAACGGAGCGATGTCATTTAATACAATTAATGATATTGGTGTTATTAGTAATTCTGCTAATTATTTTTCTATGGATGGATCATTACGTTATAATTTTAACGCAGTATTTGAAAAATTTGCTCCATACGTATTTGCTGGAGGTAGTATTGTAGATTCTGAACTAAAAATGACACCTACTATAAACATTGGTGCTGGTGGTATTTATTGGTTAAATGATAAAATAGGTATTAACCCTCAGGTATACTACAAACATTCTCTTGAAAATTATGAAAGTATGCGCTCTCATATTCAAGGAACTTTAAGTGTTGTATTTAAATTAGATTGGAATAATTCTAATGGAGGTATTAAAGGAAAAACTTCTTCTTCTTGTTACTATAATCAATTTTAAGAAGAGCATTCTAAATAATAAAAAACGCCGCTTTTATAAAGCGGCGTTTTTAGTTTTTATGATAGTTTTTTTATTGCGTTTTTAATACGCGCTATTGTATTTTCTTTACCAATCATTGTCATAATATCAAACAAATCTGGCCCTGCTAATTTACCTACTAAACTTAAACGTAGTGGTTGCATAACTTTACCAAAACCTATTTCTTTAGCCGTAATCCAACCTTTAATATCAATTTGAGTATTTTCTATTGTGAAATCTTCAATTTTAGAAATTACCGTTGTTAATTCTTCCATTAACGCACCAGTAGTGTCTTTCCATTGCTTTTTAGCTGCTTTTTCATCATATTCTGTTGGATTTACAAAGAAAAAACTAGATAATTCCCAAAAATCAGCAACAAATGTAGCACGCTCCTTTATTAATGAAACTACTTTTGTTGTATACTCTACATCAGTAGTAATTCCTTTTTCTGAAAGAATAGGAGTATACAATGTTGTTAACTCTTCATTTGTTTTTTGCTGTAAATATTGTTGATTAAACCAGTTTGTTTTGTCTGGGCTAAATTTAGCGCCCGACTTACTAACTCTACTTAAATCGAAAGCATCAACCAATTCTTCTAATGAAAATATTTCTTGTTCTGTACCAGGATTCCAACCTAATAAGGCTAACATATTTATAAATGCATCGTTAAAGTAACCATCTTCTTTATAACCTCTTGATACATCTCCAGATTTCTCGTTTGTATATTCTAAAGGAAATACAGGAAATCCTAATTTATCACCATCACGTTTACTTAATTTTCCTTTTCCAACTGGCTTTAGAATTAAAGGTAAGTGTGCAAATTTTGGAGATTCCCAATCAAAGGCGCGATAAAGTAATACATGAAGTGGGAGAGAAGGCAACCATTCTTCACCACGAATAACATGTGAAATCTCCATTAAATGATCATCAACAATATTAGCTAAGTGATATGTTGGCATTCCGTCTGACTTAAACAATACTTTATCATCTAATACATTGGTGTCAATTTTAATTTTACCACGAATTTCATCTTCAAGTATTAAAGTTTCGTCTTGTGGTGTTTTAAAACGAACAACATATTTATCACCTGCTGCCAATTTAGCTTTAACTTCATCAGCTGAAAGTGCTAATGAACTATTTAATTTTTCGCGATTATGCCAGTTATAAGTAAATGTTTTACCATTTTCTTCGTGATTTTTTCGATGTGCATCTAACTCTTCAGTAGTATCAAATGCATAATATGCCCAATCTTTATCAATTAATTCAGTAGCATATGTTTTATATAATTCTTTTCGTTCTGACTGACGGTAAGGTCCGAATTTTTCATTATTCCCTGGTCCTTCATCAAAAGGAATGTTACACCATTTTAAAGCATCAATTATATATTGCTCTGCATTGGCAACATAACGTGTTTGGTCGGTATCTTCGATACGTAACACAAAAGTTCCGTTATGTTTTTTAGCGAATAAATAGTTGAATAAAGCAGTTCTTACACCTCCAATATGTAAAGGTCCTGTTGGGCTAGGAGCAAAGCGTACTCTTACGTTCTCAGTCATTTTTTGTTAATTTGAAGACGCAAAGATAGTTTTAATCTACCCATAAAAAAAGCGAGCCGTAGCTCGCTTTAAATAAATTCCATTAAGAAGGAAAAGTTCGTACGCACTTGCACAAAGATCTATCGTATTCAGAATCTAAATGACAAGGTATAAGAGGTTCACACCCTCCATTTCCGTTAATTTTTTTTTGTTGTGATTTTTTTAATACAGAACCTAAATTTAAAACATTCTTTAACATAATTAAATTTTTATAAATTAATAATGCACTAATTTATTTAATATAAAACATCTTAGTTATTATTTTCCCATAAAATAATTACGTTTAAACCATAAAATTTCACATTCATTTAAAACTTATGATACACTCCAAAACTAATTGCTGGCGCTTTTGCTACATTATTCCCTGTAAAAGCACCTCCTAAAGCTATATTTGCTCCAAAATTATTATTAATTTCTCCTATAAATTTTAATCCGAAACCTGCATAACCTTGGTTATTTACATACAATCCTGTAGCTAAGTTTTCGCTAGGTAATGCAATATCTCCATTATTTAAAGATGCTACACCATCTAAGAAACCAGCAATCCATAACCAATCTAATGTTTTATAACCTACTTCACCTCCTAACTTATAATTACTACTGTACTTATTTGTACGAATATCAAAACCTGTAAATGCTTGTATGTACCATCTATCAAAACCTCTACCTGCAATAAATAAAGGAGTAAAACTCCAAGCATCGTAACCAGTTCTTAAACCTGAATTAGCTTTATAGCTACTAGTATTAGCTTCTATATTTAATTGACCTGTTAGTAACCATTTATTATTAGAAAAATTATGTTTTACACCTATCTGAATGTTTCCTAATGAATTATTATTTACCGAGCCACTAATAGCCGTATTTAAAGTTGTCATTTTAAATGGAAGGTTTACTAATAAAGTAGTTTTATCTGTTAAACCATATTCTCCATAAAATTGTATCGTATTATCGGATACTTTGTTTGGTAATTCTTTTTCTGTTTTAGCAAATAATTTATCATAATTAGCAATACTTGTGTATGATAATTGAAGGTATGATTTTCCTTTTTCTTTTACCCAAGGGCTTTGTGCTAAAAGATTAAAAGAAAACAAGAGTAATAAAATAGATATTTTTTTCATTTGAATAATATTGAATAATTGAGGTTTGTATGAAAGTTCATACATTTAGTAGTCTAAAATAATAAATACTTACAAAAATCTTTAACAAAAACTTCATTATAAAAATAGTACTTTTATAGATTGATATGACGATTTTGAACACTATAGAACAAAAATTACAGCAGTTTAGTAGAAAATACTATACAAGTGAGTTAATAAAAGGAAGTATTTTATTTATTTCCTTAGGTTTAATATACCTATTCTTTACCTTATTTATAGAGCATTTTTTATGGCTTAAACCCACAGCTAGAACCTTATTATTTTGGTTATTTATTATTGTTGAAGCATTTTTATTTTTACGCTTTATTTGTTTTCCCATTTTTAAAATTATAGGATTACAAAAAGGTATTTCTTTTGAAGAAGCTTCTAAAATTATAGGAAATCATTTTCCTGAAGTACAAGACAAACTTTTAAATATACTTCAATTAAAGAAAAACAGCGAGCAATCTGAATTACTATTAGCTAGTATCAAGCAAAAATCAAAAGAAATTCAACCCATTTCTTTTACCAAGGCTATTGATTTTACCAGCAATACAAAATATCTTAAATATACTATAATACCCCTTTTTATTTTGGGGTTAACTTTTTTAACGGGTACAAGTAATAAATTATCTGATAGCTTTAATCGTGTTGTAAATCATTCTATCGCTTATAAAGCACCTGCTCCTTTTTATTTTAATTTAACTTCAAACGATTTAAAGGTAATTAAAGGAAAGGATATTACTGTTTATATTCAAACAACAGGTGAGGTTATTCCTAACGAAGCAAAAGTTCATTTTAATAGCCAACAGTATTTTTTAACAAACGAAGGAAACGGCTTATTTTCTTATACTTTTATTGACATACAGGAAGCTCTTAGTTTTTATGTAAGTGCAAACACTATAGAATCTCAAGTATTTAAAATTACTACTATTAACACACCTACAATTCAAAATATTTCATTAAAATTAAAATACCCATGGTATATTAAAAAGAAAAATGAAATAATTGAAAACACAGGAAACCTAAATGTTCCACAAGGAACAATTGTACAATGGCTTGTAAAAACTTCTGAAACTGATACTGTTAGTTACATAGAAAACAAAAAAAGAACAAATTTTACACAAGAAGAAACAGGCGTTTTTATATTTAAGAAACAAATTAAACAAGCTGTCAATTATAAAATTACCACAACTAATGAAAACCTTAAAGATTACGAACAATTACAGTTTACCATTACTGTTATTAAAGATGAGCATCCTATAATAACAGTAAAATCTAATATTGACAGTATTTCACGAGGTAATGCACAATTCGTAGGTCAAATTTCTGATGATTATGGTTTCAAAAAAATGGAATTAGTTTATTACGATAAAAAAAATACTCAAAAAACTTCTTTTAAAAATATCAAGATTAATAAAAATACAATTCAGAATTTCTTTTATGAATTTCCAAAAGGCTTAAACTTAGAGAAAGGAATTGACTATGAAATGTATTTTCAAGTGTTCGATAACGATGCCGTAAATGGTAATAAGAGAGCATTGAGTCAAAAGTTTTCTTACCGACAAAAAACAACAAATGAAATAGATAAAGAGCTTTTACAAGAACAACGTAATCATATTCAAAATTTAGAAAACTCATTAAGTAAACAACAACAAAGTAAAAAAGAATTAGAAAAAATTCAGTTTGAACTTCAGAATAAAAAGAAGGTTAACTGGAATGATCAGAAAAAAATTAAAAACTTAATAAAGCGTCAGGATCAATATAAACAAATGATGCAACGTCAAACAGAAAATTTACAGAAGAATTTTTCTGAGAAAAAAGAAGAGAACCAAAGTTTACAAGAAAAAAAAGAACATTTAAAAGAGCGAATTAAAGAGCTTAAAAAACTAGAAAAACAGCAAAAACTATTAAATGAACTTAAAAAACTTACAGAAAAATTAAACAGAGAAGATTTAATTAAGAAAACTAAAGAATTAGCTGAACAAAATAAACAACAAGAAAAGAGTTTAGAACGCATATTAGAAATGACTAAGCGTTTTTATATTGAACAAAAAGTACAAAAATTGGCTGACAATTTAAATGAGTTAAGTAAAAAACAGGAAGAGTTAAGTAAAAAAGAAACAAAGAAAGGAGAGCAGGAGAAAATAAAAGAAGAGTTTAATAAAGCTAGAGAAGAGCTGAATGAAGTTAAAAAAGATAACAAAGAATTAAAAAACCCAATGGATTTACCTTCTTTAGATGATTTAGCTAAAGAAGCTGAGAAACAACTTAACAAAGCTGAAGAGAACTTAAACAACAAAAAACAATCACCCGCTAAAGAGAACCAAAAGAAGGCTGCTAAGAAAATGCAAGAGATGAGCCAGAAAATGAAAAAATCTATGCAAGAAATGAGCGCTAACATGGAAGAAGAAAACATAGAAGGTATGCGTCAAATATTAGATAACTTACTTGTTTTTTCTTTTGATCAAGAAGCCCTAATGCATAAATTTTCAGCTAGTAATTCATCACACCCAAATTTCGGAAAGGTTTTACAAAAACAACATCAACTTAAAACTTACTTCGAACATATTGATGATAGCTTATTTGTATTATCTATTAAAGTTCCTAAAATATCATCTAAAATACAAGATCAACTATCATTAGCTCATTATAATTTAGATCAATCTTTAGAAAACTTTGCAGATAATAAATTTCAAAGTGGTGTTTCTAATCAGCGTTACATAATGACCGCTGCAAATACATTAGCAGACATGCTTAGTAACACATTAGATGCTATGCAAAACCCGAAACCTGGTAACGGAAAAGGAAAGGGTAAAGGAAAATCATTTAGCTTACCAGATATTATAAAAAAGCAAAACGAGCTTACGAAAAAAATGAAGGAAGGTATGCAAAAGAATAATAAAGGTAAACCTAAAGAAGGAAAGGACGGAAAAAAGAAAGGAGAGAAAGAAGGTAAAACTGGAAAACAAGGCGGTGATATTAATGGTGAATTATATGAAATATACAAACAACAATCAGAATTAAGGCAACAATTAGAAGATGCTATTAAAGCAGGTGGTACTAAAAACGGTAAAGCTAAGCAAGCTTTAAAGAAAATGGAACAGCTAGAAAATGAAATTTTAGAAAATGGTTTTAATCAAAAAAACATTAATAAAATGCAACAATTAAACTATGAATTACTAAAATTAGATAAAGCTGCCTTAGAACAAAATCGTGATAAACAACGAAAATCTAACACCAACCTACAAGAATATAATAGCGAATCTGCAAAAGCATTAAAATTTAAAAAGTTGTTTTATAATCAAACTGAGATATTAAACAGGCAATCATTACCTTTGCGCCAAAATTTTAAAAAGAAGGTTCAAGAGTATTTTAGCCTTCCTAATAAAGATTAATCTTATTTATTTAAATACTTTAAACTACCTAAATGAAGTTATTTATTAATTTTTCATTCGTATTACTATTTATTGCAACTAGTTTTGCTAATACTATTACTAACAACATAATTAAACTTCCTAAGCACTTTAAAACAGAAAAAACTTTTTCTGGCGATTTAAATGATAACGAATCGTTTCATTTAATCTTCTCTAAAAACAAACAAAACAAGATGTATACGATTCATCCTTTTTTGTTCAACGGAAAGGAAATTACTGAAATTAATCCGTTTGAAAATAATAAAGAATTAAGCACTATTTCTTTTCATGAAAAGAACAATATATTAACACTTCTTCTTTCATATAAAGAAAAAAAAAAACATCTTTTAAAGAAAGTAAACATTAATCTTATTACCAAAAAAGTAACTGAAAGTACTCCTGTAAATCACGAAGATTTCTCAGCAGTTATAAGAAACAAAAGTAGTTCTCTTTTGCTTTATAAAACAGATAACAAAATTTCAATTAACAAATATGATGGAAATGATAAAGAAAAATATTTTTCTTTTGAATTAAAAAACGATAGTTCTTATAAAGACTTCTTTAAAAATCAAAATATAAGTACTATTAAAACTGATGAGTTTGTAGCTAATGGATCTACACAACAAGTTAAATTATACTACAAAGACAATATTCTTTATTTTACTAAAGAAGGATATGAGCCTTTGAATGTAAATATTGCAGGTTTTTCACTAAATAATAAAAAGAAAAGTGTTACTCAGTTTTTAAAATTTGATTTAAAAACTAACACTGAGCCAGAATTTTTTTCTTTCAAAAGTTCTTCTGATATAAAATTTAACAAAGCTACTTCATATTTTTCTGACAGAAAGCTTTTTCAACTTGCCATGACTAAGAAAAATGGATCTATAAAAATATCAGATATTAACACTAAAAAAGTACTTAAAGAAATCTCCATAGATAATAATTTAGATCCTTTTATTAAAGGAAATGAAAATTTTGATGGAATAGAAAATTTCTTAAAGAAAGCAAATAAAGTAAAACACAATGCTACTATAACAGTAAATAAAACAAAGAATAATAATCTAAAAATTAGAGTTGATTATGTAAATAAAACTTACTCTTATAACTATAATTGGTGGTGGCATCATCATCATTTTATGATACACCACCAAACAATGATGAATCAAGTTAACTTTAGTACACCTAGAGGTTTTGGTCCTGTTCAACCAAATGATTTTCATTTTGAAAACTATTTAATTAAAAAAGGAAAGAGATATTTCGAAGTAGTTTTAAATAAAAATTATGATTTATTAGACACTAATGAAGATACTATTTATAAAGAAGTAGATAAACAAAAATATATTGATCAATTAGAAAAGATCACAGATCTTAAAAAAGAATCAAGCTGCTTTTTAAAAGATAGCTTTAGATATATAGGTTACTCTCGTAACTTAAATGCTTTTACAATAATGACAAATAAGTTAAAATGATTATATTTAATTACGAAACCGAGTTTAAATTAGAAGATGAAGAAGGTACAAATAAATGGATTCAAAACTGTATTGAAAGAGATGGTTTTGAACTAGGGGAGATCAACTATATATTTTGTGATGATACTTATTTACATAAAATGAATGTTGAATTTTTACAACATGATACACTAACAGATATCATTAGTTTTGATTACACTTTAGGTAAACTTATTGGAGGAGACATTTTTATTTCAATAGAAAGAGTAAAAGAAAACGCAAAAAAATTTAATGTTTTATTTGAAGATGAATTGCATCGTGTTATTATTCATGGTGTTTTACATTACATGAAATACAAAGATAAAACCGATGAAGAAAAAGAAATTATGCGTTCTAAAGAAAATGATTCTTTAAAACTTTTAAACAAGAACTAAAACAGTTCCACGTGGAACAGAATAAAAATTATGAGTTTATTTAACACAACATACGATGTAATTGTAGTAGGAGGTGGGCACGCTGGTAGTGAGGCAGCAGCAGCAAGTGCAAACATGGGCGCACACACTTTACTTATAACAATGAATCTTCAGAACATTGCTCAAATGAGCTGTAATCCTGCAATGGGTGGTATTGCTAAAGGTCAAATAGTTCGTGAAATTGATGCATTAGGTGGTTATAGTGCTATCGTAACTGACAAGACAGCTATTCAGTTTAAAATGCTAAACAAATCGAAAGGACCTGCTATGTGGAGCCCAAGAGCGCAATCTGATAGAATGCAATTTGCAGAGTGTTGGAGAACAATGTTAGAACAAACAGATAATCTAGATTTTTATCAAGACTCTGTTAACGGATTAATTTTTGATGGCGATAGAATTGCTGGAGTAAAGACAGCATTAGGTTTAGAAATAAAAGCTAAAACAGTAATTATTACTGCCGGTACTTTTTTAAATGGATTGATTCATATTGGTGAAAAAACATTTGGAGGTGGTAGAGCAGGAGAAGGAGCTTCTACAGGAATAACAGAAGATTTGGTTGCTAAAGGTTTTGAGTCAGGAAGAATGAAGACAGGAACTCCTCCAAGAGTAGATGCAAGATCATTAGATTTTTCTAAAATGACTGAGCAACCTGGAGATGAAAATCCTGAGAAATTTTCTTATTTACCAACTACAAAAAAATTAACAAAACAGCGTTCTTGTTATTTAACTCATACCAATCCTCAGGTGCATGATATACTTCGCGAAGGCTTTGATCGTTCACCAATGTTTAATGGTAGAATTAAATCAACAGGTCCTCGTTATTGTCCTTCAGTAGAAGATAAAATAGATCGCTTTGCAGATAAAGACCGTCACCAAGTTTTTGTAGAACCTGAAGGATGGACTACCGTAGAAATATATGTAAATGGTTTTTCTACTTCAATGCCTGAAGATATACAAGACAAAGCAATACGATTGATTCCAGGTTTTGAGAATGTAAAATTTTTACGATTTGGTTACGCTATAGAATATGACTTTTTTCAACCGACACAATTAAAACACAATTTAGAAACTAAATTAGTTGAAAATTTATTCTTTGCAGGACAAATTAACGGGACTACTGGTTATGAAGAAGCAGCTGCACAAGGTTTAATGGCAGGTGTAAATGCAGCATTAAAAACTCAAAACAAAGAACCATTTATTTTAAAAAGAAGTGAAGCTTATATTGGTGTTTTAATTGATGACTTAATTACTAAGGGAACAGAAGAACCATATAGAATGTTTACTTCTCGTGCTGAATACAGAACACTACTAAGACAAGATAATGCAGATTTAAGATTAACTCCATTAGGACATAAATTGGGTTTAGCATCTGATGATAGATTAGAAAGAGTAATAGAGAAGAAAGAGAAGACTGATAAATTGATTCATTTTATTACAAACCTAAGTGTAAAGAAAGAAGAAATAAATAAAATATTAGAATCAAAAGGATTATCTCTTGTTAATCAAACAATGAAATTAATAAAGATAGCAACACGACCACAATTAAATTTAAGTGATTTTAATAGTATTGAAAAGCTTCATAATTATATTAAAGAAAACGAAATGAAAGATGATGTTATAGAACAAGCAGAAATTCATTTAAAGTATTCTGGGTATATTGATAAAGAAAAAAACAATGCAGATAAATTAAATAGGTTAGAAAATGTAGTTATTCCATCAAACTTCGATTATGATAAAGTACATTCTTTATCTATTGAAGCAAGAGAAAAGTTACATAAAATTCAACCTTCTTCAATATCACAAGCAAGCAGAATAAGTGGAGTATCACCAAGTGATATTTCTATACTTTTAGTTTATATGGGAAGGTAATAAATAACTAAGTTTATAAAAAGAAAAAACGTTCTATGCCGAACGTTTTTTTCTTTTTACGTAATATTGCATTGAACATAAATAATGTTCCACATGGAACATTATAAAAAAGGAAATAAATTGGATAGAGAAAAAGAGCTTTATGTAAATCTTACTCCGCATTTAAATTGTATTGATCATACAGTTTCTAATGAAAGTTATGAAACAATGTATAACAAAGAGTATGATATGCTTGTAACTTCACCAGTACCCGTAAATTTAGAAAACTACTATTTAAGTGAAGCTTACATTTCTCATACAGATAGTAAAAAAACAATTTTTGACAGAATATATCAATTAGTAAAAAATTACACACTTAACCAAAAATTAAAATTAATTAATTCTTTTAACACAGAAGAAAAAACAATTTTAGATGTTGGTGCTGGTACTGGTGATTTTTTAAAAATTTGCAAAAAAAATAATTGGGTAATTAACGGGGTAGAGCCTTCAGAAAAAGCTAGAAATTTTTCAATTGAAAAAAATATTGATTTAAAAAGTGATATTAAGGAATACGAAGGTAAGCAGTTTGATATAATATCTCTTTGGCACGTACTAGAACATATTCCAAATTTAATTGAATATATAAATCAATTAAAAAAATTATTAAAACCAAATGGTGTTTTAATTATAGCGGTTCCTAACTTTAAAAGTTATGATGCAAAACATTATAAAGAGTTTTGGGCTGCTTATGATGTACCAAGACATCTATGGCATTTTTCAAAAAATTCAATAAAAAAATTGTTCTCTTCTATTGAAATGAAAGTTGAAAAAACATTACCAATGAAGTTTGATTCTTTTTATGTATCATTATTATCAGAAAAATATAAAACAAATAAATCAAGACCATTACATGCTTTTATAACTGGTTTAAGATCTAATATAAAAGCAAAAAGAGATGGTGAGTATTCATCGTTAATATATATTATTAAAAACGATTAAAAACGATTTTAAGACACTTTTAAACATATATAACACATATAAAGGTAAACTATATCTAAAAAAATATAAAAACCTCTTAAATGTAATATTTAAGAGGTTTTTATATAGTTTATTTTTATATTAAACATAAAAATAATAAAATTTATTTATTTAATAAAAACATACCAAAAATTGTAATTAAAAAGTAAACTGCTAAGGTCATTGCACCTGCATAATCTTTAGCTAAGCGTTGTCCTATTAAAAGAAATATTAAAGATAAAGCTGCAATTTGAATTCCTAATAAAGCTAATGCTCCATTTCCTAAAGTAACTAAATTAAAAATACCTATAAACATAAAAGCACCTGAAAGTAATTCCATCACTAAAATAACAACTAGCAAAAGAGGTGCCATATTTTTAAAAGGTGAATTTTTAAAATGTTCTTTTATAAAAGATACATTACCATTCCAATCTGTAACTTTATCAATACCCGATTGTAAAAAGGTTATAATTAAAAAAAGTAGAATTAAAAGTTCTGTTGCATGTTTTTGAATAAGTTCCATATAGTTGATTTTTAGCAAATATAACTTTTATAGTAAAAAAATGTAACATTTTATAAAATATGCGTCAAATAAATAGATCGTAAAAATATGTATCTTTACAATCATACTAATTAAAAAAAAATAAAACTATGCCTATTTATTATTATCCGATTATATTTATTGGATTAATCATTTTGTTAACATCATTTTTTACAGTTAAACAACAAACTGCAGCTATTATAGAGCGATTTGGAAAATTTCACAGTATTCGTCAATCAGGGTTACATTTTAAAATTCCTGTAGTTGATAAGATTTCTGGAAAATTAAGTTTAAAAATTCAACAGTTAGATGTAATTATTGAAACTAAAACCCTAGATAATGTATTTGTTAAACTAAAAGTATCTGTACAATACAAAGTAATAAGAGAAAAAGTGTATGATTCTTTTTACAAATTAGATTATCCTCATGATCAAATTACATCTTATGTATTTGATGTTGTACGTGCTGAAGTACCTAAAATGATATTGGATGATGTTTTCTTAAAAAAGGATGATATTGCTATTGCAGTAAAATCTGAATTGAATGAAGCAATGATGACTTATGGTTATGACATCATAAAGACATTGGTAACAGATATTGATCCTGATGCGCAAGTAAAAGAAGCAATGAATAGAATTAACGCTGCAGATAGAGAAAAAACTGCTGCGCAATATGAAGGAGATGCACAACGTATTTTAATCGTTGAGAGAGCAAAAGCAGAAGCAGAGAGTAAGCGTTTACAAGGTAAAGGTATTGCAGATCAGCGTCGTGAAATTGCTCGTGGTTTAGAAGAATCAGTAGAAGTATTAAATAAAGCAGGAATTAACTCACAAGAAGCTTCTGCCTTAATAGTAATTACACAACATTACGATACATTACAATCTATTGGAGCAGATACAAATAGTAACTTAATTTTACTACCTAATAACCCAAATGCGGCAAGTTCTATGCTAAATGATATGGTTGCTAGCTTCGCTGCAACAAATCAAATAGGGGAGAGTATGAAAGAAGTTAATGCAAATAAAAAAGAATCATAAACTATGATAATATCAACAACCCCAACAATAGAGAATAAACCAGCAACAGCGTATTTAGGTATTGTTACTGGTGAAACAATTATTGGAGCAAATTTTATTAAAGATTTCTTTGCAGGAATTAGAGATATTGTTGGTGGTCGTTCTGCTTCTTATGAAAAGGTTTTACGTGAGGCTAAAGAGACATCTTTAAGAGAAATGCAAGAAAGAGCAGCTTCTTTAGGTGCTGATGCTATTGTTGGTGTTGATTTAGATTATGAAACTGTTGGACCAAGTGGAGGGATGCTAATGGTAACCGCCTCCGGTACAGCAATTAAATTTTAAACATAAAAAAGCCGAAACTAATTAGTTTCGGCTTTTTTTATATGGTAAGAAGATATATAATTACTTTTTATCTTCAGTATTTTCTTCATCTTCGATTTTGGTAGCATCTTTAAATTCTTTGATACCTGTACCTAAACCTTTCATTAATTCTGGAATTTTTTTACCTCCAAACATTAATAATACTAATGCAACTACGATGGCTATTTGCCAAGGTCCAATCATTCCTAAAAATATAGTAAGTGAAATCATTTTAATTAAATTTTACAAAGCAAATATACAAAATTAACTTCTTTGTTCTATTACACCTCCGATTACTTTTTTGTCTTTAAAAACTTCAGGAGTTCCTTTATAAAAAATAGATCCTCCAAAAGAAACTTTAGCATCTAATGTTTCACCTGATTGCACTTCTACTTTAGATCCTGAACCAGCACGTACATAATTTAAATCACTAACCTTTAATTTGTACCCATGATACATTCCTCCTAAATTAGCTTCAACAGTTTGGTTTTTAGTAGAACCTGAAAGCTTAATAACAGCCCCTGAAGTACTTTTAACTTTTAAATGCTTAACATTAACCACCATATTAATAAAAGCGCCTTCTTGGGCTTTTATTTCAACTTGAGGCTGTACTATTCCTTTACCTGTTACAGTAGCTCCTTCATTAGCATCAATTACTTGTAGTATTGATTCATAATAAACCGTTACTCTTACTTTACCATCTGCTGTTGTTTCAGGAAATTTTAAAGCTACTTTTAAGGTGTTATTTTTATTTTTTACAGTTACTTTTTCTGCTTTTTGTCCAGTAATAATAATTTTATTCTCAGTCGATTTAACTAATTCTAAATTAATACCATTAAATACTTTAATGGTGGTAAATTCTCCTAATTTCTTTGTAATTATTGTTTGTGCTGATGCTAACATTGTCATCAGAAACAAACTTAAAAATACTATTTTTTTCATAATAAAATTTGTTAGTTACTTAATATAACCAATAATTATACCAGTACTATAAAGACAAATATTAAAATTTATTGTTACAATTAAAATAAATTAGTGAGATATTAAATGAAAATCTAAATGTTTACGCTCTAAATCGGTATTTTTTACCTTTACAACAACTTTATCACCTAACTGTATTATATTATTTGATGATTGTCCTACGATAGCATATTGTTTCTCATCAAAAATATAATAATCATCTTTTATATCTCTAATTCTAACCATTCCTTCACATTTGTTTGAAGAAATTTCAACATAAATACCCCATTCAGTTACACCAGAAATTACACCCTCAAATTCCTCATCTTGATGATCTTTCATGTATTTAATTTGCATATACTTTATGCTAGATCGCTCCGCTTTTGCAGCCATTTCTTCCATTTGAGAAGAATGCTTACATTTTACCTCATATTCATCTGATTTAGGAGAAGTTCCTCCATCTAAATAATGTTGTAATAAACGATGCGTCATTACATCAGGATATCTACGTATTGGTGATGTAAAATGAGAATAATAATCGAAAGCTAAACCATAATGCCCAATATTTTGAGTAGTATAAGCGGCTTTACTCATAGAACGTATAGCTAAAGTTTCCACCATATTAGCTTCACCTTTACCTTGAACATCAGCTAATAATTTATTTAAAGATTGTGATGTTTTTTCTTTTGTTTCAGTATTAATTTTATATCCGAATTTATTTATAATATTTTGTAATGAAGCCAATTTATCTATATTTGGTTCATCATGAGTACGGTATATAAATGTATTTTTTGTTTCTTTTCCTTTAGAAAAGCCAATAAATTCAGCTACTTTTCTGTTTGCTAACAACATAAACTCTTCTATTAGTTTATTAGCATCTTTAGATTCTTTAAAGAAAACTCCTACAGGATTTGCCTTTTCATCTAAATCAAACTTCACTTCAACTCTATCAAATGATATTGCACCAGCTTTCATACGTTTTTTACGTAGTTTTTTAGCTAATTCATCTAGTTTTAAGGTAGCTTCTACAATTTCTGGTGTTACTTCATATTCTTTATCAATTATTGATATATCAAGCGGCATAGTGTACGGTTCGATGCTATCAGATAATTTACAGTTTTCAATGATTGCTTGTGCTTCTTCATATGCAAAACGCTGATCTGAATACGTTACTGTTCTACCAAACCATTGATTTACAATCTGTGTTTTTTCATTCATCTCAAAAACTGCAGAAAAGGTTAGTTTTTCTTCATGTGGTCGTAAAGAACAAACTCCGTTACTTAACATTTCAGGTAACATTGGTACAACTCTATCAACTAAATAAACTGATGTTGCTCTATCATAAGCTTCATCATCTAAAATAGTTTTTGGTTGTAAATAATGTGATACATCTGCAATATGAATTCCTATTTCATAATTACCATTTTCTAATTTAGTAAATGACAAAGCATCATCAAAATCTTTTGCGTCTTTAGGATCTATCGTAAAAGTTAAATCTTTACGCATATCACGACGTTTTCCTATTTCTGTTTCAGTAATTTCAATAGGTAAATTTTCAGCTTCTTTTTCAATCTCTTCTGCAAATTCATATGGCAATCCATATTCTAATAAAATAGAATGAATCTCCGTTTCATGGTCTCCTGGTTTACCTAAAACTTGTGTAATTTTTCCAAACGGGTTTTTAGAATTTTCTGGCCAGTCGGTCATTTGTACAACCACTTTGTCTCCATCTTCTGCTCCGTTTAATTTGTTTTGAGAAACAAATAAATCAGCAGACATTTTTTGACTATCTGGAATTACAAAACCAAAAGTTTTATTCATTTGTAAAACACCAACAAACTCAGTTTTTTTACGCTCAATAATTTCTACTACTTCAGCTTCTAATTTACTAGATCTTCGTTTTTTATAAACAAATGCCTTAACAGTATCTTGATGTAAACCTTTTCCTAAATTTATTGATGGAATAAAAATATCTTTCTCAAAGTCATCAGACATAAAATATCCATTTCCGTTAGATGTTAAATCTAACGTTCCAATATGATATTTACGGTCTTCGTTAATTTGGTACTTACCTCTATCTACTTCTTTAATTTTTTTTGTTTCATGTAATTCAACTAATTTTTTAAGTACTTGAGTTTTTCCGTCTGTATCAGAAATTCCCATTTTAGCTGAAATTTGTTTATGATTATAGGTCTTTGAACTATCTTCTTTTAATATTTTGAAAATCTTTAAAGTTAAGTCTCTAATTACTTTTCCTTTTTTTTTGTAGATTTTTTTCTTTCTTGTCATTAATCTTTCTTCTTATTTTAATGTTACCAATTTACAAATAAATACATGCTAATCTTTATTAAATAAATGTTATCAATCTATTTTGTATTTTGGCAATACTTTACTTTAATATTTATGATACATTCTTGGTTTATAATTGCTAATCCTGTTTCAGGAAATAAAAAACTTTCTAAAAAATGGAAAGAAATTGAGCAGTTATTAAACGAAAAAAATATCGATTTTTCTTATGCTTTTACAGCGTATTCTAAACACGAGATTGAATTGGTACACACTGCTATTCAACAAGGTTATAGAAATATAATTTCCGTTGGTGGAGACGGTACACTACATCATGTAGTTAACGGAATTATGACGCAAAGATATGTAAAATCTTCTAATATTACAGTTGGAGTGATTCCTTTAGGTACAGGAAACGATTGGATTAAGACTTATGACATACCAAATAACATAAATAATGCAGTAAATTTAATTAAAAAAAAGAAGACTATTTTTCAAGATATAGGGCATTTACAATTAAGTAATACCGCTACTTTTTTTAATAATGTAGCTGGTATAGGTTATGATGGATATGTTGTTAATAAGTTAAATAAACTAAAACGATTTGGCGCAATAGCCTACCTTTTAAGTGGAATTGCTGGTTTATTTTTATATAAAAAAACAAAATTTACTATTGAAGTTGATAATAAATCAATAAAAACAAAATGTTTAATGACTTTGTTTGGTATTTGTAAATACTCGGCAGGTGGTATGCAATTAACTGATTACAAACATTCTAATGATGGTTTTTTTGATATTACAGTTGCTAAAAATTTAACTCTTTTAAATTTAATTGTAAATATTAAAAAATTATATAATGGTTTAATAACAAAACATAACAAAGTAGAAACCTTTACTACAACTACTTTGTTAGTAACTCCTATGTGCACTAAAAATGAACCATTTATACAGGCCGACGGTGAATTAATAGGAAAAGGAAAGGTAACAGCCTCAATCATTCATAAGGCACTACAATTTGTAATTTCATAAAAAATAAAATAATTTTAACAAAACTGTAACATTTATAAATAGGTATCGTCTTTATATAAGAAGTCGTAGCTTATGAAAAACTTACGTAAAATAATTGCTTTATTTATATTCATATTTATTACAGGTATTATTGTAACTGTAGTAAGTATTAATACTACTTTAAATAAAAAAGCACCTACAGAGCTTGTAAAAGCTAAAGACACCTTAAATCTTATTAAAACAAGTAATAAGACAGTATAACAGCACCTTATTACGTTTTATTCTTATTTATCAACATCATTAGTTTTATATACTTAAAATTAAGAATTTTATTCTTTTAAGTTGTTTCTACTATAGATTCTTAATTTCTAAAATTTTCTATTTTTTAAAATTAGATGTTATTAACATATATAATATATATATAAAAGATTTTTAAAATTTAAAAAAAGAAATGATTGTTATTATAGTGTGTTAATATGTAGTATAAATAAATGATTTAAATTTTGGTCATATCACTTATTAAATAAAATAAACATCTTATTATATAAATAACATGTTTAAAATCAACTATAAAATAGAGTTATTAACAATAGTTATAAACAGATGTAAACTAAAAAATATTAATAGTTAATTTTATTTTCATTGTAAAGAAGAGGTTAATTTTATGTTGATAAATGTTTGTTAGAAACTCATAAAAAAAGTTGCGTATGTCATACTACTCGCTGTATTGTTAAAAAAAATGAAATAATCAAATAAACTTTTTAAAATATACTATTACTTCTTAACAATTAACTAATACTACTTAAGTACTTTATATTTAGTAGTTTATTAAGAATACTAAAAAAAGCATTGTTAATTACTGTTGATAACCGTGAATAACTGTATTTTTGTAGTAGACAACTAAATTAAAATCAACAAATTATGACAATTTCCATCGGAAACGACCATGCAGGTACCGAATATAAATTTGAAATTATAAAGTTATTAGAAGAATTAGGTCATAAAGTAATTAATTTTGGAACTAATGATTCAAATAGTATGGATTATCCTGATGCTATTCATCCAACAGCAGAAGCAGTAGAAACTGAACAAGCAGAAATGGGTATTATTTTATGTGGTAGTGGTAATGGTGCACAAATGACTGCAAATAAACACCAAGGTGTACGTGCAGCTTTATGTTGGAATAATGAGTTAGTAGCATTAACACGTCAACACAATAATGCTAATATTTTAACGATCCCTGCAAGATTTGTATCATTACAACAAGCTTTAGGTTTTGTAAAATTATTTTTAACTACAGAGTTCGAAGGTGGAAGACATGCTGATAGAGTAAATAAAATAGCATGTAATTGCTAATAAGTTTTTTATAAAGTATTTTTAATAAAATTATTTAAATGAAATTTTTAATAAAAAATTTTAAAGAATTAACAACTTCAGAATTGTATGAGATTCTTCAATTACGTTCTGAAGTTTTTGTTGTGGAACAAGATTGTGTATATCAAGATCTTGATGGAAAAGATAACAAAGCATTACACGTTATAGGTATTAAGGAAGATAAAATTATAGCTTATACACGTTTATTTAATAGTGGACAATATTTTAATACACCTAGTATTGGTAGGGTTGTAGTTAAAGATACAGAGCGTAAGTATGGTTATGGTCATGATTTAATAAAAGCTTCTATACAAGCAATTGTTAATAACTATAACGAAAATAAAATAACGATTTCTGCACAAACTTATTTACAAAAATTTTATGAATCTCATGGGTTTGTAAAAGTTGGAGAAGAGTATTTAGAGGATGGTATTAAACATATTAAGATGTTATGTGTAAGCGAATAATATACTTCTAAAATAGGTTGATTAAAACCATAAATAAATCCTATTTAAAAATGACATTATCTACCCTGATTTAAAATAAATATTTTTACATATAATTACGGAACAATCATTCCGTAATTATATTACATTTGTATTATTAACATATACAAAAAGACTTATGAGTAACAAACAAGTAACAATTGCTATTATTTTTCACAGTGGTTATGGGCATACAAAAAAATTAGCTGAAGCAGTTTTAAGAGGAGTAAATCAAAATAAATTTTCAAGCTATTTATTTTATGACGTAAAAGAAGCTCAAACAAAATGGAATGAGTTGGCATTAGCTGATGCCATTATTTTTGGTTCTCCAACATATATGGGCTCTGCATCTGCACAATTTAAAGAGTTTATGGATGCTACTTCTAAAAACGTTTTTTACAAAGGTTTTGTTTGGAAAGATAAACTTGCTGCGGGATTTACAAATTCAGCATCAAGAGCTGGAGATAAATTAAATGTACTATTACAATTTACTGTATTTGCAGCTCAACATGGTATGCATTGGATAAATTTAGGTTTACCTCCAGCAAATAATTCAACAACAGGCTCTGAAAATGATTTGAATAGAAATGGTTATTGGCTTGGAGCTGCTGCTCAATCAGATGCTGATCTAGGGCCTGAATTGGCTCCTTCAAATTCTGACCTTAAAACAGGAGAACACTTGGGGGCTCGTGTTACTACTGCTGCTTTGCAATTTAAATACGGGAAAGAGTAAAAAAACTATCCAAATACGGAACAATTGTTCCGTATTTGGATTAACTTTATAAATTAATTATTTTATAAAGCACCTTTTAGATATGGCTAGGTTAAAAGAATTTGATGAAATAGAGATCTTAGATAAAGCAATGAATCTTTTTTGGCATAAAGGTTATGTAGCTACTTCTGCTCAAGATTTAGTTAAAGAACTAGGAATAAGTAGATCTAGTTTATATGATACCTTTGATGACAAAAAAACACTCTACATCAAATCTCTAAAACGATATACACAAACACAAAGCACGGATTTAATCGATTTTTTGAATTCTGGAAATGATTTTAAATTCGTAATAAATTTAGTGTTTAATAAAATAATAAAACAAAGTTTAGAAGATTCAAAAAAAAAAGGCTGCTTTATTGTAAATTCTTCTATTGAATTTTCTTGTAATAGTTCTGAAATTTCAAATATTATCAATGAAAATAATGATAAAATTAAAGAAGCTATTACAGAACTAATTAAAAGATCTCAAGATAATGGACGTTTATCGATAGAGATAGAAGCTCAAAAAATGTCTAGTTTTGTTTATAACAATATTTTAGGTTTTAGAGTAATGTTGAGATCTGGAGCAAACAAAGATGAATTACAAGATATTGTTTCTTTAATTTTAAAATCATATTGAAGATATAGTGCCAACACATAACAATGGTTATAGTTAATACAGGTTTAGGTGCTTAACCCAAAGTTTAGTGTATTTTTATAAAGTCCTTCAAATCTTTTGATTTGGCTTTAAAAATAAAAAGATAAAACAAAATAAAAAGTTTTGGATAAGTGCTTAATCGAAAGTTTACTACTTTAAATTCCCATACTAACCATAGGTACTGTGTTAAAAAATAAATTTTTTATTTAAAATTTTAGGAAATAAGTTGATTCATCAAATTATTACCCTGTGCAGCAAGAGTTTTATGCTTTTTGCTGCTTTTTATTTTCAAATTCAGTATCATAATTTTCTTCATTCTTCCATAAGGTAAATATTAATATTAAAAGTTTTCGCTGTACAGCTACTAAAGCTACCAATGGTTTCGCTTTCCTTGGTTTTAATCTATTGTAAAATTTTTTTAAAGTAGGATTACAGCGAACACAGGTCATTGAAGGCATATGTAAAGTAGCTCTGATATGACTATTTCCCCTTTTACTGATTCTTGTTTTTCCTTTAAAATTACCAGACTCCCTTAATATAATATCATAGCCTGCATAACTCGACAACTGTTTTGCATTAACCATTGATTCAAAACCCAAAGTCTCGTCAACAATCGTTGCTGCTGAGATAAAAGAGAAAGGTTGGAAATAAGTTAGAGGTGGATATTGGTGTAACATTGGAGAATATGAAACTATAAAGAATTTACAATCTCACAATCACTTCTTAAGAGTAAAAGTAGATGAAATAAAACTATATTATTTTTGCTTTAAGTTTAGAAGAAGGAAAATTTTATATTGGATATACTACGAATTTTGAACTAGCACAAAAAAATAATTTTAAAAGAAAAGCCTCAAAATGGACACAAATGTATAAACCAATAGAAGTTCTTTTAAACTTGGAATTTTGAAAGTAAAAACGGAAAAATAGATATGAACTTTGTAGATGAAAAAGTACATATGTATATTGAAAAATATTCAGCTATAAATATTAGAGGAGGTTCTTATATTATTATGAATGATGAATTACATTTAAAAAAAGTTAAATTAAGCATTGCTCAATCGAGTAGACGACTCTAATATATCCAATAAATAAATACTATTTTTAAGTGGTGTTAAATTTGTATTTATTATGTTTTCATTATCAATTAATATTAAAAATTAGACCAATTCTCCAACCTCAATAACTTCTCCAGGTTTCATATTATTTAAAAGAATATCACCAATACGAACTCTAACTAAGCGAAGTGTAGGAAAACCAACAGCAGCAGTCATTTTGCGAACCTGTCTAAATTTTCCTTCTCTAATAATTATTGAAACCCAACTTGTTGGTCCATGACGATCATCACGAATTTTTTGGTTTTGTAACGGAAATTTAGGATCTTCTATTAAAAAAGATTTCCCTGGTAAAGTCATATATTTTTTACCATCAAACCCAATTTCTACACCTTCTTTTAGTTTTTCTACAGCTTCTTGAGTAATAACACCATCTACTTGTACGTAGTATTCTTTTTCTACTTTTTTACTACGCACTTGCGCGCTTACCTTACCATCAGTTGTTAATAACAATAATCCTTCAGAAGTAACATCTAAACGACCTATAGCCATTGTTCCCTCAGGAAAACTATATAATTCACCTAATAATTTTTTCTTTCTCTTAGTTTGATTGTTAATAAACTGAGATAAAAAACCATAAGGCTTATGAATTATAAAGTGTTTGTGATTTTCCATGTACTATTTTAAAATGTACGACAAATTAACAAAAATATTTCGTCCCATTCTAGGGATATTTTTCCAATCAGAATAGGTTGAATAATAGGTATTAAAAACATTTTCTACTCCAGTTTTTAAAATAATATTATCGTTGTTTATATAAAACTTATATCCAGCATCTAGGTTCATAATTGTGTATTCCTTCGTTTTATCTTCACCATAAATTTTAGAAAAATTATTTTGCGTTCCTGCTCCAACTACTTCAATTTTAGAATTAAAGAACCCTTTTGTGTAAACGAGGTTTGCTTTGTACGAAATAGGAGAAATTAATGGTAAATTTTCACCATTAATTTCTTTACCATAATTATAACCAACAGATCCGTTTAAAGTAAAGTTTGAATTAAACTTATAAGTAGTATTTAAAGAAGTATTAAATTGTAGTATATTATCTAATGAACTGTAAACTTTAACACCATCTGCACCAATAACCATTGGTGTATAATTAGTATTTATTTTACCAATAATATAATCTGAAATATAAAATAGAGAGTTATCAAAAATAAATTTAAATTTATTTTTATTATAGGCTATTTTAGCATTGAATTCTAATGACTTCTCATTTTTTAAATTTGGGTTTCCGATGTAATCAAAATTATCGAAACTATTAAATAAAAAATTACCATAACCTTCACTTACTGAAGGTGCTCTTTCGCCATAACCAATAGAAGAAGTATAAGTAAATGACTCCTTTTTATGTGTTATTTGAGCAGAAATACTTGGTAAAAACCTATTTTTTGAAGCTTTTAAATTTGGATAAAAAATTTGTAAACTTCCTAAACCAAAATCACTTGCTATATTATTATTCTGAAAACCTATTCTTGCACTAAATTGAGCTGAAGTAGTTTTATTTATAAAAATTTTGTCTTCTAAATAGATTCCAGAATACAAAGTTCTTACGTCTGGCCAAGTAAGCATAAACATTAATTTTTCTGTACTGTTAGGAGGATACATTGTCATTTCTGCCAACGATTTATTATAATAACCATTAAAGTTAGCTAAAAAAGAATGGTTATTTTTTTTAGCTTTAATTTTAGTGTAAAACCCATAAGTATCACTCCAACCAGGCATATCCATATGAATAGCAACATTTGGTCTTTTAGTATCATCCATTATATGAGTAATAGCATTTGCATAAATTTTAGTTTCTAAATCATTAATAAACTTTTTTTCATTAGAATACTCATAATTTATAGAACCAATAATAGCCTTGGCTAAAGAAACATCCATTGGTAAAGCAGGATATCCAACATCAGTAGCCTCATCATAAATAAGTGTTGCTCCAATTTTTTTAGTGGATGATAATTTATAACCAGTTATTGCTGAAAAATTATATTTATTGTATTGAGAAAATAGTACTTCATTATTATTTCCATCAAAATAATTTCCAGCAGTTCTTTTTATAAAATCGGTATTTAAAAATAATTTTTTATCGTTGTAATTTGCTTCTATACCAATAATTTTTGTGTTCGAATTACTTTCATAACCAAGATCAAATCCGGTAACTAATTTACTACCAACAGATGTAAAATTATTTTTATCTAATTTTAAATCAATAGCACCACCAATGGTTTGCCCGTTTTCATTTCCATGTTGTCCAGAAAAAATGGCAACTTTTTCTAAATTTGAAATATCTACATAAGAAGTAATAGGATCCATTTTATCAGTACAAGCGCCAAAAATTTGCATTCCATCTATAGTAACACTAATTCTATCAGAAATCATGTTATTAATTGTTGGTTCCCATGCATAATTACCTCTTTTAATCATATTAATTTTAGAAGATTCTTCTAAAAATTGATCTAAGGAAGATAATGGTTTTATGTACTTTTTATTATCAACATCTTTTCTTTTTTTACTTATAATAATAATTTCTTTTAAAAAATTATGAGTTTCTAAAGTATCTTGTTTAATGCTTTCTTCTTGAGAATAAATCGTTTGAAATACAGTTAAGAAAGCTATAAGGAATTTAATTTTTTTCATAACTAAATAGTTTATAAAAAATATAAAGCCTAGAATAAATATTTATTCTAGGCTTTAATTATATTTAAAATTCAATCTCTAAAAATAAGCTACTACTATCATTAGTATCTGTAACTTCTTCCCCTTTAATTAAGGTGTTTGTATTGTTATATAACATTAAATTTAATTTCCAATAACCTGTCATTGTAAAAGATAAGTCACCCTCATACATTTTAGATGTAGTATTGTATTCTAAATTAGTGTTGTTTGGTGAACTATGATTTCCCATGCTCGGCATTCTTGGATCTTGTTTAATCATATAATTTTCTACAATAGGAAAAGACATCATAGTTTCCATTTTATATACTCCAATTTTAAAATCATTTAAACCGACTTTTGGTGTATCAGGATTTATTAAAGCTAATACATACTTTGTATTATCACTATCCATAAAAACAGTAACTTTTTTCTTTGAAGAAGCAGGAACAGTAATTTTATCATTTACAGTATATGAAATAGTATTAACCGTATAATCAATTGTTAAATCCCATTTTTCGGTTGCATTTTCTGCCATTTGAAAAATAATATATCCATTATATAAAGTTTCTTTTCCTTCTGTTTTTTGTATTGTAGATTTAGGACAAGAATGCATTTTATTTGTCATATGCATCATTGGTTTCCATGTTAAATTTGCATTTTTTATATAATCACCAGTTGTTTTGTCTTTTATTCTTAAGTATATATTGTTATATCCTTGTTCTAATTTATTTTTAGTAGAAAAAATTTCTACATCATGATCGGTATTAGAAAGTGTTTGTATTTGGTTTAATGCCGTTGTTTCATCTAAAATTAAATTATCATCATTACTAGAACAAGATGAAATGAATAAGGCAATTATTATTGGTAATATATATATTAAAGTTTTCATTTTTATTTTATTAAATATTAGGTACATCACGAAGTATTGGTGTAATTTTAACCAATAAAACGTATAAAAAAGCTGTAATAAATTTATTTATTACTTAAATATTCGATATAATTAAATGAAGTATTTTGGGGGTGGTGTTTCTTTTTCTAAAAAGAAAGAGTCTTTAAATTTTTGTTTATAGCCTATTTTTTTAATGTCTAAATCAGAAACGCATTTAAAACTAACAAGCGTATTTTTAGCTAATAAGAAAACAAAATTTTCTATTAATTTTTTATCATTTTTAGGAGGAGTGTTAGCATTATTATCTGAAGCTTCATTAGTAAGCTTTTTCATTAAATAACATTTTCCATTACAACCCTGTTGATTTTCTTTTTGAACACATAATTCTTTTATTATATAATCTTGATATGAAATATAATATGCTACAACAGATATTTGGTAAATAGTATAGGATACTAATACCATTGCTAAAATAAAAGCAGATACCTTATATGTAAGTCGAAACTTCACTTAGCAAAAATACAACACAAATCATTGTTAAAAAGATGATTTTAGTCATATTCTACAAGAAAAAATAAAAATTAAAGTAGTTCAATCTTACAAGAAAATAATTCTTTACCTGAACTTATTCTCATGTTTTTCTCTGAATAATTTTGAGTTTCTAACAAAGGATATTGAGTTATAGGTTCTAAACAAACCATATTATTAACTTCTGTCCACAACATAAAATTATTAAAATTTTTAGTTGTAATTTTTATATTTGATGAATCATTTTTAATCAGAAGAATTTCATCGGAATTTAAAACTTTATATGCAGCTGAACCTACATTTAGAATATCATTTAAAGTAATTTCTTTTTCTTTAGTTTTTACAATTTCGGTTCCTGAACCTGAAAGTTTAAAACTAGGATGATATCCTAACATATAAGGCATTCCTTTTTCACTATTAATTTCAAAATCAATTTTTAAAGATGAATTTTTAAGAGAAATAATTTTTCTAAAAACAAAATCATAAGGCCAATATAAATTTTCTTGAGTAGATTTTTCAGGGAACTTAGTGTTTTTTACAAGGGTATTTTTTACATATTTTTTTTCAAAAATAACAGTGGTGGTATCACTAGAAATAAGTTTGTAAGTAAGTTCTCGTAATAAACCGTGTTGGTCTTGTTTGCCAATACCATTTTTGGTATCAATACTATAATTATTAAACTTAGTAGGTCCAATAACAGGAAACATTTCTATATCTGAAGCGTTCCAACCAGGTGCATTTTTAGAATGTATAACCTCTTCATTATTAGCAATAAAACTAATAACTTCTCCCTTATTAATAGTTGCCGAACTATGTATCGTTTTTAAAAGAATAGTAGCACTCATATATTTAAAATTTTAAACCAAACAATAATACAAAATGTAGCTTAAAAAGATAGTAAAATAAGCATAGTTTTTTATAACTTAGCGACTCTTATTTTTAATATAATTAGCACGATTTATGGCAGCAGATAAAGAAAAAGAAGCGAAATTAAAAGCGCTTCAACTTACTCTAGATAAGTTAGATAAAACTTACGGAAAAGGAGCAGTAATGAAGTTAGGAGATAGTAAAGTTGAAGATATTGAAGCTATTTCATCAGGATCTTTAGGGTTAGATTTAGCTTTAGGAGTAGGTGGATATCCTCGTGGAAGAGTTATTGAAATTTATGGACCAGAATCATCAGGTAAAACAACTTTAACATTACACGCTATTGCCGAAGCTCAAAAAGCAGGTGGTATTGCAGCTTTTATTGATGCAGAACACGCTTTTGACCGTTTTTATGCAGAAAACTTAGGAATAGATACAGATAATTTAATTATTTCTCAACCAGATCATGGTGAGCAAGCATTAGAAATTGCTGATAATTTAATCCGTTCAGGCGCGGTAGATATTGTTGTAATTGATTCAGTTGCAGCGTTAACACCAAAATCTGAGATTGAAGGAGAAATGGGAGATTCTAAAATGGGATTACATGCCCGTTTAATGTCTCAAGCATTACGTAAATTAACAGGTACTATTAGTAAAACAAAATGTACAGTTATTTTTATTAACCAGTTACGTGAAAAAATTGGAGTTATGTTTGGTAACCCAGAAACTACAACTGGTGGTAATGCATTAAAATTTTATGCATCTGTTCGTTTAGATATTCGTCGTAGAACACAAATTAAAGATGGTGATAGAGTTATTGGTAACAGTACTAAAGTTAAAGTAGTAAAAAATAAAGTCGCACCTCCTTTTCAAATTGCAGAATTTGATATTATGTATGGAAAAGGAATCTCTAAAGTTGGTGAAATTTTAGATATTGGTGTTGAATACGGAATTATAAAGAAAAGTGGTTCATGGTTTAGTTATGGAGATACTAAATTAGGTCAGGGTAGAGATGCTGTTAAAAGCTTAATTAAAGATAATCCAGAATTAGCAGAAGAATTAGAAGGTAAAATTAAAGCTGCTATTGAAGAGCAAGAGTAAGTAAATATATACATATTAAAAGTTCTAAATATATTATTATTAAAGCTGTAGAATAATTTCTACAGCTTTTTTTTGTTGGTTTTTTTAATGATTTTATACTTTTTTTATTGATTTATTATCATATAGTGGTATTATATTACCTATACTTATTATTTATGTAAAGTTAATGTTAAATTGTTGGAAATTAACTATTAATAAAACCCTTCAAAGATGAAAAAACTAACAAAAATTATCTTATTGTTTATAGGATTATTATCACTTCCTATGTATTGCCAAGAAAACAGTGATATACCCATTCGTTGTGAAACACCATCAAGACAAAATTATTTTTCACAAAATAATAAAGCAAAAATAGAAGCTGATAAACTTGAGGAATTAACTAAAAAAATTATAAAAAAAAGAAAAGAACAATTTAAAAATGGAACAGCAAGTAAAGCATCAAAATATGTAATACCTATAGTATTTCATGTTTTTGGAACTGACTTTGTTGGTAAAAAAGTTGATGATGCTTTGGTTAAAGAAGCATTAAAGAAAACGAATGAAGATTTTAACGGACTTAATAATGATTTTAATGATGTATCTAACAGGTTTAAAAACCTTAGAACTACATTAGATGTTGAGTTTCGTTTAGCTCAAGTAGATCCAAACGGAAACCCAACAACAGGAATAAACTATTATACTAATAGAGCTGGTTTTGGAGCAGACAATATTTATGATGATGAAATAGCTAAGTTTGCTTGGGATAATTATAAATATTTTAATGTTTACATTCTTTTAGATTTAAAAAAGGATGGTAAACTTAATAGATCAGGAGTAGCTTGGTATCCAAATAAAGATCAGTCTGATAGAAATGTAGCAAGAGCAGTTTTTAATGGAAGATATTTAGGAACTAATAGTGATGAAAACTTTAGAAGAATACTAACTCATGAATTTGGACACTATTTAAATTTAGCTCATACTTTTGAAGGAGGATGCTCAGGTACAGGCGATAATGTAGATGATACTCCTGCTACTACAGTTAGTTTAGATTGTGTAGTTACACAAGAAAAATGTGCTGGAGCAGGTATTCCAAATTCAGAGAATTTTATGGATTATTCTGATTGTTATAGAATGTTTACAAGGGGACAAGTACAGCGTATGCAAGCTGCTTTAGAATTTTCTTCAAGAAAACCTTTATGGCAAACAAATAATCATGCTCAAGTATTTTCTCAAAACCCTAATGGGCCAGAGTTATATTATGATTTTACCACATTTACAGAAAGTTTTGAAAATAACGGAGCTATAGGTGGAGGAAGAGACGTAAAAATTAGATTAGTTAATGGACCAAAATTTTCAAACATTGGTACATTACCTAGTAATAGCTATACTGTTGAAAATCTACCTTTAGGTTTAAGTGTGCAAGTAGTAAGTAGTAGCAATACTGAGGCGGTTATACGTTTATCAGGAAATGCAACTAATCATACAAAGGTTAATAATATAAGAAACTTAAAAATAACATTTAATAACGCAGCTTTTTCAGGTTTTAACGCTACAAATATTAAAGGATATAGCCGACCAAATTTACGTGTAGAATATAATAATGCTTATGAAAGTACATATTTAACTTTTAACGAATTAAGACAAGTTGCTATAGATGGAAATAATTTTGTTGGTTTTGGAATAACCAAAGGTCAACAAAGACCTAGATATGAACTTTCTGTTGATGATAATAAATTAATGATTGGGTTCGATGCTGGTGCAAAACATGTAGCTGTAAATGCTAGTAAACAAGTTTTGCTAATTGAAGAAGGTACTACAATTGGACCTAATTTAAATTGGAATCATGATGATAGAGATAGACTTTTGTCAGATAATACTTATCAAGCTTGGAGAGGTAAAAGAGGTTTTGTAGGTATGAGAATTGAAAGAGAATCTTTTCCCGGTAAATATTTTTATGGATGGGCAAGAATTGAAGTGTCTTCAGACGGTAAAATAGCTCGATTTATAGATTTTTATTCACATAAAAATCCTGAAGCATCAGTAAAAGCAGGTATAACAGATAAACCATTTGTAGCATTATCTAAACCAGTATTTTTTGAAGATGAAATTAATAACGGTACATTTTCTGAAGAAATAGATATTATTTTAGAAGGAACAGCAAGCTTTACATCTCAAAATTTAGCAAGTGGAATACATTTTACGGTAGATAATTTACCACTTGGTTTAACGGCAACTATTCAGAAAATAAATAATAAATTAGGTAAATTAAAATTACAAGGTACTGCTAGTAGCCATGTTACCGGTGATGGTACATTAGCAAAATTAAAATTTAAAGATGCTGCATTTAGTGTTGTACCTAGTAATAAAACAAACTTTGATTTACAAGTTCGATTTTTTGATCCTTATGATATCACTTATATAAGTACTGAAAATTTAACTCCGTGGATAAATAGTAGTAATAATAATAGATGGATATATATTGATACAGATTTTGATTTTGGTGATAATTCAAGGTATTCTATAAGTCATTATACTGATAATTCTGGCAGTGGAGAATTTGTAGTATTAAATGGTAGAGGAAAAGGATTTACAATGGATGCTACTACGCTACATCCTATTTCACTAAGTGTTGGAACACAAGTAAATGCATCAAGTAGTTTTGTATCTACCGGATATGGAGTTAATAATGCTCCAAAATTATCAGGAACGAATGTTCCTCATAACGGAAAAGTAACATATACAGGGTTACGTTTTAGAGATAGAGCTGGAAGATTACATTATGGTTGGATGAAATTTGAATCTAAACCAAACGGATTTGAAGCTAGGTTACTAGCTATAGCTTATAATAAAAAACCTAATGAAGCTATTACAGTAGGTCAAATACCTAACGATTATTGTTATGCAGCTGCAAATATTAATGAGAAGTATGATGATTCTTCTAGTGCTATAGGAACTTTTAATTTTGAACAGTTTTCTCAAAAGTCTGATTTTCCTCTAAACTATACTAATTTCAGAAGTAAAATGATAAAAGTTCGTCCTGGAGCAAATAGTTTTTCTATAAAAGATGATGGAATAAAAACATCTGGTACTAACATTCTTGGAATTTGGATTGATTTAAATGGAGATAAAGATTTTGAAGATAATGGAGAACAAATTCATATGTCAAACCCTTACCCTGCTGGTACTGACTATGGAGGTGAAGTAACGTTACCAAATGTAAATGGAACATATACGTTACGAATAACAATGAAAAATGAAACAGAATCAGATAACCCTAAACCATCTCCTTGTGATTTCTTTTTACATGGTGAAGTTGAAGATTATACAATTAATATTTCAAATTTAAATCCAATATATCCAGTAGCTAAATTTGAAATGCCAACAAGTATTTCTGCAAAAGAATTATTGGTAGTAACAGATGCTTCTACTAGAGAACCAGATTCATGGAACTGGGAATTTGAAGGAGGAATTCCAGCTACATTTAATGGCAAAACACCGCCAAGTATCTATTACGAAAATGTAGGAAATTTTAAAGTGAAATTAACAGTTAAAAAAGGAACTGTTTCACAGAGTATAGAAAAATTATTAAAAGTTAATCCACATCCAACAGCATATTGTGAAGTTTCAAGAAGAGGTACTTATCCAAGAAGAAACGATGTAACTAAAGTTGTTTTTGGTGATATTAATAATATAACTGAAAAAGGAGGAACCGGATATGGTGATTTCACTAGTCTGTCTACAAGTCTTGTGCAAGGACAAACATATCCTATAGAATTAACAACATATCAACAAATTACAAATGCAACAAGTGAAGCAGGAACTAATTTAGTTGTTTGGATTGATTGGAATAGAAACAATGAATTTTCTGATAATGAAATTGCTTATGAAAGAAGAGCAGTAGCTTCAGATACTCCTGATATGGTATTAAATGGAAATATAACAGTTCCTAAAATTTATTCAAACGGAACATCTTTAATGAGAGTTATCCGTTATTATTCATACGATAATAATGATAGACCAAGATGTGGTGAAATAGTTGAAGCAGATATTGAAGATTATACAGTTAACCTTACAGGAACAACTGTACAAGCTCCAGTAGCCAGTTTTGAAGCAAATTCAACTATAATTACAGCAGGAACAATGATTGTTTTTACTGATAGTTCTACGAATAGTCCTACAGGATGGTCATGGTCTTTTGAAGGAGGTATACCAGCTACATCAACAGAACAAAATCCTTCAATTAAATATAATTCAGAAGGTATATTTAAAGTAACATTAACAGCTAGTAATTTAGGTGGTAATAATACTGAGATAAAAGAAGGATATATTACAGTAAATAAAGGCTCTAATATTATGTATTGTGAATCAGCAGGAACACGTGTACAATACGAATGGATTTCAGGAGTAAAAGTGGGTAGTTTTATAAATAATTCAGATGCTAAAAAGTATTCAGATTTTACTTCAAAAACAATAACGTTAGCAGGTGGGTCAACAACTGATATAACCTTAACATCTGGACATTCAGGTACTGTTTATAAAGAGTATTTTAAAGTTTGGATAGATTATAATCAAGATGGTACTTTTGGAACTGATGAGGTAGCTTTTGATGCTGGATCCTCTTCAACAACAGCAGTGACAGGAACAATAGAAGTACCAACAACCGCAAAAGCAGGAAATACAAGAATGCGAGTATCTATGAAATATAATACTGCTCCGAATCCGTGTGGTAGTGTTGGAGATGGAGAAGTAGAAGATTATACTGTAAATATTTCAGAGTCAACAAATCCAAATCCTATTACCTATTGTGAATCAGCAGGAACACGCGTACAATACGAATGGATTTCAGGAGTAAAAGTGGGTAGTTTTATAAATAATTCAGATGCTAAAAAGTATTCAGATTTTACTTCAAAAACAATGACGTTAACAGGTGGGTCAACAACTGATATAACCTTAACATCTGGACATTCAGGTACTGTTTATAAAGAGTATTTTAAAGTTTGGATAGATTATAATCAAGATGGTACTTTTGGAACTGATGAGGTAGCTTTTGATGCTGGATCCTCTTCAACAACAGTAGTAACAGGATCAATAGTAGTACCAACAACTGCAAAATCAGGAAATACAAGAATGCGAGTATCTATGAAATATGATACAGCTCCAAATTCATGTGGTAGTGTTGGAGATGGTGAAGTAGAAGATTATACTGTAAGTATAAACTCTAGTACTCAGGCAAAATTTAATACTTTTAATGTAAAGTTAGATGAAACTACAATATATCCTAACCCGGTTAGTAGTGAATTGATGGTTACTTTCAGTAAAAATACTGTAATTAAAAATTCGAATATTATCATTCAAATAGTAGATATTACAGGTAAGAAGATTAAAGAAAAAACAAATATTAATAATCAAAAAATTAGATTTAATTTAGAAGATTTACAAAGTGGAACTTATATTTTACAGATATTAAATGGAAAGAAAATAGAATATAAAATGTTTATAAAAAAATAAAGTATACATGTAAAATATATATTATAAAAAGCGGTTGAAATTTCAATCGCTTTTTTTTTTAATAAATTTACGACAAAACAATTTTATTAAAATTGGTTGTAATAAGATGTTTTTTGTTTTAATTACTGAATTTCAGTTATATAGAATAATAATTTTTTTGATACTTTTACTAAACCTTCTAAATTATATATGCTTAACAAATAGAAAGGTTTAATTAAAGTTAATTATGATTAAAAAAAAAAGAATTGAATCTGTAGATTTATTAAGAGGGTTTACCATTGTTGCTATGATTTTGGTAAATACTCCTGGTACATGGAACTCTGTTTATACACCTTTATTGCATGCAGAATGGCATGGATTAACACCTACAGATTTAGTATTTCCTTTCTTTTTATTTATAGTAGGTATCTCAATTTATTTTTCATATAAAAATAAAAAAAAAGGAATAATTATTTATAAAAAAATAGCAGTACGAAGTTTAAAGTTAATAGGATTAGGTTTATTTTTAAATACTTTCTTACCATATTTTCCTTTTATAAGAGAATTTGAAACTCTTAGAATTACAGGAGTCTTACAAAGAATAGGAATTGTATTTTTTATATCATCAATTTTATATCTTAATTATAATTGGAAAACTATTCTAGCAATTAGTGCTACAATATTAATTAGTTATGCATTAATTTTAGGTTTTCTTCCATTCTCAGACGGTACATTGCCAACTTTTAATAGAGCACCAAACAACTGGGCTAATTATATAGATTTAAATATTTTAGGAAAACATATGTGGAAACCAGATTATGATCCTGAAGGTTTATTTAGCACATTACCATCTTTAGTTACTTGTTTGTCTGGTATATTAATTGGTAAATTATTAGATGAACTTAAAACAATTAAGCAACTTTTTTTAGCAGCAATTATATTATTAGCTTTAGGTTATACTTTAAATGTTTGGTTTCCTATAAATAAAGCTATTTGGAGTAGTAGTTTTGTATTAGCAACAAGTGGTTGGGCAACTTTAATATTGGCAATAATCTATTATTTAAAGGATATTAAAAAATTACAATTTGGAAATATTTTTAAATACGTTGGTATGAATGCAATTACTATTTATTTTTTATCCAGTCTTACATCAATAATAATGTATTTAACAAAAATAGGAGACACTAATTTACATAATTATGTGTACAAAAATATTTTTGTATATTCCTTTTTACCTGATAATTTATCTTCTTTATTATATGGTTTAACAGTAGTTCTATTTTATGTAAGTTTAGGATATTTAATGTTTAAAAAGAAAATTTTTATTAAAGTTTAAAAATTAAAACCTGTTGAAAAACGATAGATTTTTTAATCTATTTTGTCAATTTGAGACAAATACTACCTTTAAACTTCATTTTATATTTGTTGCATGGAAACAAAAGAACATTATATAAACCGTTTACAACAAGTAGTTTCCTATCTAAGAACCAAATACTATCAAAAAATTTTAATAGAAGATTTAGAAGAGTTATCTAATTTTTCATATAGAAATTTACAACGTATTTTTAAAGCTAATTATGCAGAAACTATAGGTGCTTATGTAATAAGAGTAAAAGTAGAAAATAGTGCAAAAATGTTATTATTTACTAAAGACGAAATTAAGCAGATTGCCGATAAAGTAGGCTATTCTGATGTACAATCTTTTAGTAAAGCATTTAAAAAACATTATGGTATTTCACCTGCTATTTACAGAAATAAAAAAGAAGAGATACTACAAAAAAAGAATAGTAAACAACATACAATTATGCCTTTTTTTGAAAATAGAATTATAGAATTAAAATCTAAAAAAGTATTATATAAAACTTATAAAGGAGATTATTATAATAATCAAATTAATGAAATATGGAATCGTTTATTAACTGAATCTGCGGCTGTAAATATCAATATAGATGAAGCAATTTCTTTTGGTATAATTTGGGATGAACCTATTATTTCTGAAAAAATAAGCTATAATTACGATGCTTGTATTATAATAGATGAAGTTATTAAAATACCAAGTAAAAAGTTTAAAACGAAAATAATCCCAAGTCAAAAATATGCTGTTTTTATACATATAGGTGATTATAGATCTATTAGTAAAACCTATGATAAAATATTTAGTAATTGGATTTTTACTTCTGGAAAAGAGGTTTCTGAAAAACCTTTTTTAGAGTTCTATATAAAACATGAAAGCCATACGAATGACGAAAATGAGTATGAAACAGAAATTTATGTACCTTTAAAAAATTGACATTAAAATGAAGAAAATGAAAATATTAGCACTAATATTTAGCTTGATTTTAACCACAAAATCTTGTACAAATAAAGAAGATATTAACTCTATTGTTCCTACAGTAACAAAGAGTACTCAAAAAATGTACTTCAATGGTAAAATTTTTACAGTTAATGATAAACAGCCTTGGGCTGAAGCAATAATTGTTGATAAAAATAAAATTGTTTTTGTTGGTTCAAATATTGAAGCTGATAAAAGAGTAGAAGCTGCTGCAGATAAAATAGATTTAAAAGGAAAAGTGGTATTACCTGGTTTTCATGATGTTCATATGCATCCAATGGAAGTAGGTTCTACAACAACAAGATTTGTATTAAATGAAAATGAAACAAATGCAGAAAATTATATATCAACGATAAAAAAAGCAGCAAATGATAATCCAAATGTAGCATGGATTATAGGTTTTGGTCATTCAATAAACACACTTTTAGAAGCACAAAAAAATCCTTTAGAAATTATTGATGAAGCTGTTTCAAATCGTCCTGTAATTATTATGGAGCAAACATCACACTCTATGTGGTTAAATTCTAAAGCATTAGAATTAGCAGGGATTAGTATAACCACACCAAATCCTCAAGGAGGAATTATCATGAAAGATAACGGTAAATTAAATGGTATTTTAATTGATAATGCGGGCGATGTAGTTTTTCAACAAGCAGTAGATGCTTTAAATGATAGTAATGGAGAATATAATGGAATGGTTGAATATGTATTACCAGAGTTAGCAAAACATGGAATTACATCGGTTTCTGATGCAAGAACTTATTGGAAAAGAGATCAACATAAAACTTGGAAAAATTTAGCAGATAATAATAAATTAACAGCGCGTTTTAATCTAGGTTTATGGGCGTATCCTACAGCAGATGATGTATCACAAATTTCAGCTTTAAAAGCATTGTTTTCTAACGATGAAAATAGCTTATTAAAGATTAATCAAATTAAATTGTATTCAGACGGAATTACACATAACACAACAGCGGCATTACATTCTAATTATCATGAAAATTATTTTAATGAGCCAACGAATAATGGATTGAACTATTTTACTGAAACCAGAATAGCAACTTATATAAAAGAATTAGAATCAGTTGGATTTGATTTTCATATTCATGCAATTGGTAATAGAGGTGTTACAGAATCTTTAAATGCAATTGAACAAAGCGGAACATCAAAAGGAAGACACCGTTTAACGCATGTTGAAATGGTTACATCAGCAGATATTAATCGTTTTAAACAATTAAATGTAACTGCAGACGCTCAAGTAACAGGTGAATTTACACAACCTCAATATTGGCATGATAACGACCATTTATTAGGTAGTGCTTTAGCAGATAATCAAGTTCCAATAAAATCATTAAAAGATGCAGGTGCAAGACTAACTTTAAGTAGTGATTGGAATGTTAGCACACTAAATCCGTTTGTAGGAATTCAAAATTCAATAACAAGAATACCTCAAAATATTTCATTAGAAGAAGCAATTAAAGCATACACAATTAATGGTGCATATGTTATGAGGCAAGAAGATAAAGTAGGTTCATTAGAAGTTGGTAAATTAGCAGATTTTATAGTGCTAGACAATGATATTTTTACAATTCCATCAAGTCAAATTAATAAGACTAAAGTTATTTTGACTATTTTTAACGGGAAAGAAATTTAAAAAAATAACATTGATAAATATATCAGAAAATATACAATTAAAAGAAATTCTTAGTACTGATTCGAAAGTTCTTTTTAAAATAATGGAAGACGTTTATCCGGCTGCTTACAGTCATTTTTGGAAAGATGCTGGAAATTGGTATGTAAACACTCAATATTCAAAAGAAAATATAATTAAAGAGCTTTTAGAAGAAAATGCAAAATATTATTTTGTAGTGTTTAAAAATGAAATAATAGGTAATTTTAGAATTCTTTGGGATAAAAAATTAAGTGGTTTTAGTGATAAAAAGTGTGTAAAACTACATAGAGTTTACTTGCATTCAAAAACACAAGGAAACGGAATAGGTAAAGAATTAATAAGTTGGCTAGAAAAAGAAGCCCTAAAAAAACAATATGAACTTATTTGGTTAGATGCAATGGATGAGCAACCACAAGCTTTCGAATTTTATAAAAAATTAGGTTTTAAATATCATTCACATTGTTTTTTAGACTTTGAATTATTACATGATAAAGTCAGAAAAATGAGTCAACTTTATAAAAAATTAATTTAAACCCCAGTACTACCAAAACCACCTGCACCACGTTCAGTCTCATCAAGAATAGTTACTTCTTGCCAGTTTACACGTTCGTGTTTTGCAATTACTAATTGTGCAATACGTTCACCATCATTAACTACAAAATTTTCATTTGATAAATTCACCAAAATAACACCAATTTCACCACGATAATCAGCATCTACAGTACCAGGAGCATTTAATACGGTAACTCCTTTTTTAGCAGCCAACCCACTTCTTGGTCTTACTTGTGCTTCAAAACCAATAGGTAAGGCTATGAATAAACCAGTTTTTATAATAGCTCTTTCTAAAGGTTTTAAAGTAATTGCTTCTTCAATATTAGCACGTAAATCCATTCCTGCAGAACCTTGTGTTTCATATGCAGGAGTTTGATGTTTTGATTTGTTTATTATTTGTACGTTCATATTATTCAGTTTTTCAAAATTCAAATATAATACGCTTAACTTTTAGAAGAAGGATATAGATTTATTAATTTAGCATATTAAATAAACAACAATATGAGCAAGCAAATTAAAATAGCTGTTTTAGGAGGAGGAAGTTGGGCTACAGCCATTGTAAAGATGTTATCTGAAAATCTTGAAAACATTGGTTGGTATATGCGAAGTGTATATGCTATAGAACATATAAAACGTAATAAGCATAACCCTAGTTATTTAAGTTCAGCAGAATTACACCCAGATCAATTAAATCTGTCTGACGATATGAATTATATTGTTAAAAATTATGATGTACTTATTTTTGCAATTCCTTCTGCTTTTGTAAATACCGAATTAAAAAAATTAACAGCCTCGTTAAAAGATAAAATTATTTTTTCAGCGATTAAAGGAATTGTACCTGAAACAGGGCTAATCGTTGGAGAGCATTTTCATGAAAAATTTAACATTCCGTATGAAAATATTGGTGTAATTACAGGTCCATGTCATGCTGAGGAAGTAGCAATGGAACGCTTATCATATTTAACATTAGCTTGCCAGGATGAAGAAAAAGCAAAAATATTAAGCGAATATATTGCGGGGCGCTATATTAAAACCAAAATTTCTGATGATATTATTGGTACTGAATATGCAGCTATGTTAAAAAATATTTATGCGATCGCTGCAGGTATAGCTCATGGTTTAGGATATGGAGATAATTTTCAAGCAGTATTAATGAGTAATGGTATTCGTGAAATGAAACGTTTTATTAAAAAGGTGCATAAAATGAAGCGTAATATTAATAATTCAGCTTATTTAGGAGATTTATTAGTAACCGGATATTCAACTTTTAGTAGAAATAGAATGTTTGGAAACATGATAGGTAAAGGATATACTGTAAAATCTGCGCAAATGGAAATGAGTATGGTTGCCGAAGGATATTATGCGACTAAGAGTGCTTATGAAATTAATCAAAAAAACGGAGCGAAAACTCCTATTATTGAAGCTGTATACAACGTATTATACGGCAAAAAAGAAGCAAAAGATGAGTTTTTAAAGTTAACAAATAGATTAGATTAGTTGTCTGCATTTGTACAAATAACCCTTCTTAATAAAAAGAAGTCCGCTCACCAATTGCTTCTAAAAATTGTGTTGTGTAGGTTTTGTATTTGTAATACAATAGTAGCAAATTTAATTTAATTTTTTGATTAACAATAGTTTTTGTGAAATATATACTTATTTATAAAAGTAGAATAATTTTACTGTTAGTTATATTTTTATTAAATTTGTTTAAAATCAAACAAAATGAAAACAATTCAAGAAGCTGTTGAAATCACCATTAGAAAAACACCTTTCATTGAAGAAGCTTTAAATGAAAAATTAATAAACGTATCATCTTTAGCAAGAATTGTATTACCAGAAGTATCTAAATTACTTAAAAAAGAAGTAAAAGTAGGTGCAGTTATGATGGCAATTAACAGATTATCTCCTGCAAATGAGTTAAGAATACGTAAGAATATTAAAAAATTAGCGCTTGATTTAGGAGATGTAATTGTACGTTCAGATTTATGTGATTTTACTTTTAAAAATACCTCTTCTTTATTAAAAGAGATTGCCAAAATTTTAAGTAAATCGGCAGATAGTAATGATTATTTTTTAACAGTTTCTCAAGGGATTTTTGAAACAAACATTGTTACTAGTAAAAACTTACAGCCATTTGTTGAAGAAATTTTTAAGAAAGAAACATTAATAAATAATGTAAATGACTTAGCATCAATAACAATTAAGCTTCCTAAAGATAACTTAGAACAATCAGGTGTATATTATTTTATTTTAAAGCAGTTTGCTTGGGCAAATATTGCTGTACAAGAAGTAATATCTACCACACATGAAATGACAATTGTCGTTAAAGAAGAAGATGTAAACGAAACCTTTGCCATTTTAATGGATTTAAAACTGAATTAGCAGAAAAATGGAAAAGAAAGATCCGTATGCTTCATTAAGAATTAAAGAGTTTAATATATTCCTTTTAGTGCGATTTTTATTGGTTTTTGGATGGTCTATGCAATTTATTGTAATTGAATGGCAAGTATATTCAATTACAAAAGATCCTTTATCAATTGGTATTATAGGTTTGATGGAAATTATTCCAGCTTTTACTATGGCATTATTTGCTGGTCATATTGTAGACCAGAAAGAAAAAAGGAATTTATTAGCTATTTGTACAGCTGCTTTTTCATTAATTAGCTTAGGACTTTTTTTATTAACAACAGAAAATGTACTCGTAAATTGGTCCACAAATTCAATATTATATGCAATTTATGCATTAGTATTTTTTGGTGGATTTTTACGCTCTTTTTTTGGACCAACAATATTTTCTTTAGTAGCTTTATTAGTACCTAAAAATATTTATCAGAATGCAGCAACATGGAGTACAAGTACGTGGAAAACAGCATCTGTATCTGGGGCTCTTTCAGGAGGTTTTTTAATAAGTTTGATTGGAGTTGATGTGACTCTTTGTTTAGTTTTTGTTTTAGTTATGCTTTCTTTAGCTTTCACTTTTTTAATAAGTAAAAAACCTATTCTAAATAAAAAACTTGGGGAACCAATGATACAGAGTTTAAAAGCAGGTCTTGAATTTGTTTTTAAAAACAAGGTTATTTTAGGTGTTTTAACTTTAGATATGATTGCTGTTTTATTTGGAGGTACAGTTGCAATTTTATCAGTATTTGCACAAGATGTTTTAAAAGTAGGTTCAGAAGGCTTTGGAATTTTAAATGCATCAATTTCTATGGGAAGTATAGTTACAATGTTTATAACAACATATATTCCTATTAATAAAAAAACAGGAATAAAAATGTTAGTTTCTGTCTTTGTGTTTGGATTAAGTATTATTGGTTTTGGCCTTTCTTCAATCTTTTGGGTAAGTATCTTAGCTTTATTTATAAGTGGTGCAGCTGATGGAATTTCGATGGTTATTCGTCAAACAATTTTACAATTAGAAACTCCTGATCATATGCGTGGTAGAGTAGGGTCAGTAAATTCTATGTTTGTAGGTTCTTCTAACGAATTAGGAGCTTTTGAAAGTGGTTTAGCAGCTAAATTAATGGGGCCAGTAGTAGCTGTTGTTTTTGGAGGAACGATGACCTTAATAACAGTAGTAACGACAGGAATTATAAATCCTACGTTAAGAAAATTAGATTTAACAAAGGATTTAGAAGAACAGGAAAATATGGAATAATGATTTAAATAAAATATATTTGATAGACTAGTATGTATTAGAACTAATTTATATATCCTGCCATTTTTATACGACAAAGAATATTCTAGAAATATTATTTTAAAAGCCTTAATTGGCTTTTTTATGTTTTTATAGGGTTAAAATTTTAAATAAAAAAAGATATTATAAAGGCAGTATCTTTTTTATAAATTTTATTCTTCTTTTAATAAAGTTGGGCTCAAGTAATAAACGCAACAATTTATAATTTAAAAATTTAAAAAGTTAAAAAAAAGTTAACAGAAATAGGGTTAACCCTATTTCTGTTTAGGGGTATTGGGTATTGTACTACTGAATATTATCATATAATTTTGTTGAGTCAACAATGTTAAAATGTAATCAAAATAACATTAATGGCATTAACTAAAAAATAAAAAATATATGAAAAAACTATTATTAGTAACCTTACTAATAGGTTACTTTACTATTGGAAATGCACAAAATATCAACTTTATAGATTCCAATTTCAAAAATGCACTTTTAACTCATAACCCTGTAATTGATACTGATGAGAATGGTGAAATAAGTATTGAAGAGGCAGAAGTTGTAACATATTTAAAGTTGTCCCGTCAAAACATAAGCAATTTGATAGAAATAGAAAAGTTTGTGAATTTACAAGTATTAAATGCGGATTACAATCAATTAACATCAGTAGATGTTTCTAATAATTCTAATTTAACATATTTAAAACTTAATTCTAATAATCTAACAGAGCTTGATGTATCAAATAATATTGATTTAACATATTTACATGTAGGTGTTAATACTCTAACTGAACTTAATTTATTAAATAATGTTAATTTAACATATTTGTACTTGAATTCTAATAGTCTAACAAATATTAATTTATCTAAAAATATTAAAATAGGGTCTTTATTCTTGGATAACAATAATTTAACTCAAATAAATTTACCTGAGAGCCCTAATTTAGGACTTTTACACTTGAATTATAATGCTTTAACAGGTATTGATTTATCAAATAATATTAATTTAACGAATCTGCAGTTGAGATTTAATAACTTGAAAAATCTTGATATATCCAATAATATTAATTTAATAAAATTAGAACTGAATGTTAATGCTTTAACAGATCTTGATTTATCCAATAATATTAATTTAACAGATTTGAAGTTGGGAAGTAATAATTTTACTGAACTCAATATATCTAAAAATATTAATTTAATAAACTTATCACTGGTAAATAATCTTTTAACAGATTTTGATTTATCTAAAAATATTAATTTAACAAATTTAAAACTATCTGGTAGCATTGCTCTAACTAAGGTAGATTTATCTAATAATATTAATTTAACTGATCTTTCCATAAATTCTAGTAAGATTACTACACTGGATGTAAGGTCTTGTTCGTTAACTAATTTAGAATTTCGAGGTTGCTCTAATTTAAAAACTGTTTTTATGACAGGACAACCTTTAGAATATAAAACAGTTTCAGGTGAGGAAATTTTAAAAGTGAATTTATCATATTGCTCTCAATTAGAATTTATTTGCGTTGATCAAATATATTTAAGCTCTATTAATGAGTTATTAGTAAAAGCTAATCAAACAGACGTTACTCTTTCGACTGATTGTGGTAGTCTTATTCAAGGTACTGTAACTTATGATGAAAACAAAGATGGATGTGATAGTCAAGACCTTCCTTTTACAGGAGGATTAAAACTCTCTGCAATTTCGCTAACAGGTGCACCACCTATTTTTGTATACCCAAATGAACAAGGGGAATATAACTTACTTTTAGCTGATGATACATATTTTATAGGACCTGCTTTACAAAACCCTAATTATTATACCTTTTCAACACCAATTATTCCATCTCCAATAAATCTTCCAGCGCAGTTGAATACGGTAATTACAGATTATTGTATACAACCTTTAGGTAATTTTAATGACTTAGAAATAAGTATCGTACCAGTAAGTAGAGCGAGACCTGGTTTTAATGCTACTTATGTACTCGTATATAAAAATATAGGTAACATTACACAGTCTGGTAATATTACTGTAGATTATCAAAAAGATGTATTAAACTATGTCAGTTCAACACCTACTGCAAATAGTAACACAGATGGTAAATTGACTTGGAACTTTACTAATTTATTACCATTACAAACGGTAGAAATTCCTATGACTTTTATACTAAATACGCCTACAGATTCACCAGCATTAAATAATGGAGATATTTTAAATTACACGGCAACTGCAACAGGAGCAACAGATGAAACACCTGATAATAATGTAATGGAGTTAGCACAAACACTAGTAGGATCTTATGACCCTAATGATAAAACGTGTTTAGAAGGAAATATTTTAAAACCTGATAATGTAGGTAGTTATTTACACTATTTAATCCGTTTTGAAAACAAAGGAACCGCAGAGGCAGTAAACATTCGTGTTAAAGATGTTATTGATACAATTAAATTAGATATTGAATCTTTAATACCATTAAAGTCTAGCCATTCATATTCAACAACAATCACTAATGGTAATGAAGTAGAATTTACATTTAATAATATAAATCTTCCTTTTGATGATGCAAATAATGATGGTTATGTAGTATTTAAAATAAAAAGTAAAACTACTTTAGTAGAAGGTGATAAAATTGTAAATAGTGCTGCTATTTATTTTGATTTTAATGCCCCGGTAATTACAGAAGATGAAATTGTAACGGTAAAAAAAGAAGTAATAGAAGAACCTAAATTCTCTGACTATTTCACTTTATCACCTAACCCAACAACGGGAATATTAAATCTAACAGTGTTAGATGAAAGTATTCAAATTAGTTACATTACAATATATGATATTGGTGGAAATTTAGTAGGTTATTATTTAGGAACTACTAGAACTATGGATGTAAGTTATTTGTATCCAAATAATTATTTTATGAAAATTATCACAAACAAAGGAGAACAGGTAACTCAGTTTATAAAACTTTAAAATAGAGCTATTTAATATTAGCAATTAAATTAATCCAGTGAAGCTATCTTTACTGGATTTTTTATTATAATGTTTATAAAAAAGGAATTATGAGAAATGTCTTTTTTAAATATTCTTAAGCTTTTTATAGAGATATTATTATAACCTGTTAAATTGGAAATAAACTATACAGCCAATAAAAGGAAAAGTCTTTTACAACAATTTTATACGGAGTTTTTGGTTAATTTTTTTAGGGATATTATCTTATTTTTAATGTATTAGAACGCTTAGAATTTCCATTATAGTAGTTCTAACAATATTCTTATCATATATAGCGATAACATCTAGCAAACGGCTAAGTTTTTACTTTTATAATGTTTAGTTCAGTAAGATATGTATACACACTATTTTACTTTTTTTATAAAATTAGCGATTCCTTTTTATAGGAATCATTTTATCAATTAAAACATCTTACTTGCTCCAAAATTTTAAATAAAGTATAAAACATCAAAGGTTAAAAAGAATGTACTTGTTTCTTTAAATAAGAATTTTATTAAATTTTGCACTAAAAAAACCCAATAAGATTATAATCTTATTGGGTTTTTTATTTTACTAAGGTTTGTTTTTAAGACATATCCATATAGCTAATCTTAGTAATAATGTTTGTTGTTTGATCAAATTCAATATTTACAAAGCTATCACAATCTTCACAAACGGTAAATAAAATACTTTTAGAACCATTTCTTCCAACACTAAAAACAACAGTTCCTAATTTACTAATATCATCACCAATAGTAACAGTAGTATTTTTTATAGAAAAAGTAGATTCATTAGTATTTACTTCAAAAGATTCTACATATGGTTTGCTTTTACCTAGCGTAGAAAAATCTATTTTAAGACCTTTAAAAGTAAAATAATAATAGCTCTCATTTTCATCAACAGTATATGAAGTAACAGCACCTAATAAAGCTTCAACAGCAGGTTGTTTTCCCTTCGTTTTTTTAAGGTCTTTTAACGAAGTAGTGTTTATTTTAATAGCATCAAAATCTGACGAAGTTAGAATGTTACTTGTTTGACTTTTAGCTATAAAGCTAGATAATATAAGGAATACAATGATAATTTTTTGTTTCATTTCAGTACTTTTTAAAACCAATATTATTGGTTAAGGGGATTTTTAACTTAAGATCAAAGATATAATTCTTTTTTCATATTCAATTACTATGCCAAAAACAGCTACATAAAAGTAGTTGCTAAATTCATTTTAACATTTAATTCTTCTTCATGTTTTTGAGCAATTTCTTTGCTCCAATCAAAGTAGTTTATAAATTCTTTTAAAACTTCATTTTTATAAGTGTCTACACTTGGTTTATCAAAAAATAAACGACCTGTACGCCTCATAAAAAAATCTGTTGGTGTGCATGTCATTTCATATTGAATAGTAAACCAAATTTCAGCTTTTAATAAACGTAATTCTATGTTTTTTTCTTTAATCTCATCAAATTTGTCTAATACAATATCAGTTTGTTTTCCGTAGTTATGTACTAAATAAGCAGCATCTGTTTTTGTGAACCCTTGATTCTTTAAGTTTTTATAAACTTGATTTATATATAAGTCTACAGATTTATAATTTTGAAACGGGCCACCAGCCAATATAATATCTTCAGTTTGTATAGGGTCAAATTCAACTTCAAATCGACGAATCATCTTCTTAGCAACCAAGTCAACAATACGTTCAGCCATTTTACGATAGCCAGTTAATTTACCACCAGCAATAGAAATTAATTTACTGTCAGAAACAAAAATTTCATCTTTACGTGATAACTCTGAAGCAGATTTTCCTTCTTCATGAATTAACGGACGTAAACCAGCCCAAGAAGATTGAATATCAGCTATTGTTAAATTAATATCTGGAAACATATTATTAACTGCTTCAACCAAGTAAGCAACATCTACAATACTAGTTTCTACGGTATTTTTATCTTTCTGAAAATTAGTATCGGTGGTACCAAAATAAGTTACTTTTCCACGAGGAATAGCAAACATCATACGTCCATCAGGAACATCAAAATATACAGATTGTTTTACAGGTAATTTTTCATGAGGTACTACTAAATGTACACCTTTGGTTAAATGAAGTCTTTTACCAATTTTTGAATTATTTATTTGGCGCAATTCATCTACCCAAGGCCCTGCAGCGTTTACTACATATTTTGCTTTAATATTATAGTTTTCATTAGTAAAGCTATCAGTAACTTTTGCTCCTACGACTCGCTTATTTTTATAAATAAACTCGTTAGCTTTTGTATAATTAAGTATTTGTGCATTGTATTGACTTGCTGTTTTTAATACTTCAATAGTTAAACGAGCATCATCGGTACGATATTCAGCATAATAACCAGCACCTCTTAAAATGTTTTCTGGTAAAAGAGGTTCTTTTTCAAGTGCTTCCTCTTTATCTAGCATTTTACGTTTATCATCACCTTCAACAGAAGCTAAAACATCGTATATTTTTAATCCAATAGAAGTTAACCAAGAGCCATAAGTTCCGCCATCAATTAATGGTAAAATCATTTTTTCAGGAATTACTAAATGCGGAGCTATTTTATGAACAATAGCACGTTCGGTACCTACCTCTTTAACCAACCAAAAATCAAATTGCTTTAAATAACGTAAACCACCATGAATTAATTTTGTTGATTTACTTGAAGTACCAGAGGCAAAATCATTCTTTTCAATTAAAGCAACTTTCATTCCTCTAGAAGCTGCATCTAATGCAATACCTGCTCCGGTAATTCCACCTCCAATAATTAGAATATCAAATTCTGTTTGTTGTAATTCTTTTTGAATGTTTTTTCTATTGAAAAATGAAAAGTTGTTCATAGTTTACTTTTTTATCTAACAAAAATAAGTAAATAAAGCATAAAAAAAGAGCTGAAGTTATTCAGCTCTTTTTTTTAATTACCTCCGAAAGAAATAAAACCAATTATTGATTTATTTCTTTCCAATTTTTGTTAGCTTTATTTTGTAGCTCTTTAGCACCTTCTTGCTGCCAAAGTTGTAATGTATTGTTTCCCCAAGAATTGTAAAACAAGTATAATTCACCATTATTTATTTGAAAAGTTTTTGGGTTAATAGATACTCTTTCACTAGTTTTACCAATAGCGTATGCACAAAACCCACCATATTTAGGAATGTATTTTTTAGGATCTTTTTTAAATAAACCTAAATTCTCTTGTGAAAAGAATAGAAAAGAGACTCCATCATAGGTTGCTTTAATTTTCTTATTCCCTTTTACAGCTTTGTTAGAAAAATATGCAACTACATCGTAACCGTTAGCTATTGCTCCTTTTTTAACATTATATTCTTGAGAAAAAATGTTTATTGAAAACAACAATAATAATATTAAAAGTTTTTTCATAAATTACTGTTTTTTATGTTTTAATACTTCCCAATTATTATCTCCTTGAGTTTGTAATTTTTTAGTATCTCCTTCTTTCCAAACTTCTAAAGCACTTGAAAACCAAGAGTTATAAAATAAATATAGTTTACCATCTCTTATTTCATAAGCTTCAGCATCTATATACATTTTAGTTTTTTTAGCGGCAATTGCATAGGCACAATATCCACCATATTGAGGAATATATTTTACTGGGTTTGCTTTAAATAGTTGTAAGTTTTTTTCAGAAGAAAATTTAAATTTTGCACCATCATGTATAATTTGTAATTTCTTTTTTCCTTCTAAAGGTTTTTTATCTACAAAATATGAAACAACATCAAAACCTTCGGCAACGTATCCATTTTTGGTATTATAATCTGTTTTTTGAGCAAGGAGAATAGTAGAAAATAGTAATAAAATATAGGTTAGTATTTGTTTCATTGTTTTTAATTTTAAAGATAGTCGATGAAAATATAAAATAATTACAATTAGTTGTTTTTTAATAATTGCCAAGGCTGTTGAATACTATTTTTTCTAATAGGTAATAATTCACCGAATTGAAGAAAAACAAATTCACTTTGTTGAGGTTGTAAAAATACAAAATCATCTATTTCTAATATGCTTTTTTTAGTAGTATTAATCATTGTTTGATTGGTTGATGCGCCAAATAAACCATTCTCTTTTATGTTAAAGGGGTAGCAATAATCAGCTTTCCAATACCCTCCATAAATAAAAAAAGAAATTTTATTTTTAGAGTTTATAAGACTTAATAAGTTTTTAAATTTTTCTAAAGCAGGAAGTGTTGTTCCTTTAAACTTTTTTAAAACAGGTGTTGCTATATAACATGCTGGTTGATATTTTTTTAATGAAGGGATATTAAAAGAAGTTGGTTTTACTAAACATGATCCAACAGAAATATCATTTAAAGGAGAATTATTGGATGTATGTAAGTTTAATGTAGGACTTCCTGCTCCGTTAAAAGTTAATGTACTTGACCACAATGAAGAAAATTCTTTTTTAATAAGATCTTTACATTCTTGATAAAAAGTATTTGCCAATTGTAAAGCTTTCTCTTTTGAACGAATAATATAAGGTAATTTTACCACATGTGGATCATAGCCCATTAATCCACTAAATTCAATGTATTGACTATCTAATGTCATAATTGATAACGCGTTTCTTAGTGCGTTAAGAGTCATAAATCCTCCACGGTGTAAACCAACGTCAATTTCAATATTTAAATGCAATTTTTGATTTAGTTTTTTGGCTAAATCAACATATTCTTGTATCCGTTGTTCAGAATCTACTAACCATTGTATTTGTTGATAAGGATTAAAACCGGTGCTATTTTTTGGTAAATTATTATAGTAATATTCAGCAGTTTTAATTGGCATGGGCTTTCCTATTAAAACATCATGTTTTTCATTTAGTTTTGATGTTAAATCTGTTAAAAAAGGCTGATGAAACACCATTAATTTATGTGTATTTGTCTTTTTTAAAATATAATCTATCAAGTTATATGAAGGCAGTGATTTTACAACTAATCTAAAATTAATAGCAGTAGGCAGTGTTGCTTTTAAAGTATTAATATTAGTATCTAATCGATTTAAATCTATTAATAAGCATGGTATGGCTCTCTTATAGTTTTTTAAACTTAAGTTGAGTGCTTTAAAATATGTTTCATCTGTTATTTTTTTCATTACCAATCTTTTAAATATTAAATAACTTTTTAAGATATGGGTTGATAAAAACTCCATTAGGGTCATTTTCTTTTCTTAATTTTATAAATGTAGTAAACTCAGGATACATTGTAGATATATCATTCGTTTTAAGAGTATTCATTTTCCCCCAATGTGGTCTTCCATCATAGGCTCTAAAAATTTCTTCTAAGGCAGTAAAATAAGACTTGTATTCTTTTTTATTATATACATGGCAGGCAATGTAGGTTGAATCTCTTTTATATGCAGGACTTAATAAAAGATCATCCCCTTTTACCCATCTATTTTCAATAGGAAAATGAATATCAAACTTTTTTTTGTTTACTAAATTCTTAACATCTTTAAATACATCTTTATATGTTTCAGATGGTACGTTGTATTCCATTTCACGAAATTTTACAATGCGAGGTGTCGCAAATATTTTATGACTATAGTATACTTTTTTAATTGTACTAATGTTTGCAGCTGTTATTTTAGCAACGGTTTCATTTTGTGAAGGAAAATATCGGGCAAATTCACAGGCGAGTTTAAATATGTGGTTTTCTAAGAAGAATTCAGTCCAATAATTAAAAAAATTATCTTTATCTGGTGCTGTATTCTCTATAATATTTGTTGTTTTTGTCCAGGCTGTGTCTGTATAAGGTATCCAAAAAAATTCAAAATTTCTGTTTTCTTTATTACGTTGATCTAAAGTAGCTAATACATCATGTATGTTTTCTCTGCCATTTTGTAAAGTTAACTTATATGAAGGCACACATTGTATGGTTATTTCAGTAATAATACCTAAACATCCTAAAGAAAGGCTAGCAGCTTTAAATAGTTGTTCATTTTTAGTAGTTGAACATTTTACAATTTCACCTTTACCATTAATAAATTTTAATTCAATAACTTGTGTACTTATCGAACCAAAGCTAGTACCTGTACCATGTGTACCTGTACTAATGGCTCCAGCGATAGATTGAGAATCAATATCTCCTAAATTCTCCATAGCTAAGCCTTCAATGAATAGCAATTCTCCCAATAATTTTAATTTTGTACCTCCTTTAACTGTTGCTTGACATTTCTCTTTATTTGTTGATAATAGTCCTTGATACTTATCTAAACTAACTAAAATATGACTTGTTTGGCTTAATGGAGTAAAAGAATGACCAGTACCGATTGTTCGTATTTTCTTATTAGAATTCACAGCTTTTAAAATCAGTTGTTGAATTTCTATTTCTGTAGATGGATACGCAATTTCTGAAGGATTCCATTGTACATTTTCTGCCCAGTTTTTCATATTATAAATTCGTATGATTTTGGTTTGTTAATAAGCTTATATACGGGAGAATAATTTCATCGTATTTTTGAAGTAAAAAAAGTTTACTATTTTTTTCTAAAGTAGAGTGATGAATAGCAATACCCTCAATCATACTAATTAATTGTTGTGCAATTACAGATGCAGAAAGCGATATTTTAATTTCTTTGCTTTTTATAGAAGTATGAATAATATTTTCTATTTCTATATGGTATTCATGTAGCGTTTCAAGAATCTTTGTTCTAATAATATCATCACTTTCACTTTCTAATTGAAATAAAAAATAACGTCGAATAGGGAATAAAAGATCTCCTCCAGATTTTTCAACAAAATCAATTAAATCAACAAAAAATGTATACCTATTTTTTATTCTTTTTTGCAATGATAATGTTGAATCATCAATAAGAATATTGTCGTAAAGTTTAAAAAAGTACTCATCTAAAGCAGCTAAATAAATAGCATGTTTATTTTTAAAATGGTGGTAAATAGCACCTTTTGATGAGTTGGTAGCTAAGATAATATCATTTAAACTGGTTTTTTGATACCCTTTATTTAAAAATAAAGTAAAAGCAGTTGTAATAATTTTTTCTTTACCCTGTTTAGCCATTTCGTTTTGTAATTTCTTTAAAGATAAGAAAAAAAATAAAACAGACTGTTTGGTTTGTTTTTTATAAAACCATTAAATTACATCCACGAATATCAGAATTATCAAAGCGACCAATAACTTCAAAGCTATTATTTGTGTATACTTTTCCTAAATCTTGGGTTGCAATAAAACTACAAGAATTATAATTAGCTAAGTCGATAACATTAATTCCACCTGATTTTTCTTTTGGTAAAATTGTTAGTGCATCTTCAGTATCTCGGGTTAAAATTTTCATCCAAGGCGGACAATTAAAAACGCCGTTTCCTTTAGAATAACCTTGACTTAGCAATTCGGTCATTCCATATTCTGAGTGAATTTTTTGAACACCAAATCCTTCTCCTAAAATTTGATGTAATTCGTTTCTTATAAGCTCTTTTCTTCTCCCTTTCATTCCACCTGTTTCCATAATAATGGTGTTTTTAAGGTTAAATTTTTGCTGTTCAATTAAATCTAATAAAGCAAAAGAAACGCCAATAAGTAATATTTTTTGACCTTTTTTATCTAATTCGATGAGTTTTTTGGCTAATTCATCTAAATTATTGAGGTAAAAACCACTTTCAGATTGTTTAGATTTTTTAATTAAATCATCAACCATATATACCAATGAAGATCCTTTACGGTCTAAATAATTTGGTAACAAAGCTAAAACTACATATTCTTGTATGTTTCCGTAGAAATAATCAAAACCTTTTAAATAACTAGTCTCATACCACGATAAATCGGTAACATGATGTTTACTGGTTGTACTTCCGGTAGTCCCAGAACTAGAAAACGTTTCTTTAATTTTATCAGTAGATGAAAGTATCTCTTTTGTTTTAAAAAACTGAATTGGTAAAAAAGGAATTTGCTCAATTGTTTTTACATCTGATGGATGAATATATAACAAATCACAAAAAGAACGGTACACTTTATTGTTTGTAAACTGATGTTTAAAAACATGTAAAGCTGCTTGGGTAAATTCTTCTGTATTTTGAATATTAAAAATAGTGTCTTCCATATATTTTACAAAAATAAGATTAATAGACGCAACCTTTTATATCTTTTTACATCTTGTAATAAAAGAACTCAAATTTTTGAGTTTGATTTAAAGTTAAATTATTGAAAACCTAAAATAAATAACTGAACTATGAGAAAAATAATCATTTTAATTTTTATAATAGCATTAGTTTCTTGCGAAAAAAACAATGAAATCATTGAAAATCCAGATAACTTATTAATTGGTAGCTGGACTGATGTAAGTTATAAAGATGGTAAAACATCATTTTCTAGAAGCAGCTCTTTACCTGAGAACGATTACGGGGTTTCATTTAAAACAAATGGAGATTATAAAGAAAAAACTTCTGGTTGGTGTGGCACACCTCCATTATCATATTTTAATATAGAAGGGAGTTATCAATTAGAAAATAACTTTATTACTATTACTAAAGGGAATAATAGTTATAAATGGAGGGTTATTTCTATAACAGAAACAACTTTAGTTATTAAGAGAGAATTAACAACGCAAGAAATTGCACATAAAAAACTAATGAATCTTTTTAATGAAATTGAAGAGATGTCTAATAAAGAAACTTGTTCGAATTCACTTGATTGGAGTTTTGCTGGATATGGCGCAAAAGCATGTGGTGGTTTTAAAGGTTACATAACTTATTCAAAAAACATAGATACTGTATTATTTTTAAAAAAAATAACAGCTTATACAAAAGCAGAAAATGAGTTTAACAAAGAATTTGGTATTGTTTCAGATTGTAGCATTATTAAAAAACCAATTTCAGTAGTATGTGAAAATAATTATCCAACTCTTAAATATTAAAATTATGAAAAAAATAACAGTATTATTAATTAGTATAATTTTATTATCATCATGTTTAAATAATGATGATTTACCAAATTACAAGTATGAATTTATTAAAATAGATGAAGTATCAGCGCCTAATAATTTTACATACGGTGTAAAAGACACTATTTTTATAAAATATACATTACCTAATAGTTGTTATCGTTTTAATGACGTTTTATACGATTATAAAGACACAACAAGAACTGTTGCGGTTAGAGCAATTGTAAATTTAGATAATGCTTGTTCAGAAGTTATAACCCAAAAAGAATACAAATTAATTGTTAATGCATTACAGAAAGAAGATTATCTTTTTAAATTTTATAAAGGAAAAGATACTGATGGGAAAAATATTTTTGAAGAAATTGTAATTCCAGTAAATTAATACTATCAAATTAGAAAAACTCATAAAAGGATGCTGCCAGCAAAAGTTGGCAGCACAATCTGAAGTTTATCAGCTATTTGCTGATAAACTTTTTCCGCTTTGTCTTAAGTATTCTAGAAATTATCAAGACGCGGAAGATACTTTACAAGATAGTTTTTTAACGATTTTTAGTAAAATAAAACAATATAAAAATAAAGGCTCTTTTGAAGGTTGGTTAAAACGTATTGCTATTAATACAGCACTTCAAAAATATAGAGAAAAAGCACCTTTAGAAATTGTAAAAGAAGTACCTGAAAACGACGAAATTGAAGAAGTTTATTTAGAAAATGAAATATTTAGTATTGATGTTCTATTATCTTTTATTCAACAATTACCAGACAGGTATCGTTTAATTTTTAATCTATATGTATTAGATAATTATTCTCATAAAGAAATTTCAAATCTTTTAAAAATTTCAGAGAACACATCTAAATCTAATTTATCTAGAGGTAGAAAAATTTTAAAAAACAAATTAGAAATTCATCAACAAAAAGAACAAAAAGCATAACTGATGGAAAATAGAGATATAGATAGATTATTTACTGAAAAATTAAAAAATTTAGAGGTAATTCCACCAAAAAGAGTTTGGAATAATATTGAGTCTGACTTAAAAAAAAGAAAACGAAGAGTATTACCAATGTGGTGGTTTTCTGGAGGAATATCTGCTGTTTTAGTTTTAGGAATTTTATTATTTTCTTTTCCTAATAACTCTGTAAATAAGAATAATAATACACCAATTATTATTGCAAACCCAGAAATAAATATTCCAGATTTAAGCCCCACAAAAACTAAAGATCCTTTTAATAAAAAGCAACCAGAAATAATAGTAACAAAAGCAACAAAGGTTTCTAAAGAAAAGAAAAACGTACGAAAAGAAAAGACAAAAGAAACCTTATTTTTAATAGCAGATAAACCCCAACAGAATGGATCAAATAAAACTAAAAATAAAATAGTAAAAGGTATCCGAGAAAAAAAATATGTAACAAATAATAATACAAAAGAGAATATAGAAATTATTAATTCTAAAATTGAAATTGCTCAAAAGGATGTTTTAATAAAAACAAAAAAGCCTTCTGATTTAGCTGAAAATCCAGTTTTAATTGATAAGAATAAAGCTAAAAAGAAATATCTTAAGAAAGATATTTTAGTTGTTATGAATAATAGTAAGAAAGAAGAAAAAAAGAGCAATAAAAAACTATGGAAAATTTCACCAGTTGTAGCTGTTTTAAATTCTAATTCTTTTTCTAATGCTTCTCCAATTAATAAAAATTTAGGAAACTCTACAAGAGGAAATAATTCTTATTCTTATGGTATACAAGTTGGTTATCAGTTAGATAATAAATGGACAATTCAATCTGGTATTCATTTACAAGAAATGCAGTTTTCTAATAGTCAAATTACTATAAATACAACAAGTTCTAGTAGTTCTACTATTGCACTTAATTCAGGAGACACTTACTCTCTAGAAGATTCTTCTTTAGAGAATTTGTCATTAAATACAGTAAGACAAAATGCCAATTTATCTCAAGTATATGGCTACATAGAAATTCCGGTAGAAATAAAATATAATGTATTAGAAAACAGAAACTTTAAAACAGAATTAGTTGCAGGTTTTAGTTCACTTTTTTTAAATAAAAACTCAATAAATTTAAAAGCGAATAACTTTACTAAAATTGGAAAAGCAAATAATTTAAATAATATTAATTTTAGTGGAAATGTAGGGGTTAATTTTAATTATCAATTTGATAAGAAGTGGTCTTTAAATTTAAACCCAATGTTTAAAAGTCAATTAAATACATTTAATAAAAACCAAAATGGATTTAAACCATATTTTGTAGGTATTTATACAGGTATTAACTATAAGTTTTAAATGAGTAATGAATCTTTTTAATAGGTTTGTAAAAAACTTACTCTTTATAAATCTTTACAACCAAGTCTCCTTTGTCATTCATTGATGCTCTGTACATTCCTGCGGTATTAAACTCAAAAGACATGTTTCCGTTTTTATCTAAAGCCACAACACCACCAGTACCACCAAGCGCAGTAAGTTTGTTTTGAATAACATCTTTTGTTGCGTTTTTTAATGTTTTTTGTTGATATTCCATTTGTGCAGAAATATCATAAGCTACTTGTCCCCTAATAAAATACTCACCCCAACCAGTAGAAGAAACACCACAAGTTTTATTGTTTGCATAAGTACCAGAACCAATAACAGGTGAATCACCAATTCTGCCCCAACGTTTATTTGTCATTCCACCAGTAGAAGTTCCAGCAGAAATGTTTCCGTTTTTATCTAAAGCTACACAACCCACTGTTCCGAATTTTGCATTTTTAATATCAGTATCATAAAAAGCTGCCTTTTTATCGTCGTGATCTAATGCTGTTTTATTTTTATCTTTTATTCTCTGAAGAGATTTAAAACGTTTTTCTGTATAAAAGTAACTGGGATCAACAATTTCTAACCCTTTTTCTTCTGCAAAACTTGCAGCACCTTTTCCAGAAAGCATAACATGATCTGAATCGGTCATAATTTTTATTGCTAATTCTATTGGGCTTTTTACGCTCTTCACTCCTGCAACAGCACCAGCATTTAAAGTTTTTCCATCCATAAAAGAAGCATCTAATTCGTTCGTTTCTTCATGTGTAAAAACAGCTCCTTTACCAGCGTTAAATAGTGGAGACTCTTCCATAATTTGAATAGTTCTCATTACTGCTTCCTGACTTGTTCCTCCATCTTTAAGAATAACATAACCTGTTTTTATAGCCTCTTTTAGTTTGGTCTTGTATGCAGTTTCTTTTTCATCAGACATGTTTTTCTTTAAAATAGTTCCCGCACCACCATGAATTATAATAGCAAAATCGTTTACCTTCTTAGTACCTTCTTTTTTTATTGATATCTCTTCTGTTTTGCATCCTAAAGAAATTAATAAAATAGAAGTAATAAATAGTATTCCCCTCATAACAAGTGTTTGAAATTAAACAATAAGTATTGTTTTTGTTAAATTTAAATATATGTAAATTTATTTGTAAATTCGTTCCTCGAATTTAAACAACTTAAACGGAACAACAAAATGGCAGATTTTGGAATTAAAGAAGCTTTAGCTCAATTAGGAGTAAAAGATATAAATGATGGAACTTCTACAGGTTCTAACAATTTTTCTAATGGAGAACTTATCGAAAGTTACTCTCCTGTTGATGGAAAGTTAATAGGAAAAGTAAAAGCAACTACAAGAGAAGATTATGATAAGGTAATGGATACGGCAACTAAAGCTTTTTTAAGTTTTAGAGATATGCCAGCTCCACAAAGAGGAGAAATTGTTCGTCAGTTTGGTAATAAGTTAAGAGATTTAAAAGAGCCATTAGGAAAGTTAGTTTCTTATGAAATGGGTAAATCTTTACAAGAAGGTTACGGAGAAGTTCAAGAAATGATTGATATCTGTGATTTTGCTGTTGGATTATCAAGACAATTAAATGGTCAAACAATTCCATCTGAGCGTCCAGGACACGTAATGAGAGAGCAATGGCACCCAATTGGTGTTGTTGGTATTATATCTGCATTTAACTTTCCTGTTGCTGTTTGGGCTTGGAATACAGCTCTAGCTTGGATTTGTGGTGATGTATGTGTTTGGAAAGGTTCTGAAAAAGCACCTTTATGTTCTATTGCTTGTCAGAATATCATAGCAGATGTTTTAAAACAAAATAATTTACCAGAAGGAATTTCTAGTATTATTAATGGAGATTACAAAGTAGGAGAAATGATGACGACTGATACTCGTGTCCCTTTAGTATCTGCTACAGGTTCTACAAGAATGGGAAGAATTGTTGGTGCAACTGTTGCAGGACGTTTCGGAAAATCTTTATTAGAATTAGGAGGAAATAATGCAATTATTATTACACCAACTGCTGATTTAAAAGTGGTTGTTCCTGGAGCTGTATTTGGAGCTGTAGGAACTTGTGGACAACGTTGTACCTCTACAAGAAGATTAATTATTCACGAATCTGTTTATGATAAAGTAAGAGATGCAATTGTTGGTGCTTATGGGCAATTAACAATAGGTAATCCTTTAGATGAAACAAATCATATTGGGCCGTTAATTGATCACGATTCTGTAAACACGTATTTAGCTGCTATTGAAAAAGCAAAAGCTGAAGGAGGAAACGTATTAGTTGAAGGTGGTGTTTTAACAGGTAAAGGATACGAAAGTGGATGTTACGTTAAACCAGCTATTATTGAAGCTGAAAATCATTTTGAAATTGTTCAACATGAAACTTTTGCTCCGATTTTATATTTAATGAAATATTCAGGAGAAGTAGAAAATGCTATTGAGAAACAAAATGGTGTTGCTCAAGGTTTATCTTCTGCAATTATGACCAATGAACTGAAAGAAGCTGAAAAGTTCTTATCATACGCTGGTTCTGATTGTGGTATTGCAAATGTAAACATCGGAACTTCTGGTGCTGAAATTGGTGGTGCTTTTGGAGGTGAAAAAGAAACAGGTGGTGGACGTGAGTCTGGGTCTGATGCTTGGAAAGTTTACATGAGAAGACAAACAAATACGGTAAATTATTCTGATGAATTGCCTTTAGCACAAGGAATAAAATTCGATTTATAAGTTGATAATTAACATTTAATTATATTGAAAAGGCTTCACAATTTGTGAAGCCTTTTTTAATTCAAATAACTATATTTTCTGAAATTATTTATCTAGAGCATTTAATAAAAGCTTATAAGCTTCATTTGCTTTAGACATTTTTGCATAATTAAGAGCAGTATAACCTCTTGTAGATTTTACTTTTAATTTAGCACCTTTTTTAATTAATAATTTAACAATTTCTACTTTATTATACCTTGCAGCAAACATTAAGGGAGTTAAGCCTGTAGATTTTTTATTAATATTTGTCCCGTTTTCAATCAACATTTTTACAGCGTCATAATTACCTGCAACAATTAACTTACAAAAGGTATTAATATTTGGGTATTCAATAGAAGTTTTAATATTTGATTTGTTCAATTCTGAAGCAGTAATCGTTCCGAAAGATAATGTGATCGCTAATATGGTAAATACAATTGTTTTCATGGTATATGTTTTTTAAAAGATTAGGTTTATACTTAAGAGACGCTTATAAAAAAAAAATGTTTCAATAAAATTAAAGAGTTAACATATATTTAAGAATTTTTCTTAAAATGTTCTTAACGTATTAAATTATAATATTTAATAAATTTTTAATAAATTCACAATCAGTAACTTAAATAACTATAAAATGAGTAAAAAATCAACTTATTTATTAGGTATCTTGTTAACGATTGTTGTTGGTAGCCTTTTGTATTGGTATTTATGTTGTAGTGTTTGTTGTGAAAAACAAAGCTGTGATGTAAATAAAACAAGTAAAGAAGCATCCCAAGATAATGTTGCAAAACCTAAAGTAAAAAAACCAACTTTTATTCCATTCAGCATTAACGATGCTAATGGAGATTTTAAATTTTCAATTGATGAGAGCTTTAATTTTAACGAATCTAACTTTGTTATTAATAATACTGTTTCAGAAAATTTAAACAATGGTATTTTAAATATTAAAGAGTATTTAGATGCAAATGGAAACAAACGTTTTAATATTACAGGGTATTATACCAGTAATGAAACAAATAATTCAGCATTTCCAAATTTAGGTTTAGCAAGAGCTAATTCTGTAAAAAACTACATGACAACTAAAGGAATATCATCTAAAGTAATTAACACCTTTGGTGGATTAAAAGATGATATTGTTTCTGATAAAAATAAGGACTTCTTAGGGCCTTTATCGTTCGATATTTTTACAAGAACAGATGAGGCTACTTTAAAAGATAAAGAGTTTAAAGAAATTTGTGAAACAATTAAAGAGAATCCTTTAAAACTTTATTTTGATTCTGGTAAAGCTCATATTAATTTATCAAAAGAACAACGTGAAAAATTTACAAGTATTTCTAGTTGTATTGATAAACTAGGAATGATTGTTCAAGTAATAGGACATACAGATAATACTGGTAATTCTGAAAACAATATGAATCTTGGTCAAAAACGAGCAGATTTTGTGAAAGACTATTTGGTACAAAATGGTATTTTAAAAGAGAATATAGAAACTTCTTCAAAAGGTCAAAACCAACCAATTGCTAATAATGCAACCAAAGAAGGAAGAGTAAAAAACAGAAGAATTGTAGTAACAATAACTAAATCAAAAAAATAAAATTATGAATTTATTAGCAATGCATATACCATGTTGGTTAATTCCATTATTAGTTGGAGTTATTTGTGCAATATTAGGATATTTATTAGGAAGACTTTTCGGAAGAGAGAAAAATAAAGAAGAGTTAGATATATGGAGCAACAAAGTAACGAGCTTAGAAGAATCTTTAGAAGAATGTGGTAAGAAAAGGTCTGCTTTAGAGACCGACCTAAATACATGTAATAAGAATAAATTAAACTTAGAAGCAGATTTAGGAGCTTGTCATAAGACAAAATTAGCTTTAGAAGCTGATTTAAATACATGTAACAAGAGTAAATTAAACTTAGAGTCTGATTTATTATTAGCAAAATCAAGTTTTACAAGTAAGGCGGCTGATGTTTCAAGTATCACAAATGTAGCATCATCTTTTACAGAATCACCAATGCTAATTCCTTTTGAAGCTACATTAGCAAAAGCGGTATTTGGTAAAAAAATTAAAGAGAATGACTTGAAGATTGTGGAAGGAATCGGGCCAAAAATTGAAGGCTTATTTCACACTTTTGATATTAAAACATGGAAAGATTTAGGTGAGGCTTCAATAGAAAAATGCCAAGAAGTATTAAATAGCGGAGGAGATCGTTATCGAATTCATAAACCAAATACATGGCCAAAACAAGCTAAATTAGCTTACGAAGGTAAATGGGAAGAATTATTAAAATGGCAAGATGAATTAGACGGAGGAAAATAGTAATTTATTTTTTTAATATAAACCCTCGCAATTGCGAGGGTTCTTTTTTTAAACCTTTTAATATTTTCTAAGTCCAATTAGTATGAATACAAAACAGATTCAACATTTATATAACCGTATTGGTTTTGGAATTACTCCTTTTCAACTTAAAAAACTGATAGGTAAGTCTCAAAAACAAATTATTGATTCTCTTTTTCAAGAGTCAAAAAAAGTGACACCTGTTACTATTGATATCTCTTTTGCTTTAAATCTAACAAAAGAAGATTTTAAAAATAAAAAGAGACGAAGAGAGCTAACGAAAATAAGTAAAGAAAAAATATTAGCTTTAAACAAAGCTTGGTTAGAAAGACTGTATAACCCTTCGGAATTATTGCGTGAAAAAATGACCCTTTTTTGGGCAAACGTTTTTGTTTGTAAAGATAAAGATATTCGTTTTTTTCAACGATATAATAACTTATTGCGATCACATTCATTAGGAAGTTTTAAAACATTCACAAAAGCTATTGCTAAAGAACCAGCAATGTTAAAGTATTTAAATAATAAGCAAAATAGAAAGAAAAGTCCGAATGAAAATTTTGCACGTGAATTGATGGAGCTGTTTACTCTTGGACAAGGAAATTATACAGAAAAAGATATTAAAGAAAGTGCGAGAGCATTTACAGGATACAATCATAATTTTTATGGGGAGTTTAAATTTAGAAAGAAACAACATGATAATGGAGAGAAAACTTTTTTAGATCAGACAGGATATTTTGAAGGTGATGATATTATTGATATAATTTTAAAACAAAAGCAATGTGCTCGTTTTATATGTGAAAAAGTATATCGTTATTTTGTGAATAACACAATTAATTCTAATCATGTAAATGAAATGGTTTCGAAGTTTTATTCAAACTATAATATTGAAGAATTAATGTATTTTGTATTGAGTTCAGATTGGTTTTATGCTGAAGAAAATATAGGTGTGAAAATAAAATCACCAATCGAATTCCTAGTAGGAATGAATACTGTAGTTCCGTTTTCAATAGAAAAAAATAAACAAAGTTTATTTATTCAAAAATTATTAGGGCAAGTATTATTAAATCCACCAAATGTTGCTGGGTGGAAAGGAGGGAGGACATGGATTGATAGTAATACTATTGTTACTCGATTACGACTAGCATCTGTATTGTTAAATAATGCAGAAATTACCTATTCCGACAAAGGAGGATTAGAAGAAGATGTAAAAGATTTTAGTGAGAAAAAATTAAGAAGAAAAATATTTATAAAAGTAGCAGCAGATTGGAATGTTTTTGAAAATAATTATCCAACAAGAACTAATAAAGAATTAATTGATCAGGTTATTACGAGTCCTATAAATAAAGGAACTTTAGAATTACTAGAGAATAGCGAGTTTGTTTCAAAAAGAGATTTTTGTGTGCAATTATTATCGTTACCAGAATATCAATTATGTTAAAAAGTAAAATAAATGGATAGAAGAAATTTTATAAAAAGAACATCATTGGCATCTGGAGGATTATTTTTTGTTCCGCAGTTTGTAAAAGCCTTTGAACAAAATACTCAGCAATTATTTAGCAATAAAAAAATTGTAATTATTCAATTAAAAGGTGGTAATGATGGTTTAAATACGGTTGTTCCTTTTAGAAATGATATTTATTATCAAAAAAGAAACGGAATTGCAATTCCGAAGAATAAGTTATTACAATTAAATGATGAGGTTGGTTTACATGCAAGTTTGGCTCCGCTACAAAAATTGTATGATAAAGGCTATGTAAGCATTATTAACAATGTAGGATATCCAAATCCGAATCGCTCACATTTTAGATCAACAGATATTTGGCAAACAGCAAGTGATAGTAATGAATATCTACAAAGTGGTTGGGTCGGTCGTTTTTTAGATCAAACAAAATCGAAGCCTTATAAAGCAATAGAAGTAGACGAGAGTTTGTCTTTAATGCTAAAAGGAGAGCTTCAAAATGGATTAGCAGTAACGAACCCTAAATTATTTTATGAGTCGTTAAAACAACCATTTTTTAATGATGTTTTAAATCATTACAACGATGCTCATTTAAGTGAACACAACTTAGGTTATTTATATAATACAATGATTGATGCAAAATCATCTGCAAAACATATTTACGAGAAAAGAAAAACAACTACCTCTAAAGCAAAGTACCCTAAAAATGTATTTGGAAAACAATTAAAAACGATTGGAGAGTTTATAAATTCGGGATTAGAAACTCAAGTGTATTATGCTGCATTAAGCGGATTTGATACTCATGTAAATCAAAAGAATAAACAAGCACGCTTATTAGAACTGTATGCTGATAGTATGGAGGTTTTTGTTAATGATTTAGAGAAAAACAATACTCTTGAAGATACATTGATTATCACTTTTTCTGAATTTGGTCGTAGAGTACAACAAAACGCAGCAAATGGTACCGATCATGGTACAGCAAACAATGTTTTTGTAATAGGTAAAAACCTAAAAAAACAAGGAGTGTATAATGATTTACCAGACTTACAAAATTTAGATACTAATGGTGATTTAAAGCACGAAATTGATTTTAGAGAAATTTATGCAACACTATTAGATAAATGGCTTAAAGTTGATGATGCTCAAATATTAAACAAGCAATTTTCTAAGCTTAATTTTGTGTAAAACTTGTTCTTACCTTTTTTTGATAACTTCGCTATTGTTGTAAAGCAATTTGAAGATGAGTTTTAAGTATTTTATTATAGGGTTTTTTATTATTATTGGATGTAAATCTATTGATATAAAAAAGGCTTCGGAGTTTAAATTAACTGATGAATCTATAAACCTAAAGGTATTTATAGGAGAAAAAATATCAGTGAAAGAATTTGACCCAAACAAAAACAATAAAAAAAAAGTAATTGATTCAATAACTGGTGATACTATAATTAGGAAAACATATGTTATGGATCATGGATTTTTAGCTAAATACAAAGTAGTGCAAAATGTATTTAATGATTTAAAAACAGATACAATTGAATTTCTAGTTTATGATCATTATGGTAGACCTGGGTTTGAAAATTATGAAAATGTACTTCTGTATATATCTTTAAATAAAGAAAAATATAATTACTATCATCAAAAATATCAATTCGACCCAGTAAAAAGGACAAAAAAGAAGACATGGAAAGGTTTGAAAGGAGAAAGTATAGAAAACCTTTTCACTGAAAAGAAAAACGGAGTATTAAAAGCTCGTGGAACTTTTGGTAAATAAAAATTCAGCAATAATTTATACGGTTAAAAACTGTTCTATTAAATTAATTTGTTGGGTAGTTTTTGGTATTTTAAAATCGAAGTATTTATGTAAAGGTATTTCAAAACCTTTATAATTTAAGTAATTGTTTAAAGCGGTATTTAACCCTTCGCTATATAAATGATGTTCAGCTCCTGTGGGATCTTCGTGATACAAATCATTTTCAGCAAAACCTTTAAATTCTGGCCCTGTAATGTTAATTTCAAATTCATCAGGGTTTTTACCAACGGGGCTATGACTAGTACAGGCAAACATATGCCAAAAAGCAGATTGAATACAATTGTTTTGAAATAACTGACGAACAACTTCTAAAGAATCAATTGTTTCTTGCGCTGTTTCAGTAGGAAAACCAAACATTAAATAGGCATGTACCATAATGTTTTCATCAGAAAAAGCTTTCGTAACTCTAGCAACTTGACCAATATCTACACCTTTTTTCATTTTAACTAATAACCTATCTGAAGCAACTTCTAAACCACCAGTAACAGCAATACAACCCGATTTTGATAACAAAGAACAAAGTTCAGGCGTAAATGTTTTTTCGAATCGAATGTTAGTCCACCAAGTAATATAAACCTTTCTTTCTAGTAACTTATTAGCTAAAGCTCTTAGCATTTTAGGTGGTGCAGCTTCATCAACAAAATGAAAACCCGTAATACCAGTTTCTGATATTATTTTTTCAATTTTATTAACTAAATCATCTGCTGTTGTATTTTGATAGTTTCCTATATAATCTAAAGTAACATCACAAAAAGAACACTGTTTCCAATAGCATCCATGAGAAATGGTTAGTTTATTCCATTTACCATCAGACCACATTCTGTGCATCGGGTTCATTACATCTAAAAAAGATAAATATTTATTTGTTGGAAGTCCTAGATAACTAGGAGCAGGCAAGTTTTTATGATGAAATATGGTGTTTGGTATTTTATCAGCATAAACGACCTTGTTATTTTTACAAATGAAAGTTCTTTCTAAAGAATCTTCGTTTACTTTACCGCTTAAAAATTCAGTAATTTTTAATAAAGGTCCTTCACCATCATCTAAGGTAATAAAATCTACAAATTCGAAAATTCGAGGATCAGATAAACGTCTTAACTCCGTATTACAATAACCACCACCCATAGCTGTTTTTATACCAGGATATTGTTTTTTTATAAACTGAGCACATCGTAAGGCTGAAAATAAATTACCAGGAAAAGGAACTGTAAAACAAATTAAATCGTACGTGTCTTGTTGTAATTTTTCATCTAACAAATACAACATTTCATCTTCTATTAAGGTAGTTTCATATTGCAAAAACTCATCAATAGTATCGAAACTAGAAGCTGATCTTCCTAATTGTTCTGCATAGCGTGTAAAAGAAAAAAACTCATCAACATTGGCATTTATAAAATCACCTAATTCTTCTACAAACAGTGTAGCAATATGTTTGGCTTTGTCTAAAATTCCTAATTTTCCGAATTCGGTAGTTAAATCTTTATTTAGTTTAATACGCCTATGACCGTGCGGTAAATAATCTTTATGTACCATCTGATACGCAGCAGTAACTTCTTGCACACGTAAATAGTTCATTACAGAATCTACTTTATTTATATATTCTTCCTTTTGTTTATAAACCAATGGAAAATCACTATTACCAAGCATTTCAGCTTGTTTAAAAATAGCATTTATAAATTCTTTGGTAAACACTGCGGTAAACAACTCGATACTTAAATCCATCTGCGTTGCTTTTACATTTTTAGAATCTAAAAAACCTTTAATATATGCAGTTGCAGGATATGCTGTATTTAATTGAGTAAAAGGAGGTGTTATTAAAAGCGTGTTTATAGCCATAAAAATATAAATAAGGTACAAAGATACTTTTTAAGACAGTACCTTCTAGTTGATTTACTAAAACTATTGAAGTGTTAATAGAATAGTGTGTCTTATGATGGTTTAAACATATTTAATACTTCTCTTATCATTAGTTTTTTTACTGTTTTGTTTAAAATATAACAATTATAAATAAAATGTTGTTTTTTGTGTTTTATTGATTTTATAGCATTTTTAAGGTGGTTTTTTGTTTTTATTTTGCTTTATTAGCACTTTAAACCTGTTTTAGTTAATAATATGAAAAAATATTTATCGTTTTTAGTGATCTTTAGTTTGTGTTTATTTATGGTAAGCTGTAAACAAAAGTTAAAAGAAAGTGTAGTAGAACAAGAACATAAAAAAGATTTTACAAAACATGTAAATCCTTTAATTGGAACTAGTAAAATGGGACATGTATTTCCTGGAGCAACAGCTCCTTTTGGAATGGTACAATTAAGTCCGCAAACTAATTTTGAAGTTATGTTTAATAAAGACGGTAGTTATAATAGTAAAACGTATGAATATTGTGCGGGTTACCAATACAAAGATTCAACAATTATAGGTTTTGCTCACACTAATTTTAGTGGAACAGGACATGCCGATTTAGGTGATTTTTTAGTAATGCCAACTACGGGGAAATTAATTTTAGAACCTTTAAAAACGAAAGAGAATACCAAAGGGTTTTATTCAACATTTTCACACGATACAGAAAAAGCGTCTCCTGGTTATTACAATGTTAATTTAGATAGTTACAATATAAAGGCTGAATTAACAGCTAGTGAACGTGTAGGTTTTCATCAATATACATTTCCTAAATCTAACGACTCTCATATTATTTTAGATTTAGTTTATAATATATACCATCATGATAATAAAAATGTATGGACATTTATTCGTGTTGAAAATGATAGTTTAATAACTGGTTATAGACAAACAAAAGGGTGGGCAAGAACAAAAAAAGTGTTTTTCGCAATGCAGTTTTCTAAACCATTTAAAAGTTATGGTCATAAAAAATACAATAAAGAAACGTATGATGGTTTTTATAGACGTTTTAAACAAAATGAAAATTTTCCTGAAATGGCAGGAAAAGATATAAGAGCCTATTTTAATTTTGATACTGAAGAAGGTGAAAAAGTGAACATAAAATTTGCATTATCTCCAGTAAGTACCAATGGTGCTTTAAACAATTTAAAAGAAGAAATTCCGCATTGGAATTTTGACAAAACAAAAGAAGAAACAAAAGATAAATGGAATAAGGAGTTAGGAAAAATTGATGTAGAAACGATTACTGAAAAAGAGAAGACTACTTTTTATACGGCTTTATACCACACTAATTTATCACCTATTTTGTATGAAGATGTTGATGGGAAATACCGAGGACTAGATCAAAATATATACACTTCAAAAGGTTTTACTAATTATACCATATTTTCTCTTTGGGATACTTACAGAGCGCTTCACCCATTATATAATATAACGCAACCAAAGCGAAACAATGACATGATAAAATCGATGTTAGCACATCATGATCAAAGTGTGCATAACATGTTACCAATATGGAGTCATTATTCTAATGAAAACTGGTGTATGATTGGGTATCATGCAACTTCAGTTATTGCAGATGCATTAGTAAAAAACGTGGGAGATTTTGATGTAAATCATGCACTTAAAGCATCAACAAATACAGCTACTGTTCGATATTTTGATGGTATTGGAGATTATATAGATTATAAATATGTTCCGGAAGATAAAAGCCACTCTTCCGTATCAAAAACACTAGAATATGCATACAATGATTGGTGTATTGCTCAAATTGCAAAAAAGGTTGGAAAGACTGACGTAGAAAAAGAGTATTTAACAAGAGCTGAATATTATAAAAATGTTTATGACCCAACAATTGGATTTATGCGTCCTAAATTATCTGATGGTACTTTTAGAAAAAACTTTGACCCAATGGATACTCATGGGCAAGGTTTTATTGAAGGAAATGCATGGAATTATGGATTATATGTTCCTCAAAACATTGATAAAATGATTGAAATGATGGGTGGTAAAGAAAAATTTAGTAATCAACTAGATGAATTATTTACGACTGAAATAGCTGATAAATACATAGCAAATCATGAAGATATTACTCGTGATGGAATTATAGGAAATTATGTTCATGGTAACGAGCCAGGTCATCACATTCCGTATTTATATAATTGGACAGGGCATCCTAAAAAAACGCAGCAAAGAGTACGTATGATAATGGATACTATGTATGGAGATACTGTTGATGGTTTGTGTGGTAATGATGATGCAGGTCAAATGAGTGCTTGGTACATATTTAGTAGTTTAGGATTTTATCCTGTAACGCCAGGGTCGCCATATTATGCAATAGGAAGCCCCAATATTAAAGAGGCTACAATTTATTTAGAAAACGGTAAAACTTTAAAAATTACAGCTAAAAACCAAAGTAAAGAAAATGTATTTGTAAAAAGTATAAAAGTAAATGGTAAGAAAATAATCAACAATGTACTTTCTCATGATGCTATTGTAAATGGTGGAGAAATCGTTTTTGAAATGAGTAAAGAGTAATAAATGAAATTATTTTTACAAATGGTTAAAAAAACAACACTCACAAGGTGTTGTTTTTTATGTTAAGGTTTTAGAATGGGTAATTAGTATACGTTTATTAAAATAAGTGTAGTTATCTGGCTACTAAAAACCGAGAGGTTTATTTATATGATTGTGATAAATAAAAATGATAGTCAATATTTTAAAAATACTGACTATCATCAATGTATGTTACTGTATTATGTTCTCAATATTAACAAGAACAATGAGACCAATCTATACCATATTGCTCTAATTGATGTTGTATGTAATAATTTCTATCCCTCCAACTACTTCTGCAAAAGTCGGCACAATTAAAAAATATTCTTCCTCCTTTAATTTCTTGTTGATCTTTTTTGTTTAACCTTTTTCCAAGGTTTAAAATTTGTTTTTTCATAATAATAATTCAATTGATTAATCCCTGAATATTTTAAAGACACTCAAGGTTTTTGTCTATTCCCTCGCGAAAGAATTCTTTCAAATATAATTAATAATATGTTATTAATCAAGTTGTTATGGTTTTTTTAAGTAAAAATTTATACTGCTAATAACTATAAATTGAACCTAGCAGTATTTTACGTAATGTAATGGTGACATAGGTATTGTTCTCAAATGAATTGAAACTAAAAAAAGAGTTATTTAATTATTAATTATGAGGGAACTAAGTTTGATGTGCATATAAGATTTCCAAAGATTCAATAAAAACTATCGAAGTTAGTTTAAATACGATTTCCTCTAGATTATCCTTATACTTTTAACTATATCTAACTTTGCGTAATACACGCATTGCTTCCTTGTATTTTATATAAGTAGTTTTGTCTTCTAAACCTTTAATATAATTTTTTGCTTTTTTTAGTTGTTGAGGAGCTTCTAAAAATCCGTTTAAATAACATATTAAATAGAAGGTAGGTAGCTTGTAAACATTTTCACTCTCAGTTGTTGAAAGTGTTTTATTATTCAATATTTTGGTAATAATACGATTGTTATTATCGTAAATATGATTTAAAATAGTAGAGTTGTATATAGGTGCTTCAAACAAAAATTCGGTAACAATATCGTGTTTTCCATTACCTTTAAAATGAATAATTGTTTTTTCTAACGGATAATGTTTTTTGCTTTCGTCAATACCTAAAACAATGTATTCGGTAATTATAAACGATTGTTCGTTATAGGTAATTTGCACATCATCTAAAGCAGAAAAAAATAAACGAACCTGTTCATTTATCAATTCAATATCTACTCTAGTATAAAATATTTCCTTGTTAATTAGTTTCTTTTTTCCAGCCCAACACAATACAAATTGTTCGTTAAATACTTTGTATTTTGGATTGTACTCAGGTTTGTGATTATTGATAAAATCAAAAACTCCATCGAGGGTTAGTTTTATATTATTGCTAGCATTTTTTTCAATTGCAGCTACAATAGTAGTATTTACATCATTTAAGGTAAAATTACCTTCAGAGGGCATTGAATTACTTCCTCTGCGAAAAAAAATAGTGTTTTTACAGTATTTCCAAGTGTTTTTTAAAAGTGATGTAATTTGATTATTCGGATAAATAGTAACCAAACCTATTACTTTATGACGAGGTAAACGGGGGAAAGGAACATTTTCATATTCAATTTTTGGAGGATTATTTAAGTAAGCGTTTATTAAATTCTGAATTTTACTATCATCGTAAAAATCAACTCCTAGGATTTTATTTTCTTCATCTTCAACCCCAATAATAATATATGAATTATTATTAGGGTTTGAGTTAGATAAGGCACAAACGTGTTTTATAAACTTAGCCTTTCCTTCTTTTGAATTTAAGGATAGCTTTTGTTTTTTATCATAAAAACTATTTTCATTATTATGAGAAAGTAGGTTTTTAATTAAAAGCCGTTTGTTAATCACAGGTTATATATTTTTATTTAATATCGTTGCTGTGGCTTGTGCAGTAGGATAAACAACTAAATCTTCAATATTTACATGATATGGTCTGCTAATAACAAAGTAAATAATATCAGCAATATCCTCAGGTTGTAATGCTTTATAACCTTGGTATACGGTTTTTGCTTTATCTGTATCTCCTTTAAAACGAACATCTGAAAATTCGGTTTCTACCAATCCTGGATGAATAGCAGAAACTCTAATATTGTGTTTGTTTAAATCAATACGCATTCCTTTATTTAAAGCGTTTACAGCAAACTTTGAGGCGCAATACACATTTCCATTAGGATACACGTCTTTACCTGCAATAGATCCAATATTAAGAATAAATCCGTTGTTTCTATCAACCATTTGAGGTATGATTGCTTTCGAAACATACAATAAACCTTTTACGTTTCCATCAATCATTGCATCCCAATCATCAATACTTCCTTCTTGAATACTACTTAAGCCATGTGCATTACCAGCATTATTAATAAGAATATCAATATGTTTAAACGCATCAGGTAAGCTGTCAATAGCCTCTTGTACTTGTTCTTTATAACGAACATCAAATTGTAATGTATGTACTTTTGTTAAGGCTGATAGCTCTTGTTGAAGAGCTTGTAGTTTTTCGGTGCGCCTTCCACAAATAATAAGGTTAATGTTGTTTTTAGCAAAAATACGAGCGGTTTCTTTACCAATACCCGAAGTTGCTCCAGTAATTAAAGCGGTTTGTTGCATTTTTATTTTTTTCTATAAAGGTAAAATATTTTACGTTAAGCAAATATTATAAAAAAGAAAAACCGCTCTACTTCTAGAGCGGTATCTTTTAGTTGGTAACTACTCCAACCAAAAATCAACTAACCAAACTTTATTTTAAATATTTTCTATCAACGGTTTTACGTTGTATTTTAGTACGTTTTCTACCGTTATTCCTTACAGTAGTTTTTGTAATTTTTTTATTTTTAGCTTTTAAATATTGTACAAATCCTCTACCAGAAAAAGTGTACATTGTTTCAGAGCTTATATGAAAGAGTTTAATCTTTCCATCATTTATAACGCTTAATTCAAACTCTTCAGTATCTCCACCATCATAATTAAGTGTTAAAAATTTTAAATCGTTATAACCTGAAATATTTGCTATTTCATAACCACCTATATATTCCCAATTCAGGTAGTCAATATTCGTGCCAAAAGCGTCATGAGATGAACGAAATGTTACATCATTCTCAGGTGTAAACTGTAAAAAATGTTCTTCATCAAAAGGATTTGGAGTACCATCTATTTCATTGGTTTTTTCCCAAGCAACATATTCTTGTAAAAAGTATTCTATGTTTTCATAAAATAATTTATCATAATCAAAACTATTTGTTTGATATCCGATTAAATAATAGCTTACATTTTGAGATAAATCATCTATTCTAATTTCATTATTACTTAATTGAATCACTTCAAAATTATAATTACCATTAAGATCATGATCAGTTTCTAAAACTGTTTGGTTTGTGCCATAATTACCAACAGCAATTCCTAAACCATTTCCTGTTTTTCCTATATCAGTAATATTGTTATTAGCATACATGGTTCCGTTTAAAAAAGAAACGGTAAACGCTTTAGATAAAAAAGGAACTTCACCTGAACCTTCAGTTCTATGATAATCAATATACCATAAATCATAACTCGATACATATTCGTTTAATGAAAAATCATTTTCATTCTGAACCACACACGATGTTAACGTTATACTTGCGGTAATAAATAAGAATAGTAATTTTAGACGTTTCATAAGCTGTTATTTTATGGTTATACATATATAGTTTTCAAAATACGTGCCAAAAACAAAAAACACCTTATAAAAAGGTGTTTTTTGTTAGTTTTGAGGTTTTGAAGAGGGCATAAAAATTTTTCTTTCTTTTTTTATACCTTCTACTTTATAGTAAAGAGTTTTAGTATCTAGTTTATAAGAAACGATAGCTTCATTTTCTTTTAAGTCAAAAGGGAATTTTTCTTGTTTCTTGGCTTCATTCCCGTATTCTTTTTTGGGATCTGCATTTAAAACTAAATCAGCTTTATTGTTATCCGTTGAGGTTTTATAACGAGCAGCAATGTACTTTTTATTTTGTTTTTCTTCAACTACAGCCGTAACTATTCTGTTTTGAAAGTAAACATTTTGAAAGTCAACTATTTCATTTGTAGAAAATTCAATCATTAAATTAAGGCTACTATTACCAGGTAAACCACCTGTAATATGTGTGTAAGAAGCAGACTTTATAGTAAAAGGAGGAGTCGTTTCTAGTTTAATGCTTGCACACTGGGTAAAGCTAAGGGCAAAAATTAAGATTCCGAATAGTTTCATAAGTTTACTTTAAATTGTTTAATTTTAGATATTCAAGCAATGTGCCAGTTTACAAATATAGTTAGTTTTTTATGATGTTGAATTACAGTTATTGGGAGTTAAAAGAATGGTTTACTGATGTTGATTTTACAATTGTTGGTAGCGGAATTGTAGGTTTAAATTGTGCTTTAGCATTAAAAAAAGCACATCCAAAGGCTAAAATAGTAATTTTAGAAAAAGGAGTGTTACCACAAGGTGCGAGTACTAAAAATGCTGGATTTGCATGTTTTGGTAGTCTATCTGAATTGATTGATGATTTAAAAACACACACCGAAGAGGAAGTTTATAACTTAGTAGAAAAGCGATGGAAAGGTTTACAATTACTAAGAAAAATAGTAGGAGATAAAAATATTAATTATCAACAAAATAAAGGATATGAATTATTTCAAGATTCAGTTTTTTATGAAGAGTGTTTGTCTCAAAAAGAAGATGTTAATAAACTTTTAAAACCTTTATTTAAAGAAGATGTTTTTAAAGTTGATGCTAATTTTTTTAAATTTAAAAAGATACACCAAAGTTATATTACAAATCAGTTTGAAGGTCAGATTGATACAGGTAAAATGGCAGCAAATTTACTGGAATTAACGCAATCTTTAGGAATAAAAATCATTAATAATATCTTAGTAGATAGTTATTTAGAAAGCAATGAAAAGGTTGTAATTAAAACAAATAAAATAGAATTTTCAACCAAAAAATTATGCATTGCAACAAATGGATTTGCAAACGAATTACTTAATGAAAATGTACAGCCAGCAAGAGCTCAAGTATTGATTACAAAGCCGATTAAAAACTTACAGATAAAAGGTACTTTCCATTTAGATAAAGGATATTATTATTTTAGAAATATTGATAATAGAATTTTATTTGGAGGTGGTAGAAATTTAGATTTTAAAACCGAGGAGACATCAGAGTTTGGGGAAACAGCCTTAGTTCAAAATAAATTAGAAGAAATTTTAAAAAACACAATTTTACCTAATACTGATTTTGAAATTGATCATAGATGGAGTGGTATTATGGGAGTTGGAAGCCAGAAAAAAGCAATTGTAAAACAATTATCAAATAATGTGTTTTGTGGTGTTCGTTTAGGCGGTATGGGGGTTGCAATAGGTAGTTTGGTAGGTAAAGAATTAGCAGAATTAATAATTTAGTAAAATTATTTCTTAATTTTAGTTTACCTTAAGCGAAGAAGAAAGATTCTTGGTAAGATGACAATAATAAAGATGAATAAAGAATTTGATGCAATTATTATTGGCGGAGGTTTAGCAGGTTTGTGTAACGGAATTCATTTATCTAAATTTGATAAGAAAGTTTTATTGATTGAAAAAAATGAATACCCAAAACATAAAGTTTGTGGAGAATATATTTCGAATGAAGTATTACCTTATTTAAAGTTTTTAGAAATAAATCCGTTTGATTTTGGTGCTGTAAAAATTAAAAATTTTAAACTATCAACAATTAAAAATAAGCTAATTTCAGCAAGACTACCTTTAGGTGGATTTGGAATTTCACGATATAATTTAGATTTTATTTTATCAGAAAAAGCGAAAGAAAATGGTGTTGTAATTTTACAAGATTCAGTTGTAGATATAAATTTTATTGAAGGTGTTTTTCATATAAAAACGAAAGAAAATAAAAGGTATAGTTCTGAAATTACAATAGGTGCTTTCGGAAAACGTTCTTTATTAGATATAAAAATGAAACGTGATTTTATTCAAAAAAAAGCACCTTATTTAGGAGTTAAAATTCATGTGAAAGGAAATTTCCAAGAAGATTTAGTTGCGCTGCATAATTTTAAAGGTGGTTATTGTGGTGTTTCTAAAGTTGAAAATAATGTAATTAATTTGTGTTATATCACGAATTTTTCATCCTTTAAAAAGTATAAAAATATTGATGATTTTCAAGAACAGGTAGTTTTTAAAAATGAATATTTGAAAGAGATATTTAATAACTCTGAGACTCTTTTCGATAAACCTTTAACTATTAGCCAAGTTTCATTTGAAACTAAAAAACCTGTAGAAAACCATATAATTATGTGTGGTGATTCTGCGGGAATGATTCATCCACTTTGTGGAAACGGAATGAGTATGGCAATTCAGTCTGCACAAATAGCGTCTAAATTGATTTTAAACTACTTAAATGGTACAATTGAAACGAGAAAAGAACTCGAAAAGGAATATATTATAGAGTGGAATAAAAGATTTAGCTTTCGTTTAAAAATTGGGCATTTCATTGCAATGCTATTTCGGAATGATAAAATTGCAGCAGTTTTACTTCAATTTTTAAAGAAACTACCTTTTTTATTGCCAATAATCATCAAACTAACCCATGGTAAACCAATGAAAATATAATGGATTTTTTTATCAGCACAAAAAATAGAACAGATAAAGAAGAAATGATGGATGATTTCTCTATTGGTGGCGATTTGTTACGTGATACTTTAGATAAGTTAGAATATATAAACCGGTGGTTAGGTGGTAATTTGGTAACCGTAAATTCATTAAAAAAGATATTAAGAAACCACCCCAAAGAACAAGAAATAAGCATTGTAGATATTGGTTGTGGTCATGGAGATATTTTACGAGATGTTGCCAAATACGGAAGAAAAAACGGATATAAAATGAAGTTGATTGGCGTAGATGCAAATACAACGGCTATTGAATATGCAAATGAATTATCTAAAAATTACCCAGAATTAACATTCAAAACCGAGGATATATTCTCTGATGATTTTAAAAATAGAAAAATTGATGTGGTTATGGCAACCTTATTCTTCCACCATTTTAAAGAAGATCAATTAGTTTCTTTTTTAAAAGATACCTTAAAACAGGTGAAAATAGGTATTGTTGTAAATGATTTACATAGGCACAAATTAGCCTACTACTTATTTATGTTATTATCTATTTTTATCAAAAACAAAATGATTATTAATGATGGATTAATTTCTGTTTTAAGAGGATTTAAAAGAATAGATTTAATTAAAATCTCTCAAAAATTAAATGTAACACCACAAATTTCATGGAAATGGGCATTTCGTTTTCAATGGATAATTCAGAAATAAATGGCAGTAAAAATAACAGCAGTTGCAAAACAACTTCCAAAATATTATAGAGAAACAAAAGATATTATTCCGTTTGTAAAATTATGGATGAAAGATCAAGATACTCGTTTTCAGAGAAAAGTAATTAAACTTTTTGAAGGAGCTGCAGTAGATAAACGTTATTCAATTATGGATCCTGAAGAAGTTTTTATAGCAACTTCTTTTGAAGAAAAGAATGATATTTATACAAGAGAAGTTGTACAGTTAGCAGAAAAATCACTTAAAAAATCTTTAGAAAAAGCAAATTTAAAAGCAACAGATATTGATTATATAATTACGGTAAGTTGTACAGGGATTATGATTCCTTCAATAGATGCTTATTTAATTAATTCGTTGCAAATGAAGCAAGATATTGTTCGTTTACCTGTTACAGAAATGGGATGTGCAGCAGGAGTCTCTGGAATTATTTATGCAAAAAACTTCTTAAAAGCGAACCCAAATAAAAGAGCGGCTGTAGTTGCTGTTGAAGCACCAACAGCAACATTTCAATTAAACGATTATTCGATGACGAATATTGTAAGCGCTGCTATTTTTGGAGATGGAGCATCTACAGTTATTTTATCTTCTTACGAAGAAGATAAAGGACCAAAAATTATAGACGAAGCAATGTATCATTTTTACGATGCTACAAGTATGATGGGGTTTAAATTAGTCAATACTGGTTTACAAATGATTCTAGACAAGGAGGTTCCTCAAAAAATTTCAGATCATTTTCCTGGAATAGTCCATCCTTTTTTAGAAAGAAATAACTTAACAATTGAAGATGTAAACCACTTAATATTTCATCCCGGAGGTAAAAAAATCGTACAAACAGTTGAGAATTTGTTTGGGGATTTAGGGAAAAACATAGATGATACAAAAGAAGTTTTACGCTTGTATGGTAATATGTCTAGCGCAACAGTTCTATATGTTTTAGAGCGATTTATGGATAGAAACCCCGCAAAAGGAGAAAGAGGTTTAATGTTAAGCTTTGGGCCAGGTTTTTCTGCACAACGTATTTTATTAGAGTGGTAAAAAGTAAATATGAATTATACAGAAATCATAAAACATCTTCCATATAAAACACCTTTCTTGTTTGTTGATGAGCTTACCGAAATTTCAGAAAAAGGAGTTAAAGGAAGTTATAAATTCAAAGAAAAGGAATTTTTTTATGAAGGCCATTTTAAAGAAAACCCGATTACGCCAGGAGTTATTTTAACAGAAGCAATGGCACAAATTGGTGTTGTTTGCTTGGGGATTTATTTACTGAAAAATGAAATTTCATCAGAAAAAAAACCACAAATAGCATTAACGTCAAATAAAATTGATTTTTATTTACCTGTTTTACCAAACGAAAAAGTTATGGTAATTTCAGAGACATTATATTTTAGGTTTAATAAATTAAAATGTGCTGTAAAAATGATGAATGAGAAAAATGAATTGGTTTGTAGAGGAACAATCTCTGGAATGGTAATAGTAAAATAAAATGAAGAATAGAGTTGTAATTACAGGTTTAGGAATTGTTGCACCAAACGGAGTAGGTTTGCAAGAGTTTACTGACGCGATAAAGTTAGGAACTTCAGGAATTACATTTCATCAGAATTTAAAAGACAAAGGTTTTTCGTGTTGCATTGGTGGAATTCCAGCAGTTTCTGAAGAAAAAAAATTAGAATATCTAACACCTTTACAACTTCGAGGGTTTAATAGTACTTCTATTTTATATGGTTGTATGGCAGGGATTGATGCCTGGAAAGATGCAGGTTTTTCTGTAGATGAAAATTCAAGTTTAGATTATAATTCTGGGCTAATCTTTGGAACAGGAACCTCTGGGATAGAAAAATTTAGAGAAGCAATTTATAAAATTGATGATCAAAAAGTAAAACGATTAGGAAGTACATCTGTAGTACAAACAATGGCAAGTGGAGTTTCGGCGTATTTAGGCGGGATTTTGGGTTTGGGGAATCAAGTAACCACAAATTCGTCTGCTTGTACAACAGGTACGGAAGCTTTGTTGTTAGGTTTTGAGCGAATAAAATCAGGAAAAGCAAAACGGATGCTAGTGGGTAGTTCTAGTGATAGTAGTCTGTATACTTGGGGAGGTTTTGATGCAATGCGAGTAATGTCTTATAAACATAATGAAACTCCAGAAAAAGGTTCGAGACCAATGAGTGAAACTGCATCTGGTTTTGTGCCAGGAAGTGGAGCAGGAGCCATCGTTTTAGAGTCTTTAGAAAGTGCTTTAGAAAGAAAAACTACTATTTATGCTGAAGTTTTAGGCGGAAATATTAATTCTGGAGGGCAAAGAAACGGTGGTACTTTAACAGCTCCAAATGCAGAGGCTGTTCAAAAATGTATTACCGATGCTTTATTAGATTCAAAAATTTCATCAGAAGAAATAGATGTTTTAAACGGGCATTTAACAGCAACATCCAAAGATGGTTTAGAAATAGAAAATTGGACGAAAGCATTGAATAGAAAAGGAGATGATTTTCCTCAAATAAATTCATTAAAATCTATGGTTGGACATTGTTTGGCTGCCTCAGGTGCTATTGAATCTGTTGCTTCGATTTTACAGATTAAAGAACAGTTTATATTTCCAAATATTAATTGTGAAGACATACATCCTGATATTTCTAAATTAATTTCTGTAGATAAAATTCCAACGAAATTGATTCATAAAGACATAAACATTTTAGCAAAAGCAAGTTTTGGTTTTGGTGATGTGAACGCATGTGTTATATTCAAAAAATATTCAAAATAAAATGAACGAAGAAGAAATTATTTTAAAGTTAACAAGTATTGTAAAGCCATATGTACAAAATGAAGAGGCTTATAAAAATATAACTGAAGACACAGATTTTATTAATGACTTAGAAATAAATTCTGCAAATTTGGTAGACATCGTATTAGATGTAGAAGATGAATTTAATATAGAAATTGATAATGATTCTATGGAGAAAATGTTATCTGTAAAAGCAGTTGTAGCTATTATAAAAGAAAAGGAATCAGCATAATGATTGGTAATGATATTATTGATTTACAGTTAGCAAGAATAGAAAGCAATTGGCAAAGGAAAGGCTTTTTAGAAAAACAGTTTACATGTAAGGAGCAAGAAGAAGTTTTAAAATCGGAAGACCCATTTTTAAAAGTGTGGTTGTTTTGGAGCATGAAAGAAGCGGCTTACAAAGCGTATACGCAACAAGAAAAAAAAAGATTTTTTGCTCCACAGAAATTTGAATGTATATTAACAGAAGATTGTTTAGGAACTGTGTTTTATCAAGATAAAACGTTTTATACAACTACCTTTTTTAATAGATTTTATGTGCACTCAATAGCAAAAGAAACCCCAAAAGAAGTAAATTTTTTTTCAGCAATTGTTTCACCTATTTCATTAGATAGTGACCTTAAAAGAAGACTTGCAGATGAATCAGGAATTTCAATTAAAAAAATAGAAAAAAGGAAATCATCTATTGGTGCTCCATCTTTTTATTATAAAGAAAAATTATTAACAAGTTCTTGTTCAATTTCTCATCATGGAAATTACGGAGCGTTTGCATTTATTTTAGAAAATGAATATTAAAGAAGAGTTATATAAACAATGTATTACTTATGTAAACAATCGTTTACAAACGATTGAAGAAATAATTTCATCAAATCAAAAAGCGTTACAGTCTGAAACCAAAAGTTCAGCAGGAGATAAACATGAAACAGGACGTGCAATGTTACAATTGGAAATGGAAAAAGCGGGGCAACAAATTAATGGAGTTGTAAAGATGAAAGAAACTCTTTCTAAAATTAATTTAAAAGGAAGTTCTGAAGTTGCGCATTTAGGATGTGTTATAAAAACAACAAAAGCGTCATTTTTTTTAAGTATCAGTGCAGGACAATTAATTGTTAATAATGAAAACTACTTTGCGATTTCAGTTTCTTCGCCAATAGGAAGGATATTATTAGGTAAAAAAGAAGGAGATACTTTTGTTTTTAACACGACAAAACAAACAATAAAAGAAATTTTTTAATTAAAAAGTAGGGTGTAATACCGAATAACTGTTTAATAACTAGAAGATTGTTATGCCCTTCATGAAGAGGAAGACATATAAAGCACTTTTATCATTTTAGATAGAAGTGCTTTTTTTTTAGAGAAAAGTAGTTTGTGAGTGAAAAAGAGATGAGTATTTAAATAGTTTTATTAAATTTTAATGAAACTATTTCTTCTGACTTAAGAGTAAATGCGTGTTTTAAAAAAATTAATTGATTATTATACTTAACTTCAATCAGCCAATAATAACCTTTAAAATAACTATTTTTAACAAGTGCTTTTTCATTAGAATTTTGAACAATTTTTATTTGATGTGGATATAGTAATACTGGCACTCTGTTTATTATAATTTCATTTACATCATCAAATAAAGCAGCAATGTATTTTTCTTTCAGGTTTTTATATAAATTCTCGGGAGTATCCTCCGCAATTACCTGGTTATTTTTAATAACAATCATTTTATCGGCAAATGAAAGCGCATCACCACCATCATGAGTCGCTACGATACAAGCAATTTTTTTCTTTTTTAAATAAGTGAATAAGTTTCTACGTAATGAATTTTTTTTAAAATTATCTATCTGGCTAAAAGGTTCGTCTAGTAATAACAATTCAGGCTCTTTTGCTAAAGCACGAGCAATGGCAACACGTTGTTTTTGTCCTCCACTTAAATTTTTAACCTTTTCATTCGCGAAAGTGGTCATTTCAATCACCTCTAGTAATTCTGTTGTTCTTTTTTGTGCTTCTTCGGGGTAAAACCGAGATAAGAATTTTTTAATATTTTCACTTACTGAAGTAAAAGGCATTAAATCGAAATCTTGAGCAACATATTTAAAAAAATCCATTCCAGGCACTAAGTAATGAGCAGGGCCTAAAATTTGAAAGTCATTCCAAAATAACGTTCCTTCATTTAAATCTAATAGCCCATAAATGGCTTTTAATAGCGTAGATTTTCCGCAACCACTTTCTCCCATAATACATAAATGCTCTCCTTTTTGTAAGGTGAAATTTATATTTTGTAGTGTTTTTTCTTTCGAAAGGTATGAGAATGATATATTATTTACTTTTAACATTCTTGCAAAAGTAGTTGAGAAAAATGATTAAATACAATAAGAACTTTAAATTTTTATAATAAGAAATAGTTATAGTTGAATATTTTAATTGATGTAACTTCGAAATAGATGATGGAGATATCTTGTAGGTAAAAGGTTAATTTTTATGAGATATTTCATTGCTAACTTATTTTATAATGATTGTGAATCTTTGTTTAATAGGGTTTTAAACAGCGTGATTTATATGTTGATAAATATAACATTTTATAAAAAGGTAGTGTCTCAATAAACTATAATTTATTGAGACACTAAACACTTTTAGAGTTAACATAAGCCTATTTAGGGCTTAATAAAGCTTGTTGCTTTATATTTTAATTTGATTCTAGTTTGATTGGGTCACTAGCTATGACTTGTATGTTTGATTTTCTTAAATAGCTTATGCTCCCAATACTTCCTTTATTTTCTAAGTATTTATTAAGATCTCTAACATTAAGAAGGTTTCTATTTAATTCTCCGAAAGGAGCATTTGTTTCCGATAAATTATAATAATAATAAGCCTCATAGTCACCTTTAACTCTGTAAGGAATATGATAGGTCGCATCTATAGAAGTCATATCTGTAATGATTCTAATAATTCTTTTAGACCTTGGAGGTAATTGTGCAGTATATTGAGCTGAAATTGTTTCAAGAGTATTTTTTGTATTTGTATACCCGGAGTTAATCTCAACACCAACGGAAAATTTAGCTTCTGCTAATAATGGAACTTTTACAGTTCCTTCAAAACCTACAGAAACACCTACAGAAACACTTACTTCTTGTTGCATTCCCTCTTCATAAGAATAGGTGTACGTAGCAGTGTCTGAAGTATTTCCTAAATTTGTCACAACAAATTCATGTACATCTTTTTGTTTTGGTACATGGTTTCTTAGGGTTACTACTGGTTCCTCAAGATGTAAGAAAAGTCGATTAGAACCACTAGTTGCATATATTGGAGAGTACCCATGTGTATTATTTAAAGCGTCTTCTCCATCAAAGAAAATAGCATAAGGTTCGTACCATACAGAATGAACACCCCAACTAGACTGAGACCACCTTCTTGTTTCTTGAATTAATTCATTGTTTGTTAGACCTAAACCTCTTAATTCTGCAAGATTCATTGCTTTAGATCCTGGAAGTTCTAATTGATTATTAATATTTCTTTCAAATATTTCTTCATTATTTTTACCTTCTTTAATAATGGTCCAATCATTACTAAGTGCCATTTCTTCAAGAGCTTTTTTGGCTTCTTTTTCTGTTAGTTTGGTTTGATGAAACTCAATATTTTCACTCGATTCTAATATTCTTTCATCATTTTCACATGAATACCCTATAAAAACTAGCAGTGTTAATGCCGTAATCTTTATTCTTATTATTTTCTTTTTAATTCTTAAATTTTTGTTAGTTTTTAGTTTCATTTTGAAGGGGGGTTAAATTAATTATTAATTACGTTTTTTGTACAATAATTTAGTTTGTAGATAATAGTTAACACATTAATAAATTATTTTTATCGTGTGTAAGTTACTGTTTTTTAATACATTATAGTATGTTTTAATTTAATTTAAAAATTAAAAATTATTTTTCAATCATAAGTTTATTCCTACAACATAAAAAAACCGACACATTTGTGTCGGTTTTTAATTTTTTAAGAATAATTTCCTGAAAAGAGAATCATGCTAAAAACTATTTTAATTTTACCAGATTCGTACTCTTTCTTCTGGTTTTAAGTACATTTTATCACCTTCTTTAACCTTAAATGCATCATAAAATGCATCTACATTTTTAAGAGGCATATAGGCTCTGTATTGACCAGGAGCATGGGTGTTTGTCATGATTAAGTTTTTTAAAGCCTCATCACGCATTTTAGTTCTCCAAATAGTTCCCCAAGAAAGGAAAAAACGTTGGTTAGCAGTATAGCCATCTATTTCACCAGGGTTTCCATTTTTGTTTAAGTAAATCTGTAAACCTTCGTAAGCAGCTTGTACACCACCTAAATCTCCAATGTTTTCACCTAAAGTATATTCACCGTTTAAATGCATACTATCAATCGCAATAATATCACTGTATTGTTTTACTAATTTATCACCAATAGTTTTAAACTTTTTAGAATCATCTTCAGTCCACCAGTTTTTTAAATTTCCATCACCATCAAAACGAGCACCTGAATCATCAAAACTATGAGAAATCTCATGACCAATAACAGCACCAATACCACCATAATTTACAGCCTCATCAGCTTTGTAATTATAAAAAGGAGGTTGTAAGATTGCTGCTGGAAAAACGATTTCGTTATTTACTGGGTTAAAATATGCGTTTACAGTTTGTGGAGACATTCCCCATTCAGTTCTGTCAACTTTCTTACCTAATTTAGCCATGTTTTTATTATAGTTCCATTTGGTAACGTTTATTGCGTTTTCAAAATAAGTTCCCCCATTTTTTAAGCCTTTTACTTGTAGTTCAGAATAATCTTTCCATTTATCTGGATACGCGATTTTAACTGTTAACTTGTGTAGTTTAGTTAACGCTTTTTCTTTAGTTTCTTCACTCATCCAAGGTAATTGTGCAATACGCTTTTCGAAACCTAACATTACGTTGTCGATCATTTCTTCAGCTTTTGCTTTCGCTTCTGGCGGAAACTTAGCATCTACATATAATTTACCTAAAGCTTCACCAATGGCACCGTTTAAGTTTCCTAAAGCGCGCTCATCTCTTGCTCGTTGCTGTTTAGCACCACGCATAGTTTTGCTGTAAAATTCCCAATTTGCAGTTTCTAAATCGGTACTTAAATAACCTAATGAGTTATTAATCGTATTCCAACGTAATACTAGTTTGATATCATCAACAGAACTAGCTTTAAAAATTTTACTCATTGCTTCAAAATAACCAGGGTCGGTAACAATTATTTTTTCAACATTGTTAACACCAATACCTTTTAAATGTGCGTCCCAGTTAATTGCTGGTGCTAATTTTTGAAGTTCAGCAACTGTCATTGGGTTATACATTTTACGAGTATCTCTTCGCTCTTCTTTGGTCATCATTGGTTTTGCTAAACTTGCTTCAAAAGCTACAATAGTTGCAGCATTTTTCTTAGCATTAACCTCATCATCACCAAACTTCATTAACATTTTAGCAATAAACTCTTGGTACTTTTCAAGTTTATCTTTTACTTTCTCGTCAACATAATAATCTCTAGATAAACCAAGACTACCACCACCTAAATAACCAGCATTCATACTACTGTTTTTTAAGTCATTGTAAACACCAAAGCCATAAAAACCACCACCACCATAAGGTGCCATATTCGTTAAATATGTTTCAATATCTTCTTTTGTTTTTATATCATTAACCTTGGCTAAGTAAGGTTTAATTGGAGCAGTACCTTGCTTATTACGCGAAACAGTATCCATAATACTTTCGTAATAGTTTACTGCTTTTTCTTGATCTGAATCTATTTCATTTCCTTTAGCGTCTTTTACTTTAGGAAAGTTACCTTCTTCAATAGCTTTATTTAAGATTATTAAAACGTCATCATCAGTTTTTTTACGAAGTTCACCAAAACCACCCCAAGAAGTTCTGTCTGCAGGAATCTCGGTTTTATCCATCCAAGTTCCGTTTACATGCCTAAAAAAATCATCTGTAGGTTTTACAGAAGTATCCATGTTTTCTAAAATAATTCCCTGAACTTTTTCTTCAGGTTTTGGTGTTGCTTTTTTCTCTGTTTTACACGAAGCAATTGCTAAAGATGCAACAGCAGTGGTAAACAACATTTTATGAAAGGTTTTCATTGTTTATGGTTTTATTTAATGACTAGTAATATAATAAGAGTGTTTTTTAAGTAAAATGTTACACTTTAACTCTTAATTTTCGATTTTGGTGGATTTGGTAATTGATCGAAACCCATATTATATAATGTAAACCCAAATATATCAGCATATTGCTCTATGGTTTTAGCGACAGGTGTTCCAGCTCCATGCCCCGCATTTGTTTCGATACGAATTAATACAGGATTTTCTCCTTGTTGTTTTTCTTGTAGTTCAGCCGCAAATTTAAAACTATGTGCAGGTACTACACGATCATCATGATCACCAGTAGTAACCATTGTTGCTGGGTATGCTACATTTTTAACGTTATGTACAGGAGAATATCCTTTTAAATAATTGAACATTTCTTTGCTTTGTTCTGCGGTTCCATAATCATATGCCCAACCAGCACCAGCAGTAAAAGTATGATAACGTAACATATCTAATACTCCAACAGCAGGTAAAGCTACCTTCATTAAATCTGGTCGTTGTGTCATTGTTGCACCTACTAATAAACCACCGTTAGAGCCACCACGAACAGCTAAATAATTAGATGTAGTATAGTTTTCTTTGATTAAATATTCAGCAGCTGCAATAAAATCATCAAATACATTTTGTTTTTTTAATTGAGTTCCTGCATCATGCCATTTTTTACCGTATTCACCACCACCACGTAAATTAGGTACAGCGTATACACCACCTTGTTCCATCCAAACAGCATTTGCAATGCTAAATGATGGAGTTAGTGAAACATTAAATCCTCCGTAACCATATAAAATTGTTGGGTTTTTACCATTTAATTCTAATCCCTTTTTATAGGTGATAATCATCGGAACTTTTGTGCCGTCTTTAGAAGCGTAAAACACTTGTTTACTTTCGTAATCGTCAGAATTAAAAGAAATAGCAGGTTTCCAATAAATAGCATATGTTCCGTCTCTTGGATTGAATTTATAAGACGAACTAGGTGTGTTGTAATTGGTAAAAGAAAAGTAAAGTTCTTTAGCTGTTGTTTTTCCTCCAAAACCACCAGAAGAACCTACTCCAGGTAATTTTACTTCACGAATTAATTTTCCATCAAAATCATATTGTAAAACTTTAGAAACAGCATCTACCATGTATTCTGTAAAGAAATATCCAGCACCAGTTGATGGTGATAATACATTTTCAGTTTCAGCAATAAAATCCTTCCAGTTTTCTGAAGTTGGATTTTTAGCATCTACAGTAACAATTTTTTTGTTAGGAGCGTTTAGGTTAGTAACTAAGTATAATTTATCATTACGATTATCAATTACGTAAGTATCACTATCGTAGTTATCTATAACAGTAACTAATTTACTGTTAGGTTTTGTTAAGTCTTTTAAAAATAACTTATTTCCTGATGTTGAAGTAGAAGCTGATATAATTAAATATTTGTCATCTTCAGTTAAAGAACCACCAACGTATCTGTTTTTTTCTTCAGGAGTTGCACCGAAAATAATAGCATCATCACTTTGCTTTGTTCCTAATTTATGATAATACAATTTGTGTTGATCTGTTTTTGCAGAAAGTTCACTTCCTTCAGGTTTATCATAACTAGAATAGTAAAAGCCCTCGTTTCCTTTCCAAGAAATTCCAGAAAATTTTACATCAATTAAAGTATCGCCAATAATTTCTTTATCTTGTGTATTCATAACAATAATCTTTCTCCAATCACTTCCACCTTCAGAGATAGAGTATGCTACAATTTTACCATCTTTTGTAAAATTAATACCGCCAAGAGATGTAGTTGCATCTTCAGAAAAAGTATTAGGATCTAAAAAAACTTCTTCTTTACCTTCTTTATCTTTTCGATACAAAACATATTGATTTTGCAACCCGTTATTTTTATTAAAATAAGTATAGTCACCTTCTTTAAATGGAGTACCTATTTTTTCATAGTTCCATAATTCTGATAAGCGGCTTTTTAATTGTTCACGATATGGAATTTTACTTAAATAGTCAAAAGTAACTTCATTTTCAGCTTTCACCCAGTTTTCAGTTTCTGGACTTTTATCATCTTCTAACCAACGGTAATTATCGGTTATTTTTGTTCCAAAATAGTCCTCTACAACAGGGGTTTTAGAAGTTTCAGGGTAATTCACAGTTATATTTTTTTTAATTTGCGCTTCTTTTTTACAAGAGACTAAAATGGTACTTGTAAAAAGAATTGAAAAAAGGATTTTTTTCATAATGTAAGAATTAGTTAATTCTTTCAAAGTTATAAGAAAAATGAATGAGAATCCTTTTTTTAAGATGAATTTAACACTAAGTAGTCGTTAGTGTAATCTTTAATAAAGAAAAACGACTACTTTTATACTTGAAAAATTTTCAAGTAAATAATAAAAAATAAAATGACAGAAAATTTAACTAAAGCAACTTTTTTAGAAAAAGTATTTAATTTTGAAGTAAATAAAGAATGGAAGTTCGAAGGAGATAAACCTGCGTTGATTGATTTCTATGCAGATTGGTGTGGGCCGTGTAAAGCATTAGCTCCGGTTTTAGAAAAATTAAGTGAGGAGTATGAAGGGAAAATAGATATCTATAAAGTAGATACTGAGGCAGAGCAAGAATTATCAGCTGCCTTCGGAGTTCGTAGTATTCCTTCAATGTTATTTTGTAAAGTAGGTGAGCAACCTCAAATGGCAAATGGTGCATTACCACAAAAACAAATTGAACAAATTATTAAAGATGTTTTAAAAGTTGAAAAATAACATTTAAACCAATTTTTACAAGTGATACAAAAGTGTCACTTTTTTTACGCAAAAAAACTAAAATAAGAAACTCTGTGATTATCACTACTCAAGCTTATTTTTAGTTTTTAAGATGTTGTTTATTAGGGGTTTATTATTTTTCGAAAATGACGCTTTTTTTATTTTTTTTTCAATTTGTTGAAAACTTCAAGGGATTTGTGAATAAGTAAGGCTTTCAGTTTTTAGCAAATTTTTGAATCTTTGTTAACCCCTAAGAAAACAAAATAATAAACAAAATTTAGCACAAAATAATAATGGCTGCCATCGAACCGATTTTACAAGAAAACAAAGATAGATTTGTAATTTTTCCAATTCAACATGATGATTTATGGGAATGGTATAAAAAACAACAAGCATGTATTTGGACTGCCGAAGAAATTGATTTATCGGTAGATATAATAGATTGGAATACTAAGTTAACTGATGATGAGCGTTATTTTATTAAGCATATTTTAGCTTTTTTTGCTGCATCTGATGGTATTGTTAATGAAAATTTAGCTGAAAATTTTGTAAATGAAGTTCAATATTCTGAAGCGAAATTCTTTTATGGTTTTCAAATAATGATGGAAAACATTCATTCAGAAACCTATTCTTTATTAATAGATACCTATGTAAAAGATGATGTAGAAAAAGATAGGTTGTTTAAAGCTATTGAGGTTTTTCCTGCAATTAAAAAGAAAGCAGATTGGGCCTTAAAGTGGATCGATTCAGATTCGTTTGCAGAACGATTAATAGCCTTTGCAGCAGTAGAAGGTATTTTCTTCTCAGGTTCGTTTTGTTCTATTTTCTGGTTAAAGAAAAGAGGATTATTGCCTGGGTTAGCTTTTTCTAATGAGTTAATTTCTCGTGATGAAGGAATGCACTGTGACTTTGCAGTTCATTTACATAACCATCACATTATAAATAAAGTGCCTAAAGATCGTATTCGTGAAATTATTATTGATGCACTTACCATTGAAAGAGAATTTATTACAGAATCTTTACCTGTAAGTTTAATTGGTATGAATGCCAAGTTAATGACACAATATTTAGAATACGTAACCGATAGATTATTATTAGAATTTGGTTGTGATAAAGAATATAAATCTACGAACCCGTTTGATTTTATGGAAATGATTTCACTTGAAGGAAAAACAAATTTCTTTGAAAAAAGAGTTTCTGAGTATCAAAAGGCGGGAGTATCATCAGGAGGTACAGGAGATATTAGCTTTGATGCTGATTTTTAAAAAATAAAAAAAGTACTGCTTTCCCCTACATGCGGTAAAATTAGCTAAAGCATATTTGTGCTTTAGTGTCAATAATCGTTTCAAAAAGAAACAAAATTATTTTAACATATGTGAATCACAATAAGTGTAATGCTTTAGTGACTCTGTTAACCAAATTAAAAACCAATAGTAATAATATGTATGTAGCAAAAAGAGATGGTAGAAAAGAGCCTGTGATGTTCGATAAGATCACAGCAAGGGTTAAAAAGATGTGTTATGGATTAAATAAAATTGTTGATCCTGTAAAAGTTGCAATGCGTGTTATTGAAGGTTTATATGATGGAGTAACTACTTCTGAATTAGATAATTTAGCAGCAGAGGTAGCAGCAACAATGACTACAGCACACCCTGATTATGCTAAATTAGCAGCAAGAATAGCCGTATCTAACTTACATAAAAACACCAAAAAGTCATTTTCTGAAACAATGGTTGATTTATATAAATATGTAAATCCACGTACAGAAAAAGAATCACCTTTATTAGCAGATGATGTATATGATATTATCATGAAAAATGCTGATAAATTAGATTCTACTATTATCTATAATCGTGATTTTAATTATGATTATTTTGGTTTTAAAACATTAGAACGTTCTTATTTATTAAAGTTAAACGGTAATATTGTAGAGCGTCCGCAACACATGTTAATGCGTGTATCTATAGGTATTCACAAAGAAGATATTGACGAGGCAATCGCTACATACGAGCTAATGAGTAAAAAATATTTTACACATGCAACGCCAACATTATTTAATGCAGGTACACCGAAACCACAAATGTCGTCTTGTTTCTTATTGCAAATGCAAGATGATAGTATTGAAGGTATTTACGATACATTAAAACAAACGGCTAAGATTTCACAATCTGCAGGAGGTATTGGTTTGTCTTTACATAATATTCGTGCAACAGGAAGTTATATTGCTGGTACAAACGGAACATCAAATGGTATTGTGCCAATGTTAAAGGTATTTAATGATACTGCACGTTATGTAGATCAAGGAGGAGGAAAACGTAAAGGTTCTTTCGCAATGTATTTAGAACCATGGCATGCCGATATTTTTGATTTTCTTGAATTAAAGAAAAATCATGGTAAAGAAGAAATGAGAGCGCGTGATTTGTTTTACGCAATGTGGATTTCTGATTTATTTATGGAGCGTGTACAACAAGATGCTGAATGGACGTTGATGTGCCCACATGAGTGCCCGAATTTATTTGACACTTATGGTGAAGATTTTGAGCGTTTATACACCAGTTATGAAGCTGCAGGAAAAGGTAGAAAAACGATTAAAGCGCGTGAGTTATGGGAGAAAATCTTAGAATCTCAAATTGAAACAGGTACACCGTACATGTTATATAAAGATGCTGCTAACCGTAAATCAAATCAGAAGAATTTAGGAACTATTCGTTCTTCAAATTTATGTACTGAAATTATGGAGTATACTGCTAAAGATGAAGTAGCTGTATGTAATTTAGCATCAATAGCAATACCAATGTTTGTTGGTGAAGATGAAAACGGAAGTAAGTTTTTTGACCACAATGAATTATTTAAAGTAACCAAAAAAGTAATTAGAAACTTAGATACTGTAATTGATAGAAATTACTATCCAGTTGTAGAAGCAGAAAACTCTAATGTTCGTCATCGCCCAGTAGGGTTAGGTATTCAAGGATTGGCAGATGCATTTATTATGTTACGTATGCCTTTTACATCTGATGCTGCTAAGAAGTTAAATCAAGAAATTTTTGAAACCTTATACTTTGCATCTGTAACCTCATCAATGGAAATGGCAAAAGCAAAAGAGCCATATTCAACATTTAAAGGTTCACCAATGTCTCAAGGAGAGTTTCAACACAACATGTGGGGTGTTAAAGAAGAAGAATTAAGTGGTCGTTGGGACTGGAATTCTTTACGTACACAAGTAATGGAACATGGAGTTCGTAATTCTTTATTGGTTGCACCAATGCCAACCGCATCAACGTCTCAAATTTTAGGAAACAATGAAGCTTTTGAGCCATATACCTCTAACATTTATACACGTAGAGTATTATCTGGTGAGTTTATTGTTGTAAACAAACACTTATTAGAAGACTTAGTAGAGTTGAATTTATGGGATAACAGTATGAAAGAAGATATTATGCGTGCAAACGGATCTATTCAACATATTGATATTATTCCACAAGAATTAAAAGACTTATATAAAACAGTTTGGGAAATGAGTATGAAAGATATTATCGATATGGCACGCCATAGAGGATACTTTATCGATCAATCTCAGTCTTTAAACTTATTTATGAAAGACCCTGATTATGCAAAGTTAACATCTATGCATTTCTATGGGTGGAAATCAGGTTTAAAAACAGGAATGTATTATTTACGTACAAAATCTGCTGTAAACGCGAAACAGTTTACATTAAATATAGAAAAGAAAGCAGAAGTGGTGATCGAAGAAGAAAAACCAATGAATGCTGAAGAATTTAAGGCAATGGTTGATGCTTCTAAAAACGGAGCACCAGATGATGATTGCTTAATGTGTGGTTCTTAAATCAAATCGTTATTACGAATAAAAAGAATTAAAATATAAAAAGAGAAGCTGAAAAGCTTCTCTTTTTTGTTAAAGGAATGTTAATGAAAATAGGGTTACACCTATTTTATTAGGGATACTCCTATGAAATATTTAGGGGTATTGGGTATTGTGAGAATCTGTTTTTCGTGTTAATATTGTGGTGACTACTATACGTTAAAAATAAAAATTTAGAATACTATTCCCTTTAGTGTGGACTCTTTATTAAAGGAAAGGTTATAAAAATTCAGAAAACACTACTCATCACTTTTATTAAAAAGAGATGCTCGTGTGCATACGGTGAGTGATTACGAATCTTATTACTTTTCTTTTAAAGAGTTTTAGTAAAAAAATAAAAACCTGTGATTCTAAAATAAATTCAGAGTGAGGTAATTTTATTTAAATAAATAGCGCATAACTAGTATGAAAATACCAACAATAGTTGCTAATGAAGAGGTAATTAAAGCTATTAAAACACTATCGTTTAAATTAAAACTAGTTACTTTAGAAAAGCCAGATAATATAATTATTAATAATATTATACTCGTAAATCCACATAAAAAAAGGTAAGTTCTAAAAGCATACTTTTTTCGTTCATATCGATCTTGTACTCTGTCATAAACCTCTTGTTCGGTTAAAGCAGTGTTTTTATCTATCTTTTTAGTGGTATCAACATGAAGATTCTTAGATTCTTCTAATAATTCGTCTAATTTATTACGCACTCTTTAGTTGTTTATCTAAGTTCATAATAAATCTATCATAATACCTTTTTATAAGGTTGTTGTTAATAACTCTATTATGACCTGGTCTATAAGTTAAACTCCACGGAGTTCCTGCCATGTGCGTTAAATCTACTAAATCTTTTGCCGAAATATCTCGGTATAGTTGCCATGTTAATAATACAATTTTCTTATCCTCCTCATTACTTAAGGTAGGTTCAGAAAGATGTTGCCAATTGTCATCATCTAACATTACCGAATTCGTTGTAATAGGACTCGATTTAAAATGTTTAAATTCATGATACACACTCGGTATTACTGGGCCAAATTTCCATGCCTCAATAGTATCATTTTCAAATAATGGGCGCTCTAATAAAGACAAAGAAAGCCCTTGCGATATATACATTAACTTTATCAACTTCATGTTGGTAAGTTTGTAATCCGTTTTTTTTGCAAGTTTTATAAACTCATTAACAACTGAACTGGTTGTTCCCATAATTACTTAATTTGTAATAAAAATAAATACTTATTCTTCTAGAAAGAATTAATATACACAAAAATACATAATAATACAATGATTAAACGGTTCTTTTACACAATATTGTGTAAAAAACAACTATTTAAAATTCAGTAATTTATGAATTTTCGCCTCGGAACGACGAATTAATAAAACAAGATTGGTTATAAACTTTTCTTTTTTAGTATTTTCGACGAAACTTATAGTAATAGAATGAACTGGGAGCAATTATTATCGTTAAAACGATTTGGAGATACACAAAAACGAGAACGTATAAAACAAGATGAAACTCGTTTAGGGTTTGAGGTAGATTTTGATAGAATTATATTTTCATCGGCTTTTCGTAGCCTTCAAGATAAAACACAGGTAATTCCACTTTCTAAAACTGATTTTGTACATACCAGATTAACACATAGTTTAGAAGTGTCGGTTGTAGGTAGAACGTTGGGTAGAAGAGTTGGTAAAGAGTTGTTAGAACGACATCCAAACCTTAAAGAATTAGGGTATACCTTTAATGATTTCGGAGCTATTGTGGCAACAGCAGCGGTAACACATGATATTGGAAATCCTCCTTTTGGGCATTCAGGAGAAAAAGCAATAGGGGAATATTTTAAAACAGGTAACGGACTTAAGTATAAAGAACAGCTTTCCGAAATAGAATACCAAGATTTAATAGATTTTGAAGGAAATGCAAACGGTTTTAAAATTTTAACAGAGAGTAATCAAGGGGCAGATGGAGGTTTGCGTTTATCATATGCAACTTTAGGTGCGTTTATGAAGTACCCTAAAGAATCATTACCAAAGAAACCAACAAAGCATATTGTTGATAAAAAGTATGGTTTTTTTCAATCGGAGAAAGCATCTTTTTTAGATGTCGCAAATGATTTAGGCTTGCAAAAAAAAGAAGGTGATGGAATTTCATATTACCGTCATCCATTAGCATATTTGGTAGAAGCTGCTGATGATATTTGTTACACAATTATCGATTTTGAAGATGGAATTAATCTTGGTTTAATTGACGAAGATTATGCTTTAGAATATATGATTAAGTTAGTGAAAAACACCATTGATAGTAAAAAATACCACTCACTTAAATATAAAAAAGACCGTATAAGTTACTTAAGAGCCTTGGCAATAGGTGTATTAATTAATGAGGCAGTTGCTATTTTTTTAGAAAATGAAGAAAGTATTTTAAACGGGAGTTTCGAAAAATCATTATTAGACAAATGTAAATATGAAGCGCAAATAAACGATATAATTAAAATTAGTGTAGAAAAAATATATCGTAGTAAAGATGTTGTTGAAAAAGAAGTAGCGGGCTATAAGATTATTGCCGATCTATTAGATGTTTTTGTTACTGCGCTAAATAATAAGTTTACAGGAACACAATCTAATTATGATAGCTTAGTATTAAACTTACTACCTAAAGAATATCAACAAGAAAAAGAAGAATTGTATGATAGGGTGATGCAAATTTGTAGTTATGTATCAGGTTTATCAGATGGTTTCGCAATAAGATTTCATAAAAAATTGACAGGGAATATTACTTAATTGAAATATAATAATTTATGTTTTTAACTGTTTAGCAGTATATATAATTTTACTATGAATAAAAAAACATTTTTTTTTGGCTTACTTATACCATTAGTTATAGTTGGAGGTATCTTTAAAGTGATAGATACTAAAAATACTGATGTTAATAAATTAAGAAGTCAACATATTGAATTCTTAAAAAATCATCCATTTCAAAAGATAGGAAAACTTCCTAAAAAAGAAAGAAAAGCACAAGGTTTACCACCAAATGCATTTTTTGAACAAAAATATTTAAGTGAAATAAATCCAACTACAGGAAGAACTCACCAAGAAAATATTTTAAAACTTCAAAAAAAGTTAAATAGAAGTAAAGGAAGTAAAAGAGCACCAGGAGAAGTAGACAATAATTGGGTAGAAAGAGGACCTGATAATGTAGGAGGAAGAACAAGAGCATTAATTTTTGACCCTAATGATACTACTAACGAAACTGTATTTGCAGGAGGTGTAAGTGGTGGTTTATGGAAAAATACAAAAATATCTGACCCTTCAAATAAATGGGTTCGTGTAGGTATTCCAGAAAACTTAGCAGTTTCTTGTATTGCTGTTGACCCAAATAATTCTAAAATATTTTATGTTGGTACTGGTGAGTCGTATGTAAACGGAGATGCAAATGGAGATGGGCTTTGGAAAACTGTTGATGGAGGAAATACATGGGCAAAAATTTTTGGAGGTGCCACTGAAAATGGCACAACAAATAGTACTATTGTGTCAGGAATACAGCATATTAATGATTTAATAGTTAGAAATAATTCGGGGAAATCAGAAGTATATATCGCGGCAGGAGAATCAGGATATATAGGAGGTGTTTCTTTAGGAGGTGATAGTTTTGGTGTTTATAGATCAGTTGACGGAATTAATTTTTCTCAACTAAATATACCTAAAACAGCTGCAGGTAATGAACATGAACCTAATGATTTAGAAATAGCTTCTGATAATTCTATTTATTTGAGTACAACAAGAAGTGCTACATTTTATGATGGAGGTGGAGTTATCTTTAAATCTACAAATGGTACTACATTTAATAAAGTTTATACAATAACAGATGGAGTAAGAACTGAAATAGCAGTGTCGCCAACAAGTCCAAATATGGTATATGTTTTAGCGCAGACACGTACATCAGGAGCACCAGTAAAAATGTTTAAAACAGAAGATGATTTTACAAATGTTACTACCTTATCATTACCAAATGATGCTGATGCTAATATTGCGGCTTCCGATTTTACAAGAGGGCAAGCATTTTATGATTTATTACTAAGAATAGATCCGAATAATGAGAATACCTTATATGTTGGTGGAATTGATTTATTTAAAACTACTGATGGAGGTGCTAATTGGAATCAATTATCACATTGGTACGGAGGGTTTGGTTTTCAAAATGTACATGCAGATCAACACGGATTGGCATTTGCATCATCAAACAGAATGGTTTTTAGTAATGACGGAGGTGTTTATTTTACAAATAATTCAGGAACAAATATTTCAGCAAGAAATAAAAACTATAATACATTACAATTTTATACTGTAGGTGTTGCGCCAACAACAGCATTTAATGGCGCTGAATACTTTATAGCAGGTGCACAAGATAACGGTACTCAATTAATACGAGAAGCTACAACTGGTATTAATAGTTCGATAAGAGCTAGTGGTGGTGATGGTGCTGCAAGTTTTTTTGATACTGATGGAACAGATAAGTACTACATAACTAATTACGTATATAATCAATCGGTAAGTATTTATAATTATGCTACTAACAGTGCAATAGAGGTTAATGAGGAAGGAACTTCTAATGGAGATTTTATTAATCAAGAAGAGCTTGACTCTAATTTAAATATTTTATATTCAAATTACTCTAGTGGAGGCAATTATATAGTAAAAAGATATTCAAGTCTGTTAGGTACAATAGCAAAAAAAAATTTAACAAATGCGTTAATGAATAGTGCGCCATCTACCTTAAAAATTTCACCATATACGACAACATCTAGTAAGCTTTATTTAGGATTAAAAAATGGGAAGTTATTAAAAGTAGAAAATGCGAATACTAATGCAGAATCTTGGTCTGAAATTACAGGACCTAGTTTTATTGGTTCTATTTCTGATATAGAATTTGGAAAAAATGAAAATCAAATTTTCGTTACGATGCATAATTATGGAGTCGTAAGTGTTTGGTACTCTAGTGATGAAGGGGTTACTTGGGTAAATAAAGAAGGAGATTTACCAGATATTCCTGTTAAATCAATTATACAAAACCCTTATGATGAAAATGAAATAATCATTGGTACTGATTTAGGTGTTTGGAAAACAAGTAACTTTAATACTAGTTCACCAACATGGAAACGATCAGACAATGGTATGAGTAATGTACCTGTTTTAGATTTAGATTTAAGAGATGATAATGTCGTATTTGCCGCAACTTATGGTAGAGGAATCTTTTCAGGTAGTTTTTTAAATTTATCAGAAGACGCAGATGGAGATGGAGTTAATAATGATACAGATAACTGTCCAACGACAGTTAATGCAGATCAAGCAGATGTTGATGGTAATGGAATAGGAGATGTTTGCCAAGATACTGATGGCGATGGTGTTTTAGATATTAATGACAATTGTGTAAATAAAATAAATCCAGATCAGAAAGATAGAGATGATAATGGAGTTGGTGATGTTTGTCAAGATACTGATGGAGATGGTATTATGGATGATAAAGATAATTGTCCTAGAGTATCAAACGCAGATCAAAAAGATACTGATGGCGATGGCGTTGGTGATGTTTGTCAAGATGGCGATAATGATGGCGTTATAGATTCTATTGACAACTGTTTAACAACATCAAATGCAGATCAGAAAGATAGTGATGGTAATGGTGTAGGCGATGCTTGTCAGGATACTGACGGCGATGGTATTATGGATAATGTAGATAATTGTATTGATGTTAAAAATCCAGATCAGAAAGATACTAATGGAAACGGAATAGGAGATATTTGTGATTCTAGTTATTTAACAGTAGATAATATTTCTATTCAAACTATATCAGAAACCTGTGTAGGTGAGAATGATGGGAAAATAACAGTAAACATAAAAGAAACGTTTGTAAGTTATATCGTAACCTTAAAAGGTGATGAAAAAGATGAAGTAAAACAATTAACGACAGCATCATTAACTTTTGAAAATTTAAAACCAGCTTCTTACGAGATTTGTATTAAGGTTAATGATAAGAATTATACGCAATGTTTTGAAATAAATATTAAAAAAGCGAGTACTGTATCATTAAAAGTTGCCAAGAATCAACAATCTAAAGATTATACAATTAATGTAAATTCAGGAACAGCACCATATAATGTTTATTTAAATGGAAGTTTAATAAATACATTCAATGAATCTACGTTTAACGTTAAGATAGCTAAAAGTGGAGTTTTAGAAGTTAAAACAGCCAAAAGTTGTGAAGGAGTATTTAAGAAAATGATAGGTAATATCTTCTTAAAAAGAAATCCAGTAGGTAATACTATTGATTTACTAGTGCCTTCAGACATCAATTCTAATGTAGGTATAAAAGTTTTTGATGTTAGCGGGAAACTTGTTTTACAAAAAACAATTCAAAAGCAAGGAAATGAGTTATCTATTCCGTTTAGAGGCTTTAATTCCGGGATTTACATATTAAAAATAGGAACTGATAATAGGAATACTTTTAAAATATTAAAATAATGAGAAAAATTATAAAATCAATAGCATTATTTTCACTTTTTTTCTTTCTTTCTTGTGGTGGTGGAAGTATTAAAAACCTTAAAATTGTTAATGAAGCACCAACAAAAGTAGATCTAGTATATCCTACTCAAAATTTATTATGTATTGATAATACAATTTCTTTTGATTGGAGTGATGCTACAGATGCTAATAATGATAAAGTTAGTTATAAAATAGAATTTTCTGATACCAGAGAAATGGCTAATATCACAAATACGGAAACGGCTAGCACCTCAAAAAAAGCTATTACTTTAAGTAAAGGAGTTGCCTATTATTGGAGGGTAACAGCTATTGACAGTAAAGATGAATTAGGCGAGGCATCTTTAGTAAATGCTTTTTATACAAAAGGAACAGGAGAAACAAATACAGCTCCATTTACAGCAGAAATAGTAAGTCCAGAAAATGAAGTTTCATTAGTCGCAGGAACTGTATCTGTAGATTTAAAATGGAAAGGAGCAGATTCTAATACAAATGATGTATTAAACTATGAAGTATACTTTGGAGAAACAACAGATTTGACTTTATTAGAAGACGATGTAGCTGTTTTAGAAAAAAATGTTACTGTAGAAAGTGGAAAAACATATTACTGGAAAATTAATACTATTGATAATTCAGGAGCAAAATCGATAGGGCAAGTTTGGAGTTTTAGTGTTAATTAAAATACTATGTACTTGTAAAGTAAACAAAAACGACGCTATTTAGCGTCGTTTTTGTTTTTAATATATAAATTATTTTTTTCGTTTTTCAACGAGTATCTCTAATTCATCATACCAATTTTGTCCAAACTTTCTAACCAGTGCTTGTTTTACAAATTTGTAAACAGGTACTTGCAGTTCTTTCCCTAAAGAACAAGCATCATCACAAATTTCCCATTTATCATAATTAACAGCAGAAAACTCACTGTATTCTTTAACCCTAACAGGGTATAAATGGCAAGAAACAGGTTTTTTCCAATCAACTACTCCTTGGTTGTATGCTTCTTCAATAGCGCATAAAGCAGTTTGTTTTTCATCAAAAATAACATAAGCACAATCAGCACCGTCAATTAAAGGAGTTTCTAGTTCTCCAAAGTCACTTGTAACCCACGTACCCTGTTTTTCAATAGCAGCAATACCCTCTTTGCGAAGAAATGGCTTTATTTTAGGATATATGTCTTCTAATATCTTAGTTTCTTCTTTGTCTAATGGCGCACCAGCATCTCCATCAATACAACAAGCACCTTTACAGGCAGATAGGTTACAAACAAAATCTTTATCTATAAGGTCTTCAGATACAATAGTTTTTCCTAATTGAAACATAAAAATAGTTTAAGTTGGAAGTTTACGATAACTTCACATAAAATTTAAATGCAAAAATACTAGATTGTGACATTACTTATATAATTTTGCACACGAAAAACAAAATATTATGGATTTTAACTTCAAAGAAATTTTAACTGCCTTTATGGTATTGTTTGCGGTAATTGATATTATTGGAAACATCCCTATTATTATTGACCTGCGTAAAAAAGTTGGGCACATACAATCAGAAAAAGCATCGGTTATTGCGGGTTTTATAATGATTTTATTTTTATTTGTTGGTAAACAGTTATTGGGTTTAATTGGTGTTGATGTACATTCTTTTGCAGTTGCAGGTGCATTTATTTTATTTTTTATTGCCTTAGAAATGATTTTAGGAATTACTTTATATAAAGATGACGATGATGAAGAAACGTTAACGGCAACAGTTTTTCCGCTTGCTTTTCCATTAATTGCAGGGCCGGGGAGTTTAACAACACTTTTATCTTTGCGTGCAGAATTTCATATATCAAATATAATTGTTGCAGTTTTGTTAAACGTACTAGTTATCTACATTGTGTTAAAAACATCTCCCAAAATTGAAAAATTTATTGGTAATAATGGTATTAAAATAATTAGAAAAATATTTGGTGTTATATTATTAGCTATTGCTGTAAGATTATTTGCAGAGAATATAAAAGTATTATTAGCATAAATGATTTTTGACGTTTTAATTATCGGTGGTGGTGTTTCGGGCATGCAATGCGCATTAGTCTTAGGTTCTGCACATAAGAAAGAATACGCTAAAAATAAAAAAATAGGCATTTTAATTCACCAACGAGCTTCTCATCTAGAAAGTGCTTTGTTTAATAATGTTTTAGGATTACCTGAAGGAACATTAGGTAAGGATATTTTAATTGAAGGAAAAGAACAATTAAAAAGTCAATATCCTAGTGTATCTCAAATAGAAAATGAAAAGGTTGTAGCTGTTTTTGATAATGAGAATGGGTATAAAATAATTACAAACAAGGAAGAGTATTATAGTAAATCAGTTGTTATAGCATTAAATTATGCGAAGCCATTTGAAATAGCAGGATTAGAACAATATATAGAGCCACATATGAGAGCAAATGCTATGAAAGATAGAATTCAGCTGCGTAACTTTAATCACTTAATTAAAAAAGGCTTATATGTTTGCGGAACTTTAGCCGGTTGGCGTAGCCAATTTGCAATAGCTGCAGGTAGCGGAGCAAGTGTAGCTACCGATATATTAACAGAATGGAATGCTAATATTTCAACGAAAGTACATGATAAAATTACAGTGAATAAATAATAATACTATTGGTTAGTTTTTAAATTAGCCAATAGCACTTTTTTAAAAGTTCTTCCGATAGGTAATTTCTCATTGTTAATAAACAAGTTTGTACCTGTGAACTTTACTATTTTTTTTTTATTTATAATATATGATTTGTGTATTTGTATGAATTTACTTTCGTCTAAAGTATCTTTCCAGTTTTTTAAAGAATCAATAATTGTTAGTTTTTTATCAATAGTATAAAACGTAACATAATTTCTATCAGATTCTAAATATAAAAGATCTTCTACATACAGTTTGTGTATAGTCTTATCTACATTTATAAAAAGAACTTCTTTTTCTATCGAAGGTTTAGTGTTTAATTGCTTTTCAACTTTAGCGATGGCTTTTAAAAAACGATCAAAAGAAAAAGGTTTTACAAGATAATCAACAATAGTGTCTAATTCAAAACTAGTAACAGCATAATCAGGGTAGGCAGTTGTAATAACTATTTTAGGTGGGTTTTTTATTGTTTTTATAAAATCTAACCCAGAAATATCAGGTAAATTAATGTCTAAAAAAATGGTATCTATTGTATTGTCTTTTAAAAAAGTATTTGCACTAATTGCAGTTTGAAAAGTATTTACCAAGTTAAGATCAGGAATCTTTCGAATGTAGTTTTTTATAATGTTTTGTGCAGGAAGTTCATCTTCTATAATAATACAAGTCATAAGCATTTATAGTAAATTTAAAGATAGTGATACTTTAAAAACAGTAGTTTTATCAGTAACTAATTCATATTTGTTCTTATATAATAAATCCAATCGTTTTTTAAGGTTTTTTAAACCAATAGCATTCGGGCTTTTTACTGTTTTTTCATTATAATTATTTTTACAAATACAGGTCAATATATTTTCTTTCACGCTAATATTTATATCAATAACACTGTTAATAGTACTGTGCTTAAAAGCATTTTCTATAATAGTAATCAGTAATAAAGGAGCTATTTTATAATGTTCTTTATCTGTTGAGGTTTGATAGTTAATTTGCTTAAGCCCTTCAGTTCTAATTTTATGAAAAGCAATATAATTATCTATAAACTGAATTTCTTTAGACAAACTTACCTTTTCAGAATTGCTTTCATATAAAACATGTTTTAGATTATCTGATAATCTTAAAATTAAATCAGGCGCTTTACCTGGTTTTTCAATTGAATATGAATAAATAGTGTTTAAGTTGTTAAATAAAACATGTGGGTTTATCTGTGATTTCAAAAATTTCAATTCCATTTCTGTTCTTTCTTGTTGTATTTTTTCTACCTCTTCTGCTGTATCAATATATCTAAAAAGCATCCATATAAAAGAAAAAAACAATAGCGGAGTTAATGTTTGCCAAAGATAATCACTCAAACATTTCATAATTGAACATCCGCAGCGCGCAAAAACATTGCAATATAATTGTGTTGCTAAAAATGACATCAATAAAAAAACGAAACTATAAAGCACATACCATCTCTTTTTTACAAAAAAAGGCAGTAGAATCTGATTGTTTGTATAAACGATAAGAACAAGAATGAAAAAATACTGTAAAAATGGATTTTCAGCCCAATAATAGCGTGTAAAAACAAATAGCGATACAAATACAAATAAGATCCAAAAGAGGACGTGAATTAACACCTGAGCGCTATGTTTTCTATTTAGTTTAATCATGGTTATTGAAAGTAACTAAAATTTGATGGTTTAACAAAATAATAAGTACCAAAGGTTATTTGGCAAGTATGTACTACTGTTTTTAATAATTAATTGTAGTTAATATAGCTTTCTTTGATGTATATCCGTTTGTTTTTTTTATAGAACATAAAGGATATAGATTTGAGTAAAAAACATAAAAACACATGAAGATAACAATAACAATTCTACTTTTTTTAATCAGCAATTTAGTTGTAGGACAAGATATTAATAAAACAACTAAAAGTAGTAAAGGTAAATTGATGTTATTAGGTAAAACTGATAAAAAAGCTTTTGATATACAGGGTTTTACTTGGTTCCATAAAAATTATGAAGCGTATATTACAAATGATAAAATAGTTAATAAATTAAAAACCTCACTTAAAAACTATTCAATTAAAGCTTTTTATGGTAGTTGGTGTGGAGATAGCAAAAGAGAACTTCCCAAATTTTATAAAGTAATTGATCAAGCCAATTTTGATAAAGATCAATTAGAAATGATTGCTGTAGATAGAAAACCGGAAGCATATAAAGCATCACCAAACGGTGAAGAAAAAGGATTAAATATTCACAGAGTTCCGACTTTTATTTTTTATAAAAACAATAAAGAAGTTGGTAGAATTGTTGAGTACCCAAAGCAAGATTTTGAACGTGATTTACTTACAATCACTAATGGTAAAAAATATACTCCACAATATGTCGTTGCAGAACATTTAAATAAATTAATGATTGATAAGACGCTAGATGAATTAAAGAAAAATGAAAAAGAACTTATTGCCTCGTTAGTTGAATTTACAAAAGGAAGTAGAGAGCTTAATACTTTTGGGTATAAATTACTTAGATCTAAGAATATTAGTAAAGCTTTTTTTGTTTTTGAATTGAATACTAAAATGTACCCATATAAATACAATGTTTTTGATAGTTTAGGAGAAGCGTATTACACAATAAAAAATTACAATCAATCATTAATTAATTATGATAAAGTTTTACAATTAAAGCCGAATGATAAAAACGCTTTAGAGATGATAGGAAAAATAAAAAAAGAGATGATTTAATATATGTATTCTATGTTTTTTAGTAAAACGTAAATTTATAAGAGTAGTTAACTAGTAAAAGAAGTAGTACTGTTTAGGTTGTTAGGCATTTTCCTTTTTAATCTAAAGGAAGCTGTAATCCTTTCATGAAAATTATTAAATAGAATATATGAAAAACAAGAACAATTATTGTGTGTTGTTAATAAAGCAAACAAAACACCTCTTAGTTATTGCTGTTTTGTTAGTAGTAATTCAATCTTGCTCAAAAACGACTCAACTTCAAAGTTGTTGGAATAAGCAAGCAGATACCACAGATAAAAATCTTATTACCTTTTTTTTCAAGGAAGAGTTAAATAAGCTTGGACATAATTTTGAGCCATGGGAAAAAACAAAATATTCAATAATTGGAAATATATGGGTTAATCAAAATCGTTTTTTAAAACTAGATACATTAACAATAAACAGCAAAGCAAAATATTATTCTAAAATTGAATATTCTAAGAATACGCTATTACATTTAGATTATGGAAACAAAGAATTAAGTTCAATTACTAATGATATATATTTAAAACAATTAATTAAATCAGCACGATACACTCCAGTTTATTTACTTAATCATTTTGTTGAAAACAGCAATAAATTAGATATAAATACAGGTGTTATAAACAATGTTTATTCAATAAACATAGGTAAGATTCCTGTTAAATTATTTATCAATAAATCAACAAATTTAATTGATAAAATTACATACTTAACTTACGATGAATTGTATGGAGATGTGATTACGTCTTATTTATATTTATCTTATAAAAAAAGTAAAACATTAAGCTATCCAAGTAAAATTGAGATTAAAAAAATTAATGGGAAAGTAGTTGATAAAGTAGAAATTTTTCGATTAAATACAACAGCTGATAAAATACAATTGCTAGATAAACCTGATAACTATAAACTTATTGCTTCAAAGAAAAATGGCAAAATTAAAGTAAAAACAGAAAAATTCAATGATTTCATTTATTTCATAAACTTAGTGCATACTGAAGACAAGATTATGGTTGTTGAGTTTGAAGATTTTATGTTAGTTGCTGAAGCACCCCTAAACAGTAAAAATGGAGAACTTATTATTTCAGAAGTAAAAAAAATAGCTCCTTTAAAACCAATAAAATATTTTGTTTTTGGGCATCATCATCCTCATTATTTAGGTGGAATACGAGCTTTTGTACACAAAGAAGCAACAGTTTTATGTACTAATATTAGTAAAGAATATGTTGAGTATATAGCCAAAGCACCACATACTATTCAACCAGATAGTTTACAATTTGAACCCAAAAAATTAAAAACAAAAACGATACAAGATAGTTTTATAATTGGGAAGGAAAACCAACTGAATATTTACTTTATAGGAGCAAAGTCTGAACATACAAAAGACTATTTGATTTACTATTTTCCAAAAGAAAAACTATTGTTTCAAGATGACCTTTGTTGGATTCCAAAAGAAGGGAGTATAGGTAAAGCAAACGCTAGACAAAGAGGACTATACAATAGTATTAAAGAATTAAAACTGAATGTAAAAACTATAATTCAATCTTGGCCAGTAGAAAGTCATAAAGTAAAAACAATTATACCTTTTCAAGATTTAGAAAAATCAATAAAGTAAGCTTTAAATTGATTGTAATATTAGAATTTTTCGATTTAAAACCTACGTATAAAATATTTTAAAGTTTTTCCAAAATAAAAATGATTTACTAATTAAAACCAGAATACATGAAAATAATTTTAACATTAGCTACTATATTTTTTATGGCAGTTGCGGTAAATGCTCAAGAATTCAAATTCGAAACAGCATCTATAGATTACGGAAAAATAGATAAAGGATCAGAAAAGAAACGAGTATTTGAATTCACAAATGTTGGTGATGCACCTTTAATAATTAAACAAGTTGTATCTACTTGCGGTTGTGCTGTTCCAAAGAAACCAGAAAAACCAATTATGCCTGGTAATAAAGGGAAGATAGAAGTTTCTTATAATACGAATATCGTAGGAGGATTTTCAAAAATGTTTACTGTAATTTCAAATGCTAAAGCAAAAAGAAAAGCATTAAAAATAAAAGGGTTTGTGAATGAGTAAATAATAAATCAGAAAACCGAGTTGTTAGCTATTCGGTTTTCTGATTTAAGTATTTTTTTACTCCTTAATTACTATTACAATTATTGTAATAGTTAGTAGTATAAATAATACTAAAAAGAATATTTTCCAAAAAGAATAAGGTCTTTTACCTGATATTGTAGCTGTTTGACCATTTATGTAAAAATGGTATTTCTTATTATTATAAACATAATGAGAAATATAAACAGGTAATAATATATGTTTAAAAGTTTCCTTAGAAATATTTAAGTCTAAACTACTCACAGATTGAGTATCGCCGCCAATATCTTTGCAAGCCCAATCAGTTGCAATTTTATGAGCTTTTTCTTTTGATTTTAAATGACCATCTTTTAAAGGTAAAGTATACTTTTCAGTTACAAAACCAGCTAAATACTTAGAGTTAAAAGTTTGCAAAGAGTTTAAATTCCAATTGGTAATTTTAGAAGGTAATGTTTTATTTCTTTTTTTAGAAGCATTAATGAGTGTATCGTCAATAAAACCAGTTATTGAACCAGAAGTAGAAGTCCATTTAGTTTTTCTCACTTGCTTATTTTTTCTAACATTCTCCCCATTTTCAATAGTATTATAATTTTCGGTAACGTAATAATAATCTCCTCGTTTGCCTGTATAATTTGCAAAAATATCAGCATCAAAAGTCCAAAAAGGTATATATAAACCTTTTGTTTTCTGAGGATCTAAAGAAGCTTTCTGAAGTTTATTAGGAGCAAACCATAAACTTTTCACCCATTTTCTAAAAATTTCATGAGATTGTTTATGTGTTAATTGAAAAGGAAGTACAGCACCTGGTAAAATCCATTCTTCTTCATAAGCATCTTCTACAACTAATGTTTCGCTACAGTACACACAGTGTAAAGATTTGTAATTTTCTTCAACATGCTGATTTGCTCCACAAGATTTACAATGCAGCATACTTATTTTTTCAGTATGAGATTGTGCTCCCATTTTTTTTAAATATGGGTACAATTCTAGTTCTTCAAATACAGAATATGTTTCTTGTATCGCTTCTTCGTAACCGCAATAATTACATTTAATTTCAGAAGAACCTGGCTTATATAATAGTTCAGCACCGCAATTAACACATGCTTTTTTTTGTTCAGAATGTTGTATTGTTTCTTGATTCATTGATGTTAACACCTACCTTATAATAAACAGGTAAGACTTTAATTATTTGGTAATGGTGGAGGTACAGAACCTAATAAATTTTGTAATTCAGGTACACTTTTTAAACTAGCCCAATTAACCATTCCTTGTTTCCAAACTAAGGTATCTGTGTTAATAGTGCCATTTGTAAATAAGTTTTTTAAAGCTTGTTGATTAACAGGTCCAGTTTGTTGCCCATTGACTGCGTAAAAATACGGTACTTGATTTGGTAAAGGAGGAGGTGCTGATCCTGTAGATACTGGTTGGCTAGTTGTAGTTGATTGTGTTTGTTGGTTGAATAATGTTCCCATTTGTTGTGCCATCGCAAACCCCATTCCCATTCCTATACCAGCACCAGCAGCACCAGATTCATTAGCCGCAGCTACTTCCATGGCCTTAGCTGCTTTAAATTTAGTTAACTTATCTAAATCTATTTTATTAAGTCTACTATATTCAAAAATCTCTTTTTTAAGTTCCTCTGGCATTGAAACATTTTCGATATAGAATTTTTCTAATGAAATTCCTACCGAACTAAATTCAGGCATCATTACCTCTAAGCAAGTTTCAGATAATTCAGTTGTATTCGCAGCATATAATTCAATAGGTAAATTAGCTTCTCCAATAGTATCAGTAAAACGTGTAGATATTAAACTCTTTAAATGTTCATTAATTTCAAAATTTGTGAAATGACTATCAGTACCTACAATATCAGTGATAAATTTACCTGCATCTTTTATTTTGAAAGCGTACGTACCAAAGGCTCTTATTTCAACAAATCCAAAACGATCATCGTTTAATGTAATTGGATTTTTAGTTCCCCATTTTTCATCAGTAAACATACGAGAACTAACAAAATAAACCTCAGCTTTAAACGGGCTGTTAAAGCCATATTTCCAACCTTTTAAAGTAGATAAAACAGGAAGGTTTTGTGTGTTTAATGTGTAAGTTCCTGGCATAAAAACATCGGCTAGTTGTCCTTCATTTATAAAAACGCCAACTTGCCCTTCTCTAACAATTAATTTCGCATCATTTTTAATTTCATTTTGATAGCGCTCAAAACGATGAACTATTGTATCATTCGAATTATCTAACCACTCTATTATATCAATAAATTCGTGACTTAGTTTCTTTTTTATTTCATCGAAAATTCCCATTTTATTTTTTTTACTGATTACTCATACAATATAAGTAATCTTAATCTACTTTTTGTTACAAGTTTAACAAACAAAAAACTCAAGCCATCGCTTGAGTTTTTTAATAATGATTAATAGATTTTAATATTACAATTTCTTAGCATCTAGTTGTGTAAAAACGGTTAATAATGTTTGAATAGCATCTATTGTAAATTGTTGATCTATACTTTCATAAACATCAGTAGATTTATGATAATCCTTGTGATCTGGTACACCAAAATATACAAATGGAATATTTTTTTTGTAAAATGCAGCATGGTCGCTAGAACTTGTCCAATCATCTAAGTTATCCAAACCTTCATGACCTATAACTAAATTAACCTCACCTACATTATTAAAAGAAGATATCGTTTCTTTAAGGGGTTGAGAATATCGAGTTCCTACAGCATATAGTTCTTTATTATCACTTCTCGAGATCATATCAAAATTTAAATTCAAGACAATTTTATTTAAATCAATTATCGAATTATCTGCAAAATGGTAAGCTCCTTTTAAACCTAACTCTTCAGCATCAAAAGATGCCAATATAACATTGTGTTTTGGAGGGTGACTTTTAAAATATTCAGCAAATGCAAATAAGGCAGCAACACCAGAAGCATTATCATCAGCACCATTAAAAGTTTTTCCATCTATGATTCCTAAATGATCGTAATGAGCAGATAACACAACGTATTTATCTGTATGTTCTGTACCTTTAATTAGACCTAAAATGTTAACAGCACTATAGGTTTTTGTGCCTTCAATAAAAGAGAAAGGTTGTTCGAAGTTTTCAAGAAGTGGTGTTACATTCAATTTCTTAAAGCGTTCTTTTATATAATCTCTAGCTTTTGTTGCTCCTAAAGTTGATGTCTTTCTACCTTCAAACTCATCAGATGATAATTTTTTAATATCATCTAATATTAAATTTGTTGTAAACTCATATACAAGAGGTGCAGTCTTTTCTGTTTCTGATTTACAAGAAATTACAAATGCACTTAAAATAACTATAATTAAAAAAGGTAATGTCTTCATATGTAACTAAATAAATTTAAGGCTAAATTAAATAAAAAAACCTAAGCATTTTGCCTAGGTTTTTTTATTTAAGAAATTGATTTATTAAATCAATTTTTATCCTTTTAAACTAGCTTTCATAAACTCAGTATTCATACGAGCAATGTTTTCTAATGAAATTCCTTTCGGGCATTCAACTTCACAAGCTCCTGTATTTGTACAGTTACCAAAACCTTCAGCATCCATTTGAGCTACCATGTTTAATACACGATCTGTAGCTTCAACTTGTCCTTGAGGTAATAAAGCGTATTGACTCACTTTAGCTCCTACAAATAACATTGCCGATGAATTTTTACAAGTAGCTACACAAGCACCACAACCAATACAAGTTGCAGCATCCATTGCTTTATCTGCTGCTTCTTTAGAAATAGGAATTGAGTTCGCGTCTTGCGTATTTCCTGAAGTATTTACAGAAATATATCCACCAGATTGTTGAATTCTTTCAAAAGAAGTTCTATCAACAACTAAATCTTTAATCACAGGAAATGCAGCTGCTCTAAATGGCTCAATTGTAATTGTATCACCATCTTTAAATGAACGCATGTGCAATTGACATGTTGTTACACCTCTATCAGGTCCGTGAGCTTCACCATTAATATACATTGAACACATACCGCAAATTCCTTCACGACAGTCATGATCAAAAGCAACAGGCTCATCACCTAAATTAATTATTTGCTCGTTAAGCACATCCATCATTTCTAAGAAAGACATATGCTCAGAAATGTCGGCTACTTGGTAATCGACCATTTTTCCTTTATCACTTGCGTTTTTTTGACGCCAAACTTTTAAAGTAAGATTCATAATACTTTCTTATTTATATGAACGTTGTTTCAATTCAATATCGTTAAACTCTAATTCTTCTTTATGTAAAACTGCATCTGCAGGTTCTCCTTTATACTCCCAAGCCGAAACATATGCATAATCTTTATCATTACGTTTTGCTTCTCCTTTTTGTAATCCATCTAACTCAACAGATTCTTCTCTAAAGTGACCTCCACAAGATTCGTTTCTATCTAATGCGTCCTTTGCAAATAATTCTCCTAACTCTAAGAAATCTGCTACTCTTCCAGCTTTTTCTAATTCAGGATTCATTTCGTTTGCATCACCAGGTACAGTTACGTTTTTCCAGAAATCCTCACGTAAGGCCTTAATTTCAGCCATTGCTTCTTTTAAACCTTGTTCGTTACGAGCCATTCCACATTTTTCCCACATGATCTTACCTAATTTCTTATGGTAAAAATCTACAGAATGTTCTCCTTTGTTATTAATGAAGAAATTAATGCGTTCTGTAACTTCTTTTTCTGCTTCATCAAATTCTTTAGTATCAGTAGGTATTTTTCCTGTACGAATATCGTTAGATAAATAATCTCCAATAGTATAAGGTAATACAAAATATCCATCAGCTAAACCTTGCATTAAAGCAGAAGCTCCTAAACGGTTGGCACCATGATCAGAGAAGTTTGCTTCACCAATACAGTACAACCCATCAACTGTTGTCATTAAGTTATAATCAACCCAAACACCACCCATTGTGTAGTGTGTTGCAGGATAAATCATCATTGGAGTTTCATATGGATTGTCATCCACAATTTTCTCATACATTTGGAATAAGTTACCGTATTTTTCTTCAACGATAGCTTGTCCTAAGTCATACACCTTTGTTTCAGAAGGGTTTGATATGTTCTGAATTTTTGCTTGTTCTGTACCGTAACGACTAATCGCAGATTTAAAATCTAAGTAAACAGCTTCTCCAGTTGCATTTACTCCATAACCAGCATCACAACGCTCTTTTGCTGCACGAGAGGCAACATCACGAGGTACTAAGTTACCAAATGCAGGATATCTTCTTTCTAAGTAATAATCTCTTTGATCTTCAGTTAATTCAGTTGGTTTTTTACGACCTTCACGAATTGCCATCACATCCTCCATATTTTTTGGTACCCAAATACGACCATCGTTACGTAATGATTCTGACATTAACGTTAACTTAGACTGGTAATCTCCTGAACGAGGAATACAAGTTGGGTGAATTTGTGTATAACAAGGGTTTGCGAAATATGCTCCTTTTTTATGAATTTTCCAAGCTGCAGTTGCGTTTGAACCCATTGCGTTGGTTGATAAGAAATATACATTTCCGTATCCACCAGAAGCAATTACAACGGCGTGTGCAGAGTGACGTTCAATTTCACCAGTAATTAAATTACGAGCAATAATTCCACGAGCTTTCCCATCTACTTTTACAACATCTAACATTTCATGACGATTGAACATTTCAATCTTACCACGAGCAATTTGACGGTTCATAGCAGAATATGCACCTAATAATAATTGTTGACCTGTTTGTCCTTTCGCATAAAAAGTTCTAGAAACTAAAACTCCACCAAATGAACGATTGTCTAATAAACCACCATAATCACGTGCAAAAGGAACTCCTTGTGCTACACATTGATCAATAATATTTGCAGAAACCTCAGCTAAACGATGTACGTTTGCTTCACGTGAACGGTAATCTCCACCTTTTACAGTATCATAAAATAATCGGTAAAAAGAATCACCATCACCTTGATAGTTTTTTGCTGCATTAATTCCTCCTTGTGCTGCAATTGAGTGTGCTCTACGAGGAGAATCTTGATAAGCAAATGCTTTAACGTTATAGCCTAATTCAGCTAAAGTTGCTGAAGCAGAACCACCCGCTAAACCTGTACCAACTACAATAACATCAATGTTACGTTTGTTGGCAGGATTTACTAAATCAATATGATTTTTATAATCTGTCCATTTATCTTTAATTGGACCTTTTGGTACTTTTGAATCTAAAGCCATACTTGTTTCGTATTAATGATTGAAATGGTGAAATAATGCAATAATGATAAATCCAACTGGTAACCCAATTGCATAAATCTTACAGAATGTTTTCAATCCTTTAGTGTATTTATTGTTTGCTCCAACTGATTGGAAAGCCGAAGTAAACCCGTGTAATAAGTGTAATGCTAAAAATACAAATGCTATTATATAAGCAATTACTCTAATAGGGTTAACAAACTTGTGTTGTAATTCTTCGTAATATCTAAGTCCGCTATCAGCTACATTAGGGTCAATAAGACCAGACATATCACCCTGAATAAATTTGGTGTTGATTTCTGGAAACCAAAAATCGATAAAGTGTAATACTACGAAAGCTAAAATTGCTGCACCAGACCAAATCATATTTCTACTCATCCAAGTAGAATTTGCTGCTCCGTTGTTTTTAGCATAGCTTATTTTTTGCGCACTTTTGTTTTTTAATTCTAAGACGAATCCCATTACAAAGTGAAAAACTACACCAAAAATTAAGACAGGTTGCATAACGTATTGTATTAACGGATTGGTTCCCATAAAATGAGATAACTTGTTAAACGTTGCTCCATTGTCTGGAAAAATTGAGGTGATGTTTATTGCAAAATGTTGTAATAAGAAGAACATCAAGAAGAACGCCGAAAGTGCCATGGCAAATTTTCTTCCAATAGAAGATTTTAATAATCCCATTATTTTTTTTGTTTATTAAAGTATAATAATACAAATTTAAGCGGTACGAGGTAGTTGCACAAACTTTAGGAATTTTTTTATTAAATATTTAGAATGGGTTTAAATAGGGAGGTGTGGCTTTAAGTGCTTTTTTGTTACTTAATGATGTGTCGCATGAGACGCAAAATTAATAAAAATTAGAATCACTACCGAGCTCAAATTTTGAGTTGAATCTGATTTTTGCATTAATTATAGTTATAATTTTATCTTTCTTTAATAGTAATATTTTGAAAGGAAAGAGTAAATCAATACTGTTTTTTGTAATCTACGATAAAGTAACTTTTGTTGATGTTTAATAGTGGAGATGTTAAATTACAACAAAAGTTATTTTTTAAAAAGACTTTAGAATGATATTTTATAACTAATGTTTGGAATCAATAAAGCTTCTCTATGTTCTTCTACTTTATTGTTTTTTAGATGATAACGATGTCCTTGGTATTCTTTAAAGTTTGTTGCGTTAAGAATCTTTAGCGACAGTTTTTGTGTTGTTTTCTTTTTGTACCATTCATAATTAACTGTAAAGTGTGATATGAATCCAGCTCTAGTTTGTTCAGTAAATGGTGTAGTTTCATTGTAAATAGCATCTTTTTTATCTAAAGAAGCAGCATGATCAATAATAGAATGTCTATCACCACCTTGATAACTTAATTTAAAATTTACACCAAGTAAATTTTGTTTATGCTTTCCAATTCTAAACTCTTTACCAACCAAAACATTAAATAAGTAGTTTTTATTGTAACGAGTATTGTACCATTTTTCAGAATCTGTTTTATATTTAGAATTAAAAACAGAACCAGAAATTAAATAATAAAAACCATTATTAATATATTGTTCTAATGTTAAATCTAGTCCGTAATTCTTCCCTTTTCCTGAATTAATGTAAGCATCATTAATAAACCAATCGCTTTGTAAGTTTAAAAGTGAAGTAGTACTATTCTTAATAATAGGAATGTTATAGAGGTGTTGATAATATGGTTCGATTTTTAAATGTAACTTTTCTGTAATGTTCCAATCATATGCTAACACAAAATGATGTGCTTTTGAAAAATCTAAACCTCTGTTAGCTTGTAATGATGTTGAGTTTGTTGTATTGGCAAAATAAATATTCAAGGCTTCAATTCTACTATGCAAGCCATAACCAAAACTTAATTTGTTGTTTTCGTTTAATTGATAACTTAAACCAAGGCGAGGTTCTACTGTAAAATTATTATTTAATGTAAATAATTGAGTATTTACACCTATGTTTATTTTCCAATTTTTTAAGGAAAAAGAAGAGTTTGTGTATGCAGAGACTAAAGAGGTAAACCCATTTTCTGAAACTATGGTTTTTAGATTATTCGTGCCACCTTCAGCTTCTTTTAAATCGATATTATAACCTAAACCTCTTATGGTGACACCTGTTTTGTTTGTGTGTTTAGAGCTAAATTTTTTATTAAGGAAAGATTTAAAAGTAATATTATAATTACTATTATCTATTTTGTTTTTTGGTTGTAATATTGAGGAGTCTCCAAGTCTATCCGTTTTTAAGTCTAACCCATTTGTAGAGACTGCTAAAGTAGTACTTAGATAGGCTAAATTTTTGAATATCATTTTATGATTTATTCCAAACGCACCCATGTATTGTTTTGCTTTTTGTTTTTCAATATCTGTATAATAGTTACGTTCATTTACTTTAGTTTTTGGTGAACTTCCCGATTTATCTAGTAGACCAATTCCCCAAATAGAAAATTTACCAGATTTTTTGGTGTGAAAATTTAATTTAAAAGACAAATCTTGGTAGTTTGTTCCCTTAGCATCTTCTGGTAGTAACGATGACATTAATGCTAATGTAGAATATCTGTAATTTACTAAGTAAGAAGAATTGTTTTTTTTTGATAAAGGACCTTCTGATGCAAAATCGATTCCAATAGCACCAACCTCTATACTGTGTTCATGTTTTGAATTATTACCTTTTCGCATTCTAATATCAAAAACACCAGACAGTGCATTATTGTATTCTGCAGGAAAAGCACCTGTGTAAAAATCTGAATTGGCTAATAAATTACTACTTAAAGCTGTTAGTCCACCACCACCAAAAACACCTAGGTTTGCAAAATGATTAGGGTTTGGTATTTCTACTCCTTCAATTTTCCATTGTAAAAATTTTGGAGCATTACCTCTTATCACAATAGCGTTATTACCAACACTACTAGAAACACCAGGAAAAGAGGAAGCTAAACGAGCAGGGTCATCAAAGCCTCCTGCGTATCTATTTGCTTCTTCAACACTTAGCATTCGAGCACTAACCGTTGCCATTTTGTTAATTGGTTTTTCTTTAGCAACTCTAGGTTTTAGAACTACCTCATCTAATGAGTATGCGTTTTCAGTAAGCCCAATTGACAATATAACCTCTTTAGATGATGTAACAACAACTTCAGGTTTTATGATTGCTTCATAACCTATGTGAGATATTTCTAAATCATATCGACCAATAGGTACGTTTTTAATCGTAAAGGCTCCGTCAAAATCAGAAACAACTCCTATGGATGGATTTGTATTAAGAATTATTATTGACACACCTGGAATTGGTTGTTGAGAGGAGGTGTCTACTACTTTTCCTTTAATCTTTTGTGTTAAACTTTGGGCGTTTAAAATAAACGATAAAAACAAAAAGAAGGGCACTGGAATATACTTATGCATTCTGAGTCGTAATTTATGTGAGTTACAAAATTAGTACGACTGTTAGTTTTTTATGTTCTGAGTTATCTAATCGAACCAATTTTAAATAAGGCTCAAGCGTTTGTTTTTAAAGTGTTTGTTGTTTGTTTATGGTGTGTGTTTATAAAGAAGAACTAGTTTTTTTGAATTCAGAAGGTGTTTGAGTGCTAATTTTTTTAAAGGTAGTATTGAATGAAGTTTTAGAGTTGAAACCAGATTCATATGCAATACCAAGAATAGATATATGGTTGTAGTCTTTGTTTAAAAGCAATTCTTTTACTCTTTGTACTCTGTATCTATTAACGAACCAAAAGAAATTTTCGTTGAAGCCTACGTTAATTACATATGAAAGTTGATGAGGGGTAATTTCTATTAATTTAGCTAAGCTTACCAGCGTTAATTCTGTATCGAGATAAGGTTTTTTATTTTCCATAACATCAATAAGTTTAGATTTGGTAAGTGCTAAATTTTCATCTGAAATAATTTTCCTCTTTTTAGGTGTGGGTTGTTGTTCTGTTTTAATAATAAGATTTCTTTCTTTTTCATTTAAAAGAAAAATTTCTTTTTGTTTAAGTGTGTTTGAAGCAACAAAAAATATAATTAGTATCGATACAATATTTGCCATTAAATTCAAATATTCGCCATCAAATACTAAATTGTAAATCCCAATAAAAATACTAAGTAAAAATATAGCAATAATAATATACTCTATCCATTTAAGATCAACTTCGTTTGTGTTAGAGGAGAATAAGCGAATACTTTTTTTGTGATGTTGAATCTTTATGTAAGAGTATATGGTAAAATATAGTGCTTGAATAATAATAAGTGCACTTAATAAAGAAGGTATTAAGGTGTTGTGTTTGTCATAATCTTGAATAATTAAACCAATAAGGAATGTTAAAGGTAAGATTGTGTATATGAGTTCTTTTTTTTTGAATTTAAAATCAGGATTTGAATAATATTCGATACTAAAATAAAAGACCAAAGGTGTTAAAAACTGAAAGAGTCGAAGCGGTATTAATGGGGTGTCGTTAAGTATGTTAAAGTTTGTTAGAATAAATATTTCCTCAAGCCAAAAAGTAGACCATAAAAAAAGAAATACACCAAACCATAAATTTGCTTTTTTATTAACTTTTAATGGGTTTATGATTAATAGAAATGAAAGCAAAATTAGAGCGCCGTATATAATAATTAGTATGAATGAATTTATTCCGCTCATTAATATCTTTTGTTAGCTATGTTCTGTGGTTTATGTAAGCAATAACGAAGTTATTAGAAAAAAATTGAAAATCAAATTAAACTTAGCAAAGTGGCAAGCTCTTTTGGTTTTTCTAAAGGAATCATATGACCACAGTTTTTAACAAAAAGATACTTTCCTTTATGTGTTTTGTTGGTGAATTCTTTTAAAATTGTAGCTGAAGCGAATAGATCATTTTCAGCGGCAATAAATACTATAGGTATATGTAATTCAGAAACTTGTTTAGCTATGTTTAGTCTAGAAGAGGTGGCTTTTAATTGACGAATTAAAACAGGTTTTCCTAAATCGGTATCCATTTTTTTTATAACAGATATAATTGCTTCATTTTTATAATTTCTGGGATGTAAAAATTTTTGAATTCTTTGTTTTGAGATTCCTTTATACGTGTGTGTTTCTAAAAAATCAATAGTACTTTTTCGTAATTGAATCTCCTTTTCATTTAATCCGTTAACATTTGCAGCAATAATTACTAGTTTTTTTATTCTTTCAGGATAATGAACCGCAAAGTTTAATGCAGAAAATCCTCCTAAAGAAAATCCGACAATTATAGCGGGTTCTTTAATTTTAGCATGGATAATGTTATTTATTTCATCAAAAGAGGTTGCCGAAGTAATATCAATATGAATAGGTGCGATGTTTTTTAAGTTAGGGAAAACAAATTGCCATAAATCAATTGTACACATGGTTCCTGAAATAAAATAGACCTTTCTCATTATAAATTTGAATTCTTATTATCTTTAAAATTTACAATTAAACAAAAAACAACAGATTAAACTAATTAAAACAACTAGTTTTTATGGAGTTTCGACTATGAAGACAAAAATAACGTAACATATTTGTTATTTCATTAGTTTAGGAAATTCATTCAAGCAGCCAACCACCACGGTATATATAATTAAAAATAATTATGGTAAATAACCTATTTAGAACTTTTTAATTCGGTAGTAGATTATAATTTAAATTTAATTTATTGTGGACGAATTATTATTGATTTAATGACTAAGAATGCCTCAATTAGTTGAAATTACTAGCTAATAATTTCAGCGAAGAACCAGAAATTCTGAGCGTAGTACTAATACCTAGCTTTATTTTATTTATACGCCCTAGTAAGCGTGTTGCTTTAGATAAAGCTAAATTACTGATGTCTCTATTTATTGGTTTAAAATTAGAAGATTTTTCAATAAGTTTTTTATATCGTATCTCTAATCTGGTGGTGGTTTTATCGGTTTCAAGTGCAGTTGTCATAAATTTTAAATTTTAATATTCTACTAAATATAGTGAAAATATTATGTTTTACAGTCAAGTAGTAGAGTCTATTCGTTAAAGTACTCTCGAAATATATTACTTATAACTGAACAACTTAGATGTATTCTTTGTTTTAAAACTTACCTATTACTAGATGAGGAGTGCATAAACTAAAAATTAAGAAAAAAGCAGATTAAATACTCCTAACTAGCCTCTTTATATTGATAATGATTTAAAATGTAATAACTATTTGATTTTATTAATAAGGAGTAACCCGTTTAATATAAATAGGAAATGTGTTTTTTTAACTTTGAAAACACAGGTTATCATAGATCAACTGTTCACGTAATGCAAGAAATAAAATATACTTTTTGCAGCTATTTTTTATAATTAGAATTCACTAAACATTTATTATTTTTCCATTTTCCTTTTAAAGACTCTTGTGAGATAGATGTATTCTTGCAGGTTAAGAAATTACCGTTATTGTCTTTTTTAATTACTTTTAATTTTCCTGAATGAATAGCATTTATAACCTTGTAAATTAAGCCGATTTTAGACGATTTAGTGTTATTTTTACTTAAAGAAAGACCAATTTCATTGTTAAATAAATCCATAGTTGTGGCTATTTTATCAGGAATAGTGCCATCTTCCAATTTGTTTTTTTTGTAGGTTCTGTAGTTTTCCTTCTCGTGTGCTTTACCTAAAGAACGTGCAGCATTTTTACCTATTTCTTGTCTTAGACTAGCTATCCAAAAAGCATGACGAAAAGCATCTACTTGACCGCCAGAAGCATCACCATCTAATAAAGGTGAGTTTTTAATAGAGTCGGCAACTCTATAAGCTTCTTTCGAAATAATTTGTGCTTTTTCCGCTTTAAAAGGATGGAACAATACCCACATTCTTTTAGAAGGAGATAGTTTTTTAAATTTTTGCCAATTAGATTGAGAAAAGGACGAAGTACTTATGAGGATAAATAAGAGCACAAGTTTTTTTAACATGTAAGCACTAGTTTTTATTATTAACTTGTTCTTGTAATTCTACTAGTTTACTCTCTAAATCATGTAATCTATCATAAACGTCAACAGGTTCAGGCATTTGTTTAGAAGCGAACATGGTAACATACCAAACTTCCATAATTTCCTCAGCATTTATAGTGTACATAGGGTAATTACCATCTTTGTTGTCACTTTTTAAAATAAGTTTGCCTCTTTCTTTAATTCTATTAATCACACGTTTTAGTACTATCCCATCATTTTTAGTAACAATAATGTATACACGACCATCTTTTATGTCGCTAAGGCTTTCTACGTATTTACCAAAAACAAGATCACCATCAAAAAAAGTGCGTACCATAGAGTTTCCTTGTACTTCAAAACAGCGAAAAGTACCATTGTTTAAGTGGGGCATGTTAAAAGATGGTAGCTGTTCTATGTAATTTGAATCTCCATAGCCAGTTAAATAACCAGCTCTAGCTTGTATAGGTACGTATATTATATTTTCATTCCCTGTGTTATTTACTGCAACAACTTGTGGGACTCCAGAATATGTTGGATTATTTTTTACGTCAGAAGTTAGCATTACTTCACTTTTTCCGAATAAATAATCAGGATTAATATTAAATTCATTGATAATAGCCGTAAGTACATCATACCCTGGTTTGGTCTTTTTTCTACTTCCGTCTGCCTGTGGTCTCCCATTAATTATGCTGTCTACAGTGGTTCCTGTAACGCCAATTCGTTTTGAAAAAGAAAAATTATTTAAATTAAAAGTGTCTCTAATTGTTGTTATTTTTTCTGAGATCTCCATATCTGCTATATTTCAAAATAAGTTAAACAATTTACAAAATAAATCAAACTTTTGTTTTGTTGTTTTTGTAAAATGTGTTATATTTGCAATGTAATTAATCGCAAATATACGTAAAAACTTTAAAAATCAAACATTTGTGTAGTTTTAGCGATTGTTTTTTAAGATTTCAACTTGATTTTCTTCACTTTTTTGAAATCTATACTCGTTTATTCAAACATTCTTTTGAATAAAATCCACATCAAGAAAAAAGAACTGTTAGAAAAGCAACTAAACAGGGCTCTTTTTGAGCTTGATTAAAAATTAATTAAAATTTTAAAAAAATGAGTAAAAAACCAATCAAGTCAAACCTATTTAGGTTTGTAACATTACGTAGTCCGCAATTAATTGAAGACAAGGAAATAGGGTTTGTTTCTTTTCCGGAAGGGCAAAATTTAAACAACAAGGCGCTTGCGTCTGTTAAGGGGATGACAACGGTCTCGGCAAGAAAAGCAGCTTTAAAAGGTGCTTATAATGTAGACTTTACTCCAGTAGCAGGTAGGAAAGGAATTAGAAACGAGCATAAACATTTGTATGAGTTTACTGGTTGGTTAATGCGTAATAAATCGTATTTATCTTATGCCAGTATAGAAGCTAATTTATTTGGTGCTAACGTACTTAGTTTAGAAGAAGAGCTTGTTATTTGGAATAATTTATTTTACCAAACAATACATAAAGAATCAATATCAGTTCGAGAGCGATTAATTCAATTATTAATCACGAATCAATTTTTAAAAGTTTTTATTGCTTTTAGAGGTAGTTTTTCTTCGGAACAGGGTGGGGAAATTGTGTTTACAGATGAAAATGAAAAAGAATTTGTGCGTAGAGCTAATGCGAGTGTTATTATTCCTAAAGAGATAATTATTTCTACGCAACAACAGTCAAAAACAACTGTTGCAAAGCCTTCTTTAGAAGCATCAAATTATATGCAGGCCAATTTAGAAGTAGCGTTGGCTAAAGACAGAATTAGGCAGAAAGAAGCATCGTTAAAAGAATTAGCGCAGGTAGAAGTTGCTTACAAAAAAGCAGAAAAATTACGATACGATGCAGCGTTAAAGATTTATGAAACGACTATAGATCAAATTCAGCAAGACGCGGTGCCAGAAATACAGACAATAGTAGATTCAAAAACAGGTTTTCAGAAGCAGTCAAAAACGTATCCAGAATTACAATTACCAAAATTTGAATTTGAAAAAGAGGCAGAGCTTGTTAAGAGCGATGGAGCTGCTTTTTCAGTAAAAACATTAGAATTGTTAAATTCTGATGAGCTGAAGGTGTATGATACTTTTTCAGAGGTAAAAACGGCTTTGAATAGTAGGGTAAAGAAGGAATATCAGTTAGTGTATCAAAAAACTCCACAAGATGTTAAAAAAGTAGCTATAGCGGGAGCAAAAATAATTGTAGACCCGATGAAAGGGGGGCAATTGTATTCTTTTACAGGTATGGTAATGCCTTTTAGAATAGGGAACAAGAGTGCTATGTCTATGAGTTTAAATGCTGGGTATGCTAATGCGTCTGTTACAGATGTCACTTATGAGTTGAAAAAAACAGATGGAACGTTAGTCGCTTCTGGTACTGAGGTTAGGGTGTTTACAGGTTCAAGTAATTTAGTAAACCTAAGTTTTTTTTCCGATGGAGAAAACTTGACTTCGGGAATGCGTGTTTTTTCAGGGAAGTTAACATTAAGTAATGGTGTAAAGTTAGAATTTAATACAGCATTATTTGTAGATGTATTAGATAATTCAAGGTCTATTGAAGGTCGTGGGTTTATGAGTAATTATTCTGGTGTTGCTACAAAAGTTGTGGCTAGTGAAGGTGCTGCGAGTACAGGTGGTGATATTCTTACAGGTGATATTTTAGAAGATGCGGGAGATGGTGTTTTATATGGTATATCGCAATTAGGAATTGCAGATTTTAGACGTGTAGAGCAAGAGGTGTGTTGTTATGTGCCAGGTGAAGTGTCGCATATCGAAAATATTATGGCGCGTGAGTATAAAGAACGTTCTACAAGAAATTTAACATCTGCTGAACAAACAACAGAGAAAAGTTCAGAAAAGGAGGTTGAAAATTTAACTGATACTAGTTCTACTGAGCGTAATGAGTTGCAAAGCGAAACATCGTCTATTGTAAGTAGTGATAATGCAACTAGTTTTGGAGCGAATGCAAGTGTTAGTGGAGGTATTGGTGTTAAGTTTAGTGCTGGTGCAAATTTTAATTCATCATCATCTAATTCAGCTTCAAATTCTAATTTAGAAGCGCAAACCTATGCGCAAGAGGTTACAGAGCGAGCTTTAGAGCGTGTGGTGCAAAAAGTAAGTACAAAGCGAACTTCTAGGGTTTTAAAAGAATTTGAAGAAAATAATACCCATGGTTTTGATAATAGAAAAGGTGATAAGCATGTTACGGGGGTATATCGTTGGGTTGATAAGATTTATAAAAATAAGTTAATTAATTACGGTAAGCGTTTAATGTATGAATTTTCTTTGCCAGAGCCAGCTAAGTTTTTTATCGAATCATATTTGAAAAATGATGATGAAGATAAAAAGACAAATGTTGGGTTGATTATTCCTAAAGAGCCAATTCATCCTAGTAAGTTAGTGATTGGGGTGAAAAATGCGAGAGATTTAAATGAAAATAATTACCAAAGAATTGGATCTATATATAGTGCGGGTGTTAAAGCACCAATTGAGAGTAGTGTAAAAATAGGTAAGGCATTTAAGAAAGATGATGGGAAGTATAATGCTTCAGGTTATTCTTCAGATGAGATAAAAGTACCTAAAGGTTATTCGGCGACAAGAGGGACAGTATATTGGTCTATAACTCAAAAAACGAATAGGAATACCAATTTATCTATAGGGTTAGGAGATGAGCTAAGGAGAGTTGTAGGGAATAACTCTGTTAGTGGGGGTCATTATGATTTTTCAGATAGATATATAGATTCAGTGCCGTTTTCATATCATACTTGGGAGATACATTCGGGTAATTTTAATGTGACAATTCATTGTGAAAGAACTGAAGAGGTATACGAACAATGGCAAAACGAAACCTATAAAGCGATTATGGATGCTTATAATGAGCGTTTACAGGAATATAATGAGTTTATTGTAAATCAAAACATAGGAAAAGAACCTAGTGAAAAGAAAAAGGAATTAAGCTCTCAAATTAATCGTGGTATTGAAAAACGTGAATTAAAACGTATTGCGATTGATTTAATAGCTAAAGCACATAGCGTTGAGGTTTCTCGGAATAATTATCAAGAAGATGGTGGTAATATTGATCATAGGTATGTGGCTAGGTCTTCAGAGTTTGATGAGCATGCTAAAGCTGTAAAATTCTTTGAGCAAGCGTTTGATTGGGAAATTATGGCCTATACATTCTATCCGTATTTTTATGGAGCTGATGATAATTGGGATGCAAATTTTGAATATAACGAAGGTAATGACCCTATTTTTCAAGCCTTTTTACAAAGTGGTATGGCTCGTAGTGTGGTACCAGTACGTCCTGGCTTTGAAGAGTCAGTAAATTGGTATATGAAAACTGGTGAAATTTGGAACGGACAAGGTATGGTTACCGATACCGATGATGATTTATATGTTTCTGTTGCTGAGGAAATGCAAACGATTGAAGGTGAGGTAGAAGGTGTTTGGGAAACTCGTGTGCCTACTTCTTTAACTGTTTTGCAAGCAGATTCTGTTGCTTTGAATGAAGGAGGTTTACCATGTAATCCAGATTGTGGAGAAGGAGGTATGTTTGATTCTGTAAAAACATCACCCGACGGTGTTGATTTTGATATTGTTGGTAAAAACAACAATGTAACATAAGTGTATAAGAGGTTGTCTAAAATAGAATCAGTAAACGTCATTAAGAAAGAGGTGTGATTTAAGTAATTTTAAGATTTTAAAAACTGCTTTATTTCATTAAAAATGAGAATCTTTTAGATAGCCTTTTCTGTACAAGCAATCGCAAGCCCACCTGTAAAAAAATAGCAAAACTTATAGTAGTTATTAATTCCTTCTTCTCTTTGTAGCGAGGAGGGTTGGGTGTGGTTTGTTTTTTAATAATTAATAAAAACAAAAAATATGCATGCTCATGAATATGGATCCAAGCATTTTAAACATAAAACCAATTTTAAAGATTTGGTGGTGTTTTCAGATGTTCAGCAAAATAAAATAAAAGAAACAACAGTACCAAGTTCTAGTGTATATGTTGAAATAGAAAAAGGAGTGAAGAGTCCAGATAAGTGGTTGCTTCATTTTAATAGTAGATTATCTGGTGAATACGGTGATTTTTTTCTAGAAAACAATCCGCCTTATGGAGAAGTAAGTAAGCTTCAATACGAGGAAAATGATGATAACTTCGCTTTTATTCAAGAGAATATAGCTGATTTTCAAAACGGAACATTACCGTATTACAAAATTAACGAGAAGTTTTATATACAGCTTGATAATAGTATTGATTTAGAAGAGGTAATTGTAAATGCAAATCCATCACCATTACCTAGAGATGTAAAGAGTGTCGAATATGATGCTTTTGTAACGGTGTTTATTTCTGAAGACGGAGCACAGCTTTTGCAAGCTTATGAAGCTGTTAAAAAAGTAGGTGCACACGAGGTAGTTATTTTTATAGAGCGTAGCTCGGGAAGTAATTTATTTGGTACCGTATTTAGAATAAAAAAAGGAAAAAATGTAAATACACTTTTAGAAACGAATAGAATTCACATTGCGGAAATTGCCAGAGCGTATGGTGTGGATATTATTGCGAATAAGTTAAGTAAAATGATAGAGCAGGAGCTAAAAAAAACCAAGGAAAGTAATTTTTATTTGGTGTTGGCTACTGGGGGAAGAATGGTACGTTGGGGAGCTGATGTGACTTTTAGTAATTCATCAAAATTCTTAAAAAGTACAGGAGAAGAAATTGGAAAATTAAAGCTGGGTGATAATTATTGGAAAACTGAAATAGAAGGGAAAGAAAACCCAAAGTACGATCCGTTATTACCAAAGCTTAAAATTAACGAAAGTTTTTCATCCGAAAAAATAGCAAATTCAATATACAAAACCTATGTAACTCCGTTAGAAGGAGTTGTTGCTTCGTTTGCAGAGCGTTTTAATAAGCATTGGTTGTTTAAAGAGTTGATGCCTTTTAAGGTTGATTATATTACCAAGTTGCTTCAATACATTCCTAGTGTGGTTAAAGATTTTTTAGATGGAGTGAAAGAACATTTGCAAAACAACTACGATTTTATTAACGGTTTACTTGTGGGGCTTATTAATAGTATTATCGATTTTTTTAAATCTTTTTTTGATATTTTAGCTATCTTAATCGATGTTTTAAATGGTGTCGTTCAAGCAGGAAAGTTCTTTGAAAAACCAGGGCATTACCTACGCTTATTAGCAGAAGGTTTTGAAAATTTATTAGATTTAGTAGCGAGCGTTTTTACGGTAGAAAACTTAAAAGCATTAGGGCAATTTTTAATAAGTATGCCAATAGCAACAGCAAAGTTATTGCTAGGGTTGTTTACAAAAGCGTCAAATGCAAAAATAACAATAGATCCGGGTGCTATAGGATATTATCTAGGGTTTTTAGTTGGTTTTATAGCTTCTGAAGTGGTAATGTTTTTTGCTACGGGTGGTACAGGTACTATCGCAAAAGGGGTAAAAGCAGTATTTAAATCGTATAAAGAATTGCTGAATATGGCTGCCAGAACAGTAGCTAAAACAGCTACGGTAACGGTTAATACGTTTTTAACGATAATTCAAAAACTAAAAGAGCTTATTAAAAACCTGCCAAAACATTTAAATACTTTAAAAGGATGGATTGATGAGTTTGTTGATAAATTGATTAAGGTAGCTAATCAATTATTTAAAGGTTTTGAGGCTGTTTTAGAATTATTATTTGATTTAGGAGTTGTGATTGTACAGAAGTTAGATCCTGAAACAGGAAAAGTTTTAGTACAAGGAGCGGATGGAGTAATATATGCTATAAAACAAGCTGATAAAACTATTTTTGAAGGAAGTAAAACTGCCATTGAAGGCTTTCTAAATAAAATTGATGATATTAGTAAAAGTGGTGGAAATGCTAAAAAGAAAGTTCAACAACATTTGGATGAGGTTTTAGAAAGAAGGAAATTTAATGATTTTGACGGGGGAATTTTGCTTTCTGAAAGAGTTTTAAAAAAGAGAATTAAAAAACTTTTACAAAAATATAAAAACTTCAATTTAGAAGTTCGTTTTGTTGATGAGACTACTAATGTAAAAAAACTCAAAGATTGGAATGCTCGTAAAGTTTTAGGTAGTTTTAAGCAAGGACCTCCCCCGACACTTTTCTTTAGAAAGGAGGTTACTGAGCTTACTTGGCAACATGAACTCTGGCATTTAGAAGATTTGAAGCGTTTAGGAACTAAAAAGTTTTACCAAACTTCTAACTGGAAACATGAAGAAAGTGTTTGGAATAAAATTTGGAAAACTAAAAATAAATGGACTGAGGAAGAGTTAGTTGACTCTTATTTTTATTATAAAAAAACAGCTAGGGGTGAAATAGGAACATGGAATAGAATACAAGAAATGGAAGAATTACTTGAAAAACCTTATTATAAAAATATAAGATATAAAAAATAATATTATGGAACTAAGTTTAGAAGAAGTTTATTTAACAGAAGAAGAGGCTGTTGCATTAGCAAGAAAAGCGTTGAAAGATATTGGTCATTGGGAAGAATTTAAAATTGAAAAAGGACGTGTTTTTGAAAAAACACCACCTTATGATTATAATCATTGGTTAGTAAGTTTCAATTTTACTAAAGACGATTGGAGAAATGGAGAGGTTACTCCTATGGTGGTTGTAAATGACGAAGATCAATTGGTAACGTTTGTTTCTTGGAAAAAAAGTAATTTTTTACTTTCTTATAATGAAAGTAAGGATGAATATTATCATTCAGAACTAAGCAGGTGATTTAAAACAGGTTAATGATAGTTTTCAAAATTACTACCTTTTGTTTTTAGAAAAAATATCTCCAAAGCACCTAGGTGTTTTAAAAGGATGGATTGATGAGTCTGTTAAGGTAGCCAGAGCTTTTTCAGAGAAGCCTTTTCAAAAAAGGGGTATAACAGATAGTAAAAAAAGAAAAGCTATATTGGAAGAGTATACTTGACATCACCTAGATGATTTAGATGAAGGTTTAATGTGTACAATGCAATTGGTTCGTAGGGAGGCTCATGAGGCAACCTACAAGCATTTTGGCTCGGCAGGACAATCAGTATTTTCAATTCCATTAACAAAATATTTATAATGAATAATTTTTATTTGACCAAAGAGAAAATCAAAAGTTAAGTTTACCTGAAACATATAAAAAACATATGTTGATGTTTAATGGAGGTGCTCCTGAAAAAGAATATTTTAAAGGGGTAACTATAGCTCATTTTAATCCAATTAAAAATGGAAGAATAACATTAGGAAATCAGATTAAATCTTTAAAGGATTTTCTACCTGTTGGCTACCTTCCTTTTGCGTATGATCCAGGAGGAAATCAAATATGTATGGATTTAAATGAAGGAGTTAGTTATGGTAAGGTTTATTATTTACCTATGGATATGGGGGGTATAGGACCTGAGTTTCTTGCAAATTCTTTTGAAGAATTTTTAGATGGACTTTCTTTAAATAACGATTATTAGTGATTTAAATCTTCTAAAAATTAAAGAAAATGAATGAGTTAACAAAAACAATTAAAAAAGATGTGAAATACATGGAAAAAAACCCATGTAAATGACCCTATGAAGATGGTTTTTTTTTTGATGAGATTGAGAAATTATTATTCAAAAATTCAGAAACAACCATTACTGTTCTTAAAGAGTTATACCTTTTATCTGTATAATGGATAAGTTCAACATTTTAAAAAGTGTCTTATGAATTATAAAGTAAAGATTTTATTAATTGTTTAGAAGAGTTATTAGAAAAATTCTCGCCAGATATTAATGGTTTTAAAAATGAAGTTCAAGAAGCAAGAGAAGCTTATTATGGTAACTGATTTTAAGGAATTGTAACTTTATAATTAAATATTTATGGGAAAAACCGTCTAGAATTAATTTTCTAGGCGATTTTTCTTTGTTAAAGAAGGTTTTAACTATCTAAAACTATGTTTTTACTTACAGATTCTAGTGAAAAATCAACGAATTCTTATTTTAACAAAATCATATAAGTATTTAAAACATATGTTTGTATTTTGTATGGAAAAACTATGGAAATTACAAAGATAGACTATGAACGATTGTTTAAAATAACAAGAATACAAAATACGATTAGCCTGTCTGGATCTATGTCCTTTGTAAATGGAGAATTCTCAGAAGAAAATTTCGAAAATGAGGTGTTTCAGATAACATTTTTCACTCACATACAAGGTGTGTTAAAGGAGTTTAACTTGCTTGTTGTTGCTAATGAGTGTATTGATAAAGGGGAAAAGGAGGGTTTACAAAGAAAGTTGGGCATTGCAATAGAAGGTGACGGAATGTGTTTTAAGATATGTGCTTACAAGCAAGCTTTTAAAATGCAGTTCGATACCTTAAAGAGCACTTTTTTAAATACCCATTCGGTTAAAAACGGACTGGTATTGTTTGGTGAAAACAACTATTATAAACATTTTACAAAATAAAATGTAATTTGTTTTGTTTTGACTTGTAATATGTTGTATATTTGTCTTGCTTTTCTAATAGTTTATTATTTATTAACCTTTAATGTTACGCAGAGACTAAAAAATGAGATTAAGCTATATCCAGTTAAGGAGAGAAAGAAAAAGAATCTAAAATTTAATAGTTTTTATCTGCTAGCATTAACATAAAAAAACAAAAAAATGTATGAATAGTTTAATGTCAACAGCGTTATCGCAATACGGAGTAAAAGAAGTAAAAGGAGCTAAAGATCATCCACAAATTATAAATTACTTTGTATCGTTAGGGTATGATCGATCAAAATTTAAAGACGAAACCGCTTGGTGTAGCGCCTTTGTAAATTGGGTAGCAAAACAAGCAGGTTATGAAAATTCAAACAAGTTAACAGCACGTAGCTGGTTAACAGTAGGTACCTCTACTATGGCTCCAGAACAAGGAGATTTAGTCGTGTTATGGAGAGATCATCCAAATAGTTGGAAAGGGCATGTAGGTTTTTTAGTTAAAGAAACCAATCGATATGTGTATTTGCTAGGAGGTAATCAAGGAGATAGTGTAAGTATAAAAGCATACCCTAAAAAAAGAGTGTTAGATTTTAGAAAATTAAAAAAGAATGGATAAATTTTCACATCTCATTTTTTGGCTTTTAGCTTTATTGTCGCCTTTAAATGGAGTGTTAACTACCATGGTATTACTAATAATAGTTGATTTTATTACAGGGTCGTATGCAGCAATTAAAAATAATTTTCCTATTCGTAGCATACGATTTGGACATACGGTTTCTAAGTTTTTTATATATAACCTAGTAATTATATCTGCTTACTTTTTAGAAAAACACATTGTAAACGAAGTGCCGTTTTTAAAAATAATAGCAGGCTTTATTGCTGTTACTGAAATTAAATCAATTTTAGAGAATTATAATAAAATTTATGGAGTAAACCCTTTTAAAGCATTGCATAATTTGTTGAAACAAACAGGTTTGCAAAGTACTTTAGAACCATTATCCAAAAAACAAAAAAAGAAAGAAAAAGTTTAGTCGCTAGCATCTAGTTTTTAGCGCCTCTTTTTATCAAAAATTAATAATTAAAACAGATAAAAAGAACAAACATGAAACAAAACAAAGAAACATTAAAAAAATACTTTGAAACAGGTGATAAACCAACACAAGAGCAGTACTCAGATTTAATTGATAGCTATGTAGATAGTAAACAACCAGAAGGAGAAGCGAATCGTAGGTTTGTAATTGATGAAATGGGTGAAGTAATAGTGGTTAAAGGATTGCAGATTCCAGAATATAAAGAAGGAATTAACATTACTATTGATAATTCAGATCCCTTACAACCTATTATCAATTCTACAGGTGGTGGTGGCTCATTTGTACCATATATAGGAGCCATAAGTGATGTTAACTTAGGTAATAATTTAATTCAGTTAGGTAAAACAGAAACGATACCAAATAAAGCGGTTCACAGGTTATACTTAAAAGGTAATGATGGAAAACCATTATTCAGAACTCAAGAGCAAAGTCCTCATTCAAGCGCCCCTATTTTGGTTTTTAATCCTAAATCGTATGGTTTTGGAGAAGATGCGTTACAAAATAATATAGGTAATGATGACACCGCTTTTGGGAGAAACTCTTTACAAAATAATGAAGCTATAAGATCTAATGGAGTTGGTAATAATTCTCTTAGGAATAATAAGGGAGGAGATAATAATGGAATTGGTTATGATAGCCTATTAAATAACGACGGGTCTAACAGTAATGGAATGGGTACAGGTTCTTTAAGAAACTCTAAAGGCTCTAATAATAATGGATTTGGTAGGTATGTAATGAGTGGTAATGAAGGTGATAGAAACAATGGTTATGGTTCTAATTCTTTAGAGTTAAATAAAGGAAATAATAATACAGCCAATGGCCATACTTCTTTAAGGGTAAATACTTCGAATGATTCTTCTGGACATGGATTTGAGAATTTAATTCTTAATGGAGGTGATAAAGCAAGTTCAGTTGGTAGTGGAGGTATGATAAATAATGAAGGTGAAAATAACTCTTCATTAGGTTTTAACTCTTATGCTAATTTTGATGAGGATGTTTCTAAGGAAAAAAGTGCGAGTGCTGTTTTTAATGTGTCAAATAGAATTATTTGTACTGCACATGGTTATGGAGCTGTTGGGGAACATGTTAATCTTAAATTGAAAGTACTAGTAGGAAACACTCCTCCTCCTATTATTCCTAAAGGAGAAAAAGTATTCAAGTTTAAGGTCATAGATGAAAACACTTTAGATAGTTTAATAGGTGGAGGATTTCAAAATGGAGCAGGAGTGTATAAAATAGTATCGCAATTTGTGTATAATAACTCAACTTCTTTAGGGGCTAATTCAAAACCTACTAAATCTAATCAAGTAGTTTTAGGAGATGATAACATAATAGAGGTGACCACAACAGGTGATTATATTAGTACAAATGCAGGTAAGGGTGTAATACTTAAAACACCAGATGGAGCAAAAGATTATAGAGTTAGTATTGATAACTCAGGAAACATTGTAACGACCCAAATTATATAAAAATACAGCCTTATTAATAAAACAAAAAGTTTAGACGCTAGCATCTAGTTTTTAGCGTCTCTTTTTTATCAAAAAAATAATTAAAAACAGATAAAAAAGAACAAACATGAAACAAAACAAAGAAACATTAAAAAAACACTTCGAAACAGGCGATAAACCAACACAAGAGCAGTATACTGATTTAATTGACAGCTACATTGATAATAAGCAACCAGAAGGAGAACCTAACCGAAGGTTTGTAATTGATGAAACAGGTGAAGTGAATGTAGCTTCAGGACAAGAAATATCAGAATACACTTTGTCTGGAACATTAGAAAAAAAATTAGCATTATTAAAAAACGGAGTTATTAAAGAAGAAATTGATTTAACAAGTTTTATTGATAAACCTATTTTAAAAATAACTAAAACACTTACAATAGCTGATTTAAATACAGCAAGTATTTACGAATTAATACCTGCACAGGGAGAAAATACTTTACTATCAATACATAAAATCGTTTTTGATGTAAGTATAACTTCTTCATATTTAGGGGTTTCTACAGAACCAATTTTTGAAACTGATATTAACGCTGAGCATTATACAGGGCAAAGTGCGTTTATGGATATAAGTAAAGTAGATAGGAAAATAGCAATAAGAAAACCAACAAGTAGTGATCTTTCAATTAATACCTTCAATAAACCTTTAACTATAAAATCAAAGGTAACAGGAACAGGAGGGAATTTAACAGCTAAAATAACTGTTTTTTACTCCGTAATTAAAGTTAAATAAGACAAAAAGTTTAGTCGCTAGCAATAGTTTTTAGCGCCTCTTTTTTATCAAAAAAAATAATTTAAAAACAGATAAAAGAGAACAAATATGAAACAAAATAAAGAAACATTAAAAAAACATTTCGAAACTGGTGATAAGCCAACACAACAACAATATGCTGATTTAATTGATAGTTATGTAGACAGTAAACAACCCGAAGGAGAAGCAAACAGAAGGTTTGTAATTGATGAAACAGGGGAAGTGAGTGTGGCTTCAGAAAAAAAAGAGCCAGTATATAGCTTATCAGATATTGTTGCGAATAAACTGTCATTATTAAAAGACGGGGAAGTAGTTAAAGAAATTGATTTAACATCATATGTTGATGATACTAATTTATCAAGATTGGTTAGTGGTAGGGTAGATGAAAATGGATTGGCAATTTTTACACGCGATGATAATTCAACGTTTACTTTAGATTTAAATAGTTTAAAGGGGGCAGCGATTCAATATGAAGCAGGAATAAATATTTCTATTGACAACGCGAACCCTAATAGACCTATAATAAACTCTGAATTAAAAGAAGATATAAGGTATGAGGCTTATTTTGGAAACGATGGCAGTAAAAATTCTACTAAAACGATTTCAATAATACCAAAAAATAGTATTTTTTCTAATTATAATTTAGCAGTTAAAAATGAACCAGTCATATTGTTTCCTAGAGTGAATTATGGACAGGTTGAGATTATTTTAGATGTGATTATTCATACCCAAAATAATAGTCCTATTAACATTATAACTAAATTTAGAGTGTCAGGTAATGCAGATAACAATACTCTTACTACGAATTTTCTAAAATCAACTATGTTATCGAATACGATAAAAGATTTAACAGTTAATGTAGGTAAATTTACAATAGAAGGCCGTACGCATTTAGCTGTTAATTATGTTTCAAATGAAAAATCAATTGATGATTTCAATAGTAAGGTTAAAATTATTGTAAATAAAGTAATACTAACTCCTTTAAGTAACTCTGTTGTAGATAATTTTGGAAATGAGCTATATAATAATATTAGTTATGCACCTCTTGTAAAAGGAACGTTTAGTGTGCAAAAAACTATAAAAGGTGATGAATTATTACCTAATTCGAAAGAGTTAAATACAGATTTGTCTTACAATGCAAATACAAGAACCATTGTTTCTAGTACAGGAGAAGATGCGATATTACCAATAGCAAATGCAGAAAATGCGGGTTTAATTAAAGCAAACTTCTATGAAGAAGGGGTTTTTACACCTGTCGTTTCTGGTTATACTTTTTCTAATTCTTACTCGAGGTATGTAAGAATAGGTAACTTAGTTAAACTAGATATTACTTTATCTGGGGTTAATGGTTTGATTTCTAGTGCTTTTAAAATAAGTTCTTTACCTTTTTCAACATTGGTAAATGCTAGTGGAAGTATTGGGGCATTTTCAAATTCTAGTTTGACTTTAGAAGAGTTAGAGAAACTTATATGTTGTCAAAGTGTTGGAGCTGGAGGATTGATTTTCGCTTATTTAGATAGAGATATTCAGATACAAAACATTTCGTTTACCAATGGAACTATAAGGGTTTCAGTGTCATATATAACAAATGTTTATACACCATAAACTTAAAACTAAAGTCAAAATCTAACCCTTAACAATAGTTTTTAGTCCCTATTTTCCCCTTTAATACTTAGTGTTTTTTTTGTCATTCTGATGAGGTTCTATACTTGTTTACCACATTTTTGGAATGACAAACACTTTTTAAACCTAGAAAACAACATGAATTTTTTAAATAATAAAACCGATAGATTTCTATTGGGTGTCATTATAGTGCTTTTATGTATCAATCTATTTTCAAAAAGAACAAATAAAACAGCGATTGAAAAACCTAAAATCACGATCATAAAAGATACTATCTGGCAAACTAAAATAGATACATTAAAAATACAAACAGTAAAATATAAAAAAGTATATGTTCATAAAAACGATGTAACTAAGATAGTAAAAGACACCCTTTTTATAAAAGATACCACAAATTTTATAGCAGCCAAAATATACCGAGATACTCTAAATAATACCGATGTAGAAATTTATAGTTACAATTTGGTAAAAGGGAAATTACTAGGTAGCCAATTAGCCTATAAATTGAAAGTACCTAGAGAAATTACCATTACTAAAACAATTGAACATCCTAAAACGTATCGTAGCGGACTATATCTGTTCTCTGAGGTTGGTGGCAATACTCAAACATTCGATAACCTAACCTTTGGGGTACAATACAACCGAAAAGGAAAGTGGTTTGCGAGTTATGGAGTAAACCTTGCAAATAAACAACTTACACATAATATAGGAATAGGATGGCGATTGTTTGATTAAAAAAAGAAAAAGAAATGATAACATTAACAACAATAGAAGATTTAATTAGTTATTTAAAAGTTGGTGATTCAAATAGTAAAACTAATCAAGAAATACTGATTAAAAAAATAACACAAGAACCTACTTTTAAAGAAGAAACAATAAGTTTTCAAGATTTTGGATTGCAATATAAAAGAGTTGATGTTCCACAAAAACTATATTTAGATAAGGATAATAGAGCTTTTGTAAAACGAGAGTATTCCACAGGTGTTTTTTACAGGCCGATTACTTATGATAAAAACCTAGATTTATATGCTGAGCAAGAGATAGAAAATTACATTACAGAAATAATTATTCCAGATAAGTTATATAGTGATGGTTATGAATTTTATGTAAATCAAGAGGATACTTTAGTTGCTTCTATTCAAATGGCAACCTTAAATAGTTTGAGTAACTATGCCGCTTTCCAAGCAAGTACTTTTTCCTATTTAAAAAGCTACCCTGTTGTTCCTTATAAGTATACAAGTGTATACGGAAATTCAATAGCAGATACGATTAAAGTAGTTGCGAACACTAAAAGTAACTTGATTCATAGATTTCCTGTTATTTCAAAATCATTTGGAAGTGGCTTTAGCTATTGCTTATCGTATTATTATAAAAAAGATAGTAATGAAATAAGAGGTATAGCCCCAACGGAAGAAGATTACCCATTTATAGGGCTGCGTATTTATTGTAAAAACATTACTACAGTATTGCAGTTTTTAAACGAAACAATCTTTAACTATTACAATGAATATACAGATTACTAATCTAAATGGCGTAATTTATTTTTAATTAAACTAATTGAAAAAATAGCACCTGCCTATAATAATAGTAAGTTACATAATAAAGCAGCTATTGTATATCATTTAGCGCAACCGTTATATTATGTGTTTAATATTGATTCTCTTTGGAGTTTACTGGAAGATTTATCTAAAGGATATGTACGTAATTATTTAAGTATTAATGATGAAGATTTAATTATAAAAACATTACGAATACTTTATTTTAGGTACACATATAAGCAAAAAACAAAAACCATAGATGGCTTAAAAGTACTAGAAGAGAAAGACATTGGAAGTAAAGAAATAAACGATCTTTTTATTAAAAACTTATTAATTAGAAGAGCAGATAAAAAAATACTTTTATACAAGCTAATTGATGGTTTAGATGGAGAACATTTTCAAACCTATGTCTATTTTATTTGGAGTATCTGGAAAAAGAGCTCGTATGCGAATATTGATCCCAAAACCAATAAATTAATAGCTATTACTGATAAATCCCCTGTAATTTTAGCATATCAATCTAAGAAAATTTTAGGGTTTCATTCTGATAATGCAACCATAAACTGGAAGGGCGACCAACCTCTAATAGATATTTCTGTTAATATAAAAACAGGTGAATTTGAAGAAAAAACGATAGAAAGAGAAGATGGCGATTAAAAAATAATAGTAGAAAAGCAAGAAAAACACCAATATAGCTACCATCCGTTTTCGCCATTGATATTACAGAATGGTAAAAACCCTGCATTTCTATTAAAAGACAAAGACCAAAAAGAAGGCGTTCGTTTTACAAAGCTACCTGCATTCTTGTTATATGCAAATGAACAAAAAGCTTTTTGGGAAAATGTATTGACAGGTGTAGAATATGGAGTTGATATACTAACTACTGTATCAGGTGTTGGTAATCTGATAAAAGTAGGGCGTTTAGTAAAACTCCTTAAAAACGGAAAAACCTTACTTTATAAAACCAAACAAGTAACTACAGCAATTGCAGCAACAAAGGCAGTAGCTGGTGTAATTGAAGTAAGTTCAGGAGCCGTAAATACTTTGTTAAAACTCACTAGTATTGATGATACCGAGCTAGGGAAAAGTATTTCTAAATACCTTTTTTATCTAGAAATGATAGCGTTGACTGGTGAAGTTTCGGTGTTTTTAAAAGGAAAACTCAAAACTACTGCAAGAGAGCTTTTAGGAAATCCTAAATTTGAGAAAAACTTAGATGATTTAGTTAAAAAAGGAGAGATTGACGTGGCTGTTAAGAGAAGATCTCTCAAAGAAATAAATGAATTAGCAGAGAATGTTGGAGATTACAGTTCAAGATTGTCTAAACAAGTTTCAAAAACTTTAGATAAAGCCCCATATAAAATTAAAAAATTTGAGAATCAATTTAAATTAGAAGAGAATGAATGGGGTGGTGTCTATAATAAAAGAACTAAGTTTGAAGCACAGCATACTTCTAATTTAGAAGGGGAAATTATATGGCCAGATTATATTTTAAATAATATTGAAAATTGTATTGTTACACATAATCACCCTTTAGGAACGGGCTTAAGTATTGAAGATCTTAAGTTTTTTATGAGTAATAGGCTAGTAGAACTAAGAGCTGTTGGTCCAAGCGGAGGTGTTTTTAGTATTAAAAACGGTAATATAACTGATGGAAATAATATTAAGTTTATAAATTATGAAAGAGAACTAGTTAAGTTAGATTTACAAATAAAATCTATAGAGGAAAAATATAAATTTGCTTATAGTATTTCTGTAGGAAATACAAGTAGAATAGATGCCAAAGTGTTTAATGAAATATTTGATTTAATAAAAGACAAAATAACATATACTAATTATATTAATTAAAAAATAACAGCAATGAATACATATATAAATTTAGACTTTTTGTACTATCAACGAAAGTTGGTTTTAGACGGAGTAGATCCTAAAGAGGAGCAGTACAAGCAAATTGTAAGTTCATTTAACAAAAAAATGAAAGAGTGTGAATTGAACAAGGCAGTTCAATTAATTATACTCGGCTACAAGGAAAAATATGCTCAATATAAGTTTTATGGAGGGTGTTTTTATGAAATAAAAACTCCTATTATAGATACTGAATATCCAGATTATTTAGGTATGAATGATTTTTATATGCCCAAAGAAGAGATGAAGCGTAAAGATATTGAGCATTTGATACTACGTATTTTTAAGGATGATTATGAAAAAACGAACACAAGGTATTTACAAGAATTAGAATTAGTATTTACTGAATCACAAGATTTAAATGATACAATAGAAAAAACTTTAAAAGGTAAAGTATTTTCAAAAAAAGAATCATCTGAATCTATAATTTTTACTGTAGAAGATTCTCCTATCTCTGAAATAGAAATTACTTCTAAAAAATTTATTTTAAGAACTAATCCAGATAAATGGAAAGCGTATTATTAAAACATTCTAAAATGATAATTTAAAGCATGTTAACTGATAAACAAATGCGAAATATCGCTGACAGATTATTAAAAAAGAAAGAGAAATCATCGAATATCCCTGTGATTTCCCTTGAAGAATGGACTATAAAAAAGCCTTATGGAAATATATATATGGTAGTAAAAAACATTACGAAACAAAAAATGATGATTATGCTATCCTAGGGAATGCTCCTTTTTTGGTAGAAAAAGAAACAGGTAGAATTATTCAGTTTGGTACAGCTCATTCTACAAAAGAATATATACAGCAATATGAAGAAGATACTTATATATATGTTGATGATAGCATTATAGAACCTGAAGATATAGAAAATTATTAGAAGGGAAATAGTGCTAAAAATATGGTTCTTAAAAAATTATATTTAAAAAAAAGGTGTGTTTATTTCACGGATTGCAAATCCGCGCCATCGGATTAAATAAAAATAATAGAATGTTAACAGATAAAGAAATGCTAGAAATAGCAGAACGTTATTTAACTAAATTAAAAAGCGAATTGGAACTTAAATTATATGATGATTATATAAAAAAGGAATATGGTAATATTTATTATTATAATACCAAAGAATGTTTTTTGGGTAACCCAAATAAATCATTAGCTGGAGGAGGTCCTTTTTTAGTTGAAAACACAACAGGAAGAGTTGTTTCTCTTGGAACCTTAAACCTTGAAAACACCTTAAAAAAGTATAAAAATGGGTCATTGGAACCAAGCTTAGACCTGTATTGGTACCCTGCTGAAGATAGATATGATTATAAATAATTAAAATATTTTATAAAACTGTAAAAGGAGCTTGCTAATAGTAAGTGCCATTTTTAGTCATTAGAATTATCTATGGGAGTATATTTGCTTAAAACATTTAAATTGCTACAAAAAAGAAATAACGATGGGATTAAAATATATCAAACAACTAAAAGATACCCCAAATTTAAGTAGTCGAATTCCCTTGAAAGGTCTTGGAGGTAATACAATAATAGAGATTAGAAAATATAGATAAGTAAAAGATTTTTATAAAGAAATTGATTCTGTTGACGTTTCTAATGCAAAGTTGGATATTGTGAACGAACAAAAAGAAGTATTTGAATGGATTTTAGCACATCCAAATTATGATTTCAATGCATTATTCGATAATTATGATTTAGAACATGAACGATATGGTTATACCAATGAGGAGTTCTATGAATATTTCAAGGTATATTACGATGATCTCTTATTCACTTTAGATAAGTACAACAAAAAAGAATTTATTATTAAATTAGAAGATTTTGAGTAAATATTTATTAGATAGAACCTAAAATTATAAGAAGAAGGTAAGTTAAAATAACTTGATAAAATATTTTAAGAAGAGTTGTCAATTATTGATAACTCTTTTTAAGTTAGATGCTTTATTTGCATCAAACTGATTAACTTATTATTAAAATGTCTAATGTTTTTTATGTCAGTAATTTTAATTTTTTCGACTAAGAATAAAACTATGTAAGAAATGGCTATTCAAGATATAAAAACCTATAAATACCAAGATGTTTTTTCATTGCAAACCGTACAGTTCGAAAAAGCATGCGTAGTAAATAAGCCAGAACAAATAGATACTTATAAAATTTTTTGGATAAAAGAAGGTAAGGGAACTTATCATATCGATTTTGAAAGCTATTCATTTAATGGCGGAGTCTTGTTTTTTTTATCACCAGGGCAAATTTTTTCTGTAGACTCAGAAAAAATTAAAGAAGCATATCAATTAAGCTTTGTACAAGATTTTTATTGCATACAAGCGCATGATGCTGAGGTTGCTTGTAACGGAATTTTGTTCAATAATATCTATGAAACTCCATTTGTAAAACCATGTGAAAAAGATATTCAGAAACTAAGTTTTATAATTGAAAGCTTAGTAGATGAATTCGAAAATACAGAAACTGCGCAATATGATATGTTACAAGCCTATTTAAAACAGTTTATTATACATGCAGTTCGTATAAAAAAAGAACACCACGTTGTAAAAGAAGCTGTTGAAACGAAGCTATTTAAAGATTTTAGTTTGTTAGTAGAGTTAAACTTTAAAAAACTACACAGTGTTACTGATTATGCAGGTCGTTTAGGAATTTCACCCAAGTCATTAACAAAGCACTTTAATAAAATAGGCGTTAAAAGTCCGAGTGATTTTATTAAAAATAGAATTATAATTGAAGCCAAACGTAGGCTACTGTATTCTACAAAAACTATAAAATATATTGCGTTTGATTTAGGGTTTAATGATCCTGCTTACTTTTCTCGCTTTTTTACGAAAGCAACAGGGCATTCACCAAAACAATTTCAAAAAGAACAAAGAGAGCTCTAATTCTTTTAAGAGCAAAAAAAACTCGTAACACACAAAGGGCTACGAGTATAAGGGGGTATATTATTAAGGGGGAATAACATATGGGGATATGTTATGTGTAATAATACTGCAAAGATAAAACTACTCTTTAACTAATTTGTTTACATAGGTTAAGAAATCATTTTATTATTAATACCAGTTTTTGTTTGAAATTACTGTAAAATAATCACTTTATTACAGTTGTTTTAAGTTAGAAATGGTTTAAGTCCAAGCTTAAGGAACTTTTGTCCAATTTTAAAACCCTATTCTCATCGCATCTTTGTACTAGAATTTTTAACCATTAGTTTTTCGGTTAAATAAAATGCAAAAAAGATGAAAGCAACACAAAATAATCAATGTCCTAACTGTTGGGGTTATCAAGAGTATGACGAACAATTTCCTGATAGAGAAATGTGTAATTGTGAAGAATCTAAATAATAATATTAAAACATAAAAATATGAGTACTAGAATTAAAACATTAAATCCAGAAACGACTACAGGGAAATCAAAAGAATTATTTGATGCTGTACAAAACAAATTAGGTTTTATACCTAACCTAATAAAAGTATTTGGTAATTCACCAGCTACATTACAAACCTACTTAAGTTTAGGTGATTTAACTGCAAGCGGAAATTTTTCTAATAAGTTTAGAGAACAACTAGCATTAGCAATTGCTGAAGAGAACGAATGTGATTACTGCTTATCTGCACATACAGCAATAGGTAAAATGAATGGCTTAACAGATGCTGAAACAGAACAAAACAGACAAGGTTTGGCAGCTGATGAAAAGGTACAAGCAGGTTTAAACTTAGCACAAAGCATTACTAAAAATAGAGGTAATATAAGTTCTGATGAAATTGCAGCAGCAAAAGTAGCAGGATATAATGATAGTGACATCTTAGAAATTGTTTTAAATGTAGTTTCTAACACATTAACAAACTATGTAAATCATATTGCAAAAACTGAGGTTGACTTTCCAAAAGTAGAAGCAGGGAAGTTTACTGTAAATTCTTAATAAAAATTTGAACAATTATTTATAGCAGAAAGCTACAGTAAAAGTTCATTCTTTAAATAAATTTTTTAATTATAATATCCAATAAAATGAAACGTATTATCGCAATTTTAGTATTAGTATTAAGTGTTAGTTTTCAAGCAAACGCACAAGAAGCAAAAACAGTATCTTTAGAACAAACAAAAGGTGAGTTTACTCAAAAAGGATTAACTTTAAGTGAAGGAACATATATCTTTGAAATTTCTAATAAAGAAGTAGGTCATGATGTAGGTTTTGTATTAGCTCCTAAAGGAAAAGTAGAAGCAGAAAACCACATTAAAAATGCATATGTAACTTCTGTAGTTAAAAATAATTCGAAGTCTACTTCTAAAAAAGTAACTTTAAAGAAAGGTGAATATGTATATTTTTGCCCTTTAAATCCAACTCCTCAATATACTTTAACTGTTGAATAATTTTTTATTTAACTTATAGTAAAAGAAAATCCCGCAATTTTGCGGGATTTTTATTGTTATAATGTGCTTTGCACCTGAATCTAAATGATATTTTATTATTGAATAATACTTCAAATACGTTTCCTCATGTTCTTTAATATACCCGTATTTCTTATGTGTAAACCTAATATTTCTTTTTTATTTTACACAGAACTTACTGAATTGTAATGTTATATTAAATCATAAAATTATCTTAAAAAAACAATTAATTATCGTTTTTCAATAATATTAAAATACATTTGTAGAAATATTTAAAATAAAAACATGAAATTTAAAAAAGTATTGTACTTAGTATTTTTATTAATAGTATTAAGCAGTTGTGCTGGAGCAAAAATAAGAAAGATTCTTAAAGTAGGTGAAGTTGCTCAGAAAAATTATAAGGTAACTTTTCCATTTGAATATACTAAAACAGGACATATTCTTATAAAAGCAACAATTAAAGGAGAAATATATGATTTTATTTTAGATACAGGCGCTACTAATATTATTTCTAATGAATTAGCGGAAAAATTAAAGGTTGTTACTATTGGTTCTTCTAAGATATCTGATATTAATGAAAAATCAACAAGCTTAGCATATGTGAAATTAGATGACATAGCCATTGGAGGAATAAACTTTAAAGGAACAATAGGTTCTATATTGGATCTTAAAAAAGGAGATTTAGCTTGTTTAGAAGTAGATGGGCTAATAGGTTCTAATTTAATGAGGCATGCTGTTTGGGATTTTGATTTTCAAAATAAAATGATAACCATTACTGATAACGAAAAAACTTTAAATATACCCTCTAATTATTCTGAATCAAAAATATTTGTTGGCGATGCGTATCAAGTATCAATTATTACAAAAGTAAATGAAGAAAGAGTCTTAAACAATGTAATAGACTTAGGTAATCCAGGTTGTACTAAATTGAGATACAAGGTTTTCAAAGAACAAAAAGAATCAAAAAGAATTAAAAAATATATTAAAGGTTCAGGAGGTTCAGGTTTTGGAGCTTTTGGAAGAAGTATAGAAAAGAGAAATTCATATTTAGCTAGAATTAATAAATTTAGAATAGGAGACTATTTTATAAATAACGCTATTGTGAGTGTAGAGGATGAAAATACTAATATTGGATTGGGTTTTCTTAAGAACTATAGGGTTATTTTCAACTGGAAAACAAAAAAGTTTAAAATGATTAAACAACGTAATAAAGATAAAGGTAACATAATAACTTTTGGATTTAAATCTACATTTGAAAAGAACAAACTATATATTGATTATTTGTACGATAATATTAAGGCTTCAAAGATTTTAAAATATAGAGATCAAATATTAAGTATAAATAATAAAGATTATTCCTACGTAAGTGATAGTCAATGGTGTGAAATTTTTCAAATGGGGCTTTTAAAAAATTTAAAAATTAATAAAATAAAGATAAAAGTATTGAGAGATGGAGAAGAGTTAGAGTTTGATTTAGAAAAAGTAAAATTATTGTAAATGTATATTGATTTACTAAGTTTATTTAATATGTTTATGCGGTCTAGAAAACATAAAGTATCATGAAAAAAATTATTTACATCTGTGCTAAAACCTTTTTTTACTTATTTACCTTTTTTTTTGTATTTGTACTTTTATTTTCGATTTTATCTTTAGTTGAAAAGCATGGAATTCTTGACGTTCCTTATGTTGATATCATAGAGAATGATGTAGATGATTTTAATGCTAAAATTAAAATTCCGATTGTAAACGGGATAATTAAGTACCAGTTTTCATATACGATTGTTTTTATGTGGCTCTGGCTGTTGTTTTATTCAATATATTTTTATGTTCTAAAAGATTTTTTTAGAATTTTCATCGATAATGAGTTGTTTAATGCAAAGTCATTAAATAAACTTAAAATATTCTTTAAACTAAATTTTATTCCAATAATTTTAAATATTGGTATTATTGTAATTGGTTGGACAAAAAAAGAGAAAGTTAGTTTTGAAGAAGAATACTTTTTCATTTTTATTCATTCTTGTGTAGCGCTTTTAATTTATTTATATATTGATCTTTTTAAGAAAGGAAGAAGATTACAAGAAGAAAATAATTTAACCATTTAGTTATGCCTATAATTGTAAATTTAGATGTAATACTTGCTAAGCGAAAGATGAGAAGTAAAGATTTGGCTGAAGAGATTGGTATTACGGCAGCTAATTTATCTATTTTAAAATCAGGTAAAGCTAAAGCCATTCGTTTTTCTACGTTAGAAGCTATTTGTGCGGTTTTAGAATGTCAACCTGCAGATATTTTAGAATATAAAAAGAATAATTGATTTTTAAAAACCAATAGTTTTCTATTGGTTTTTAAAAATCTAATGTTTTGTTGTTTATATTAAAAATCTAAGGATTCATAATATCTTCAATTTCATCTGCATCAATAGGTATGTTACGCATTAAGTTAAAAGGATCTCCTTTTTCTTGAATAACCACATCATCTTCTAAACGAATACCAAAACCTTCGTTAGGGATATAAATACCCGGCTCTACAGTAAATACCATATTCGCTTCCATAGGTTGGTGTAACAATCCGTAATCATGCGTGTCTAAGCCCATATGGTGCGAAGTACCGTGCATAAAGTATTTTTTATATGCTGGCCAGTCTTTATCTTCATTCTGTACGTCTGCTTTGTCTAATAAACCTAGGCCTAATAATTCAGAGGTCATTAATTTACCAACTTCAAGATGATAATCAGCCCAGATAGTTCCCGGAACTAATAATTTTGTGGCATCGTTTTTTACACGATTTACCGCGTTGTACACTGCTTTTTGTCTGTCAGAAAAACGACCAGAAACAGGTATTGTACGTGTCATGTCTGAAGAATAATTAGCGTACTCAGCACCAACATCCATTAATATTAATTCACCAGCTTTACATTGTTGGTTGTTTTCAATATAATGTAAAACATTTGCGTTGTTACCTGAAGCAATAATAGGTGTATAAGCGAATTTTTTAGAACGATTTCTAATAAATTCATGAATAAATTCAGCTTCAATTTCATATTCCCAAACACCAGGTTTTACAAAATCTAATACACGTCTAAATCCTTTTTCAGTAATATCACAGGCTTGTTGTAATAAATCTAATTCTATTGGATTTTTTAGTGAACGTAAGCGCTGTAAAATAGGATTACTTTTAGCAACTGAATGTGCAGGATATTTGTTTAATAACCACTTTGTAAAACGAGCTTCACGAGTTTCTGTTTCAACAGAAGCACGATAATGTTCATTGGTATTTATGTAAACAGTTTCGGCAAGTGCCATCATTTCGGCTAATACTTTTTCTAAATCTTGTAACCAGAAAACAGTTTTTATTCCGCTAGTTGCTAATGCTTTTTCTTTGGTTAGTTTTTCACCTTCCCAAACAGCAATATGTTCGTTTGTTTCACGTAAAAATAATACTTCACGTAAATTTTCTTTTGGGCAATTAGGAAATAATATTAAAATGCTTTCTTCTTGGTCTGCACCGCTTAAGAAAAATATATCACGATGTTGTTCAAAAGGTAGTGCGCTATCTGCACTTACTGGATATACGTCATTAGAGTTAAAAATAGCTAAACTGTTTGGCTTCATCTTCGCCATAAAGTTTTTACGATTTTTTATAAATAAGTCTCGATTTATTGGGTTGTATTTCATAAAGCTAACAATTAAAATGTTCTCAAAAATAAAAAAAACATCTCTTTAATTGTGTAGCCATTTGGCACTATTTTATGTTTTTACGAATTCTACTCATATGTCTGGTAGAAATCCCTAAAAAAGAAGCTAGGTAACGTAGTGGAACCTCTCCTAATAAGTTAGGTTCGTTAAGTAGTAATTTTTTGTAACGATCTTCTGGCGTTAGTGTTAGTAGATCTATTCTGTAATCATCAATTAAAAATATTTGCTTTTCAATTAAAGTATAATAAAATTGTTGAAATACTTTATTGGTTTTTAATAGATGTTTAAAATCTGCTACCAAAATTACTTGTAAATTGCAGTTGCTTAAAGCTTTAATGCTTTTACGTGATGGTGTTTTTTGTAGGTAGCTTTTTAAAGCAGCTGTACAAGAGTTTTTTAAGGCTAAATAGGTTGTTCTTTCTTCTTCGGATACTTCAATGGAATGTTGTAAAACACCGTTTTCGATAAAACAGAAGTATTCACAAATTTTTCCTTTTTCAACCAGAAAATTGTTTTTTGTTAATTGTAATGGTTTAAAGAAACTAAAAATCTCAGAAATTTGACTATCAAACTCCTGAGATTCTATTATGTTTTCTATGTAATTAGAAAAATTCACTTATAATTTATCTTCTTCTATTTTTTTTTGGAGCCCCGTCACTTCTTCTTGAAGGATCGCTAGGACGTTCTCTCTTTGGTTTTTTATTTCCCTCAGATGCCCCTCTATGTGAAGCACCTACTCCTTTTTTCTTTCCTCCTCCAGATTTTTTCTTTTGGGTTGCAGCTCTTTTAGGACCAGCAGTATCTTTAGGTTCGTACCCTTCAATAACTTCGGTCTTTAATTTTTGCTTTAGTATTTTTTCTATTTCTTTTTGGTATTCCGTTTCTTCGCTACAAACTAAAGAAATAGCTTCTCCCTTTGCACCAGCTCTACCAGTTCTACCAATTCTATGTACATAATCTTCTGGTACATTTGGTAACTCAAAATTTATAACGTGCGGTAATAATGGAATGTCAATACCACGAGCAGCAATATCAGTAGCTACTAAAACTCTATTCGTATTGCTTTTAAAATTAGCCAATGCTTTTGTTCGAGCACCTTGACTTTTATTTCCATGAATTGCAGCAGCAGAAATACCTGCTTTTACCAATTTTTCAGTTAACTTATTGGCGCCATGTTTTGTTCTTGTAAAGATTAAAACCTGACTCCAGTTACCGTCTTTAATTAAATTGATGACAACCTCAGTTTTTTTACCTTTATCTACAGCGTATGCTTTTTGAGAAACTTTCTCTGCTGTTGAGTTTTCAGGTTCGGCTTCTACAGAAACAGGGTCTCTTAAAATTCCTCCAGCTAATCTTTTTATTTCTTGTGAAAACGTAGCAGAAAACATTAAATTCTGACGCTTTGCAGGCATAAAACTAATGATTTTGTTAATATCTCTCACAAAACCCATGTCTAGCATTCTATCAGCTTCATCTAAAATAAGTACTTCTATTCGATTAAAAGAAACTGCTTTTTGATCGTGTAAATCTAATAATCTACCAGGAGTGGCAACTAATATATCTACTCCTTGTCTTAAAGTTTTTATTTGACTGGCTGCTTTTACACCACCAAAAACTACGGTAGATCTTATATCTAAATAAGTACTGTATTCTCTTACGTTATCGTAAACCTGAGCAGCTAATTCTCTTGTTGGCGTTAAAACCAATGCTCTTACAGGGCGATATTTTGGGTGTTTCGATTCTGCTAATCGTTGTAAAACAGGTAATGTAAAACCTGCAGTTTTCCCGGTACCAGTTTGTGCTGAAGCTAATACATCTTTTCCTGCTAAAATATGTGGAATTGCTTTTGCTTGTATTGGAGATGGAGTATCGTATCCTTTTTCTTTGATCGCTTTTAATAAAGCATCAGATAATCCTAAAGATTTAAATGTCATATATATTATTTTAGAAACACTCTAAAATAAGTATCTCTTTGAACCTGCAAAGGTACTGCTATTTTATTAGGAAGCACCTTAAATGAAATAAGACGTCTATTATCAGACGTCTTATTAATTTAATATTTAATTTTTATTTTTTTATTGCGCTTTTAATAAGCCCAATAATAACCATTAAAACACCACCTCCAACACCACTACCAGCAATGTTACCAATAATACCACTAATATCAATACCTAACATGCCTAGTAATTGAGCCCCAAGACCACCACCTAAAATTCCTATAACAGAATTCCAAAGCGTGCCCATTGAAAACTTCTTTAGTAAGGCACCAGCAATATTACCACCAACGGCACCACTTAATAAACTAATAATTAATTCCATAATTTTGTTTTTAATAGGTTAATTGATTCTAAAGAAAGGTAAAATTAATTTATAAAGCAAATTAAATCAAGTGGTTATGTTTTTCCGAAGTGAAATAAAGCGTCTCCCATATTTACGACAGGGAAATTGTTTTTTGAGATAATATAACCATCAGTAGGAGCTTTTACAGCAAAATTTGTTTCACCGTAAGTATCCATAATGTGACCTAAGATCTCTCCTTTTTTAACGTTTGCTCCGTTTTTAACTTTAGGGTTAAATAAACCAGCAACTTTAGCACGAATCCATTTTCGTTTATAAAGTTGAATGGATGTTGAGTTTTGATGAATTTTAACATCTTTATGAATCATCTTAAAATACCTTAAAATACGTAAAGTTCCATCTATTCCCTGTTGAATAGCATTTTCATCTAATCGTAATGATTCTCCTCCCTCATATACAATCACAGGGATATTGTTTTTATAACATTGGTTTCTAAAAGATTTCGGAATAAGCTTAGATCCAAAAAATAATGGTGCATTAAATAATTTAGCGAGTTCAAACCCTCGATTATCTTCAGGGGTATATCTTATTTGAGGGAAATTATTTCGTTGCGCACCGCCAGTATGAAAATCAATAGCAAAATCAACATTTTTTACAAGTTCTTTCATTAAATAATATGCCATTCGACTTGCTAATGAACCATTTTTAGAACCTGGGAAGCTTCGGTTTACATCTTTACCGTGCATGTTACGAGATAAACTTAAAAACCCAAAAACATTTAATAAAGGAACTACAATAACACAGCCTCTATGAATTTTATACGTTTTATCTATCAAAAGCCTGCGAACAAGTTCAACACTGTTTACTTCATCACCATGTAGACCTCCTTGTAGTAAAACTGTAGGACCAAGTTCATCTCCATTAAAAATATATACTGGAATTTCAATAAGCGTACCAGTGGGTAATCTATCTACAGGGATTTTAATTAATTTAGATTCGCCCAAACCAATTTTTTGCCCGCGTATTTCTACGATTTTGTTTTTAAACTCTTGTTCGAACATTTTCTTCTAAAAATTTAATAATAGATTTAGCAATATTATCTTTTGTGTATGCTTCTATTCCTTGCAAACCAGGGGTTGAATTAACTTCAATTAACAAAGAGCCTCTTTTAGAGCGAACTAAGTCAACTCCTGTTATTGGTAAGTTTAAGTATTGTGCAGCATTTATCGCTATTTTTATTTCTTCAGGAGATAAATCAATTTTAAATCCACTACCACCTTGGTGTATATTCGAACGAAAATCATCATCTGAGCCCTTTCGTTTCATAGATGAAACGACTTTATTACCGACCACAAAAGCTCGAACATCTTCACTATTACTTTCCTTGATAAATTCTTGTAATAAAACACTAGTATTTGTATTGTACATAGTATCGATAATTGATTTTGCTGACTTTTTACTTTCAGCTAAAATAACTCCCGAACCGTGAGTACCTTCTTGTAGTTTTATTATAATGGGAGCACCTCCTAGCAAATCTATCTGTTCACTAATATTTTCTGGGTTTACCGAAAAAAGAGTGTCAGGAATTGGAATGTTTTTTCGATTCATTATTTGTAAAGTACAAGCTTTATTCTGTGATTGTAAAATTCCCGAAGAACTAGCTGTTGTATATACTCCGTTCATTTCAAATTCTTTAACAACAGCAGCCCCATGGCGAGTGGCAGAAGCTCCAATTCTTGGAATAATAACATCAGGAATGTCAATAATATTATCGCCATTATAAATTATTTTTGATTTCCCGTTTGTTAGTTTTATAGCACATTTTAAATGATTAATAATTCTAATTTTATGCCCACGGCGATTGGCTTCTTTGTATATTCTTTGAGTAGAATATATTTGGTCGCTAACAGAAAGAATAAAAATATTCATAAAATTTAGTTGTTCAGATTACACAAAGCTAACATTTTTTTTGCAGCAAAAAAGCCATTTTTTAAAGGTTAATAAAACTAATGTTTTGTTAATTTTTTTGATATTAAATATACATCAAGTAATTTCATCGGTTCTAAACCAAACAAAATGAAAACGATTACTAAAGTTTTTATAGCATTTTTACCATATGCTTTAATAGCACAACAAGCTACTTCGCCTAAGAAAATTGAAGAAGCATTATTACAAAAAGAAGCATTAATAAAAACATCGTTAGTTAAAAATATTTCTTTTGAGAATATAGGGCCGACTGTAATGAGTGGTCGTGTAGTTGATATAGATGTAAATCCAGAAAATACTACCGAATTTTATGTAGGATATGCTTCTGGAGGGTTGTGGTATACGAATAACAATGGAACAACATTTATACCAGTTTTAGATAATTCTCCGACACAGAATGTAGGTGATATTGCTGTAGATTGGAAGAGTGGAACAATATGGGTGGGTACAGGAGAAAACAATTCTTCTCGTTCGTCGTATGCAGGTATTGGAATTTTAAAATCGACAGATAAAGGTAAAACTTGGGTGAATGTTGGGTTAACCGATTCTCATCATATTGGTAGAATTTTAATCAACCCTAAAAACCCAGATGAGGTTGTTATTGGAGTTATTGGTCACTTATATTCTTCAAATACAGAAAGAGGAATTTTTAAGACAGCCGATGGTGGCAAAACATGGAATAAAACCTTGTTTGTTAATGATAATACAGGTATTATAGATGTGCAACCAGCACCTGATAATTTTAATGTGTTGTATGCAGCAGCATGGCAACGAGATCGTACAGCGTGGAATTTTAAAGGAGATGGAGAGAATTCTGCAATTTATAAATCTACAGATGCAGGTAATTCTTGGATTAAAATTTCAGAGAATAATGGATTTCCTAACGGCAAAAGCGTTGGTAGAATTGGTTTAGCCGTTTTTAATGAAAATACAGTATATGCTTTTCATGATAGTCAATTTAGAAGAAAAGATGAAAAGAAAAAAGTAACTTCTAATGCATTGACTAAAGGTGATTTTAAAACAATGCAGATTTCAGATTTTTTGAAATTAAAAGATAAAAAGCTGAATACCTATTTAAAAATGAATGGTTTTCAAGAAAAGTATCGTGCTGAAAATGTAAAACAAATGGTGCGTGCAGGTTCTGTTAAACCAGCTGATTTAGCTAAGTATTTAGAAAACGCAAACACTTTATTATTTGATACACCTGTTGTTGGAGCTGAGGTTTTTAAAACAACGAATGGTGGGGGAAGTTGGAAAAAAACACATGAAGATTACTTAGATGATTTGTATTATTCTTATGGTTATTATTTTGGTGAAATTAGAGTTGATCCGCAAGATGAAAACGGAATTTATGTATTGGGTGTTCCTGTTTTAAAATCGAAAGATGGTGGGAAAACTTTTACATCTATTAGTAAAGAAAATGTGCATGCCGATCATCAAGCATTATGGGTAAACCCTAAAAAGAAAGGACATTTAATAGAAGGAAATGATGGAGGATTAAATATTTCTTACGATGATGGAGAAAGTTGGGTAAAAGCAAATCAACCGGCTGTTGGTCAGTTTTACACAGTGTATGCTGATAATCAGAAGAATTATAAAGTGTATGGAGGTTTACAAGATAATGGGGTTTGGGTAGCAAATAACAATGCGAAAATTAATAAACGTTGGAAACAAACAGGTAAAAATCCGTATGAAAGTTTAATGGGAGGAGACGGAATGCAAGTTGCTGTTGATGATAGAAATCCGAACATTGTGTATACAGGTTATCAGTTTGGTAATTATTACCGAATTGATAGAGAAACAGGAAGCCAAAAATACATTCAACCAAAACATACATTAGGAGAAACACCATATCGTTTTAACTGGCAAACACCAATTCAGTTATCAAAACATAATCAAGATATTTTATACTTAGGAGGAAATAAATTACATAGATCTTTAGATAGAGGTGATACTTGGGAAGCTATTTCTAATGATTTAACCAAAGGAGGAAAAAAAGGGAATGTTGCTTACGGTACGCTAACAACAATTTCTGAAAGCCCGTTTCAATTTGGATTACTTTATGTGGGATCTGATGATGGTTTGATACATGTTTCTAAAAACGGAGGTGGTAGCTGGGAGAATATTTCTAGTACATTACCGCAAAATCTATGGGTAACTCGTGTAATTGCTTCAAAACATAAAAAAGAGACGGTATATGTTACTTTAAACGGATATAGATTTGATGATTTTACTACTTATATATACAAATCTGATGATTATGGTAAAACATGGCAAAATATTAGCAATAACATTCCTGCATCTCCAGTAAATGTAATTAAAGAAGACCCTAAAAAAGAAACTATATTATATGTAGGAACCGATAACGGATTGTATACTTCTTTAGATAAAGGAAAAAACTGGCAACCGTTTAAAAAAGAACTACCTAATGTAGCGGTTCATGATTTAGTAATTCAACCTACAGCAAAACACTTAATAGTAGCGACTCATGGGCGTAGTTTGTATAAGGCAAATGTAGCTCCGTTACAAGAATTTAATAATGAAGAAGCGTTATTTTCTATCAAAAATATTAGCAAAAGTGATTTTTGGGGAAGTTCTTGGAGTAAATGGTTAAAAGCGAATACACCTAAAGTTGTTATTCCGTTTTATGTAAACAAAAATGAAGAAGTTACAATACATATTTATTCAGATGAAATTTTGGTAAATGCTATAAAAACGAAAGCTGAAAAAGGTTTTAATGAAGCTGTTTTTGACGCTTCTTTTTCCAATAAAGGATTAAAAGAGTTTCGTAAGAAAAATGAAAATACAACAATTAAAAAAGCTAAAAATGATACGTATTATTTACCTAAAGGGAAGTATACCGTTGAAATAAATAATAAAAAACAAGTATTTGAAATAAAATAAGCAGGCTTTTAATAAAGACTCCATTTAATTTAAATGGAGTTTTTGTTGATTAATCTATTTTTAAAGATGTCATACTAATTCTTGGGTTTTGTAAAGAGTCGTTAAACAACTCAATTTTGTCAGTTTTATCTTTTAAGCCTAGAGAATAAATTAAAGGAAAATAATGATCTGGAGTAGGAATTGCTAGCTGTACTGCTTTTCCTAATTTTTTATAATTTAATAAAGGTTTAAAGTTTTCATCTAAAATCAATTTATTAACAATTTCTCTAGCTTCATTGCCAAAATCATGTTTGGCTGTGTTGGTATCCATTTTACCAATGTTATGAACAATATTTCCACTACCAATAATTAAAACTCCTTTATAACGTAGTTTAGCTAGTTTTTTACTTAGTTCAAAATGGTATTCGGGAGATTTATAATAATCAATACTTAATTGTAAAACCGGAATATCTGCTTTAGGGTACAAATGCTTTATTACCGACCAAGTTCCGTGGTCTAATCCCCATTCATGATCTAATTCTATTTTATTATTAGGTAAAAATAATTTCTGTGTTTCTTTTGCTAATTCATTATTCCCTTTTGCAGGATAATTTACATCGTGTAATTCCTGAGGAAAACCACCAAAATCATGTATTGTCCTTGGGTTTTCCATAGCTGTAATTTTTGTTCCTTTTGTTAACCAGTGAGCCGAAACACAAATTATAGCATTTGGTTTTGGTAATGTTTTAGCTATTTTTTTAAATCCTAAAGTATATTCATTTTCTTCAATAGCATTCATAGGTGTACCATGGCCTAAGAATAGAACGGGCATTTTGGGTGTGTTTTCAAAAACATTCATCATATTTTCAATATTTGAAAGCGGTGCCATTGCCATTGATACTGATGATAAACCTGCTAATTGTAAGAATTTTTTTCTATCCAAAATATTTTTTTATTAAAATACAATATATCTTTGCAAATATGGGAATTATACGTGTAAACAACATCCGGTTATATACAAATCACGGATGTTTAGAAGAAGAAGCTAAAATTGGCTCAGAATATCGAATTGATATAGAAGTGAAAGCAGATTTACAAAAATCAGCAAAAACAGATGAACTAGTTGATACTGTTGACTATGTTCATTTAAATCATATTATTAAAGAAGAAATGGCAATTCGATCTAAATTATTAGAGCATGTTGCGCAACGTATTTTAGATAGAGTATTTAAAGAAATACAATTAATTGAAGAGGTGGAAGTTAGCGTTTCAAAAATTAATCCACCGATAGGAGGTAATGTGGCTGAAGTGGTAATTGTTTTAAAAGAAGTGCGTAAAAGTTAAAAAAAACTTGCATTAAAGGATAAAAGATGTAAATTTGCAGTCTTTATTACCAAAGGGTGTCTTGGCCGAGTGGCTAGGCAATGGTTTGCAAAACCATGTACAGCGGTTCGAATCCGCTAGACACCTCAAAACCGTTATAAGTCAATTGATTTATAACGGTTTTTATTTTTTAGAAAATAGCTATCTGCAAATAAATTATTTAAGAAAAATAAATAGCATTATACCATTTTTAGAAGTAAATTGTTTTTTGCAAGAGCTATTAAAATATGGTTATGAAAATGTCCTAAGCCCTTGTTGTTAAATAGTAAAAATGTAATCCAATGAAAAAAAACATCACCATGACTACTTTCTGGCTATGTTTGGTATTGTTAACTATTACTAGTTGTACAAATATTTCAAATGCAAAGGGAAAAAGCATATCAAAAGTTCAGAAAATTCATGTAGAACCTGAAGGGATAGATACCGAAAGTTACACAAACATTTCAATTGCAGAGGAAAACCCTATGTCAATAATTAAGAAAATTTATGTTGAAGGTGAAGCGGAAGGAACAGATGCGGAAATACGAGTTAATGATATTCCAATCATATACTTAAAAGCGGGTTCTGACGTAAAAAGTGTTCTTATTGAAATAAATTTATTATCAGGAACCAATACGCTTTCTATTATCCCAACAGGGAAAGAGGGGGCTGTTATAACACGCATAGTCGCTTATAAAGTTGGTGATTGGGTAGATGGCAGGGGAGGTGAAACGCTTTTGGTATTGAGAGCTAAAAAAGGAAAAACAGTAACAGGAACAGTCGAACTATCAGCTAATCGGCCTGAATGGGAGTGGTTGACCGCAGATATAGTGACTGATAATACCAGCCATGAAGAAGCTCTTAAATTTGCTAAATCTTATTATAAATCCTTAAAGGAAGGAGATACCAAAGTAATGGTCGAAGCACTACTACCATTGCATATGGATGAGTCAAAATTAGATACTGAGGTTACCTTGGAGGTGAGAAGTAAGGAGATTAGGGATGACTTCACCGGCATTACAATTGATGAAAAATGGAAATGGGATGATATTAAGGATATTGTTTTCCACGCTAAACCTGTTGCTAATGGTAGGCTTTACGAGCTACTACGTGAAGACGGCTCTAGTCTGTTTCGCACCAATCTAAAAGATAAACAGGGTCGTATAAACTTTAGCAGAATGATCGGGCGCAAAGATGGAAAATGGCAAATTTATCGTTAAGGCTTTATTAATATAAAATTAGTGCAATCGCCTATTCTTTATCACGTTTTTATTTGACGACTTTTTTGAGGAAATAAAATATAGTGACCGAGATAGAACTAGATTTTTCGCATGATGAAGCTTTAGATTTTTTTTTGAGATTTATAAACGGAAGGAGCCTGAAAATAGTTAATCCTTAACCAATTCTTTTAAGTTTTGATCTTGGTCAATTTGCCAAGTATTTAAAATCCCATCACCATCAAAATCAGTAATAGCAGTTGCTTTAGCTTTAAATGAACTATTAGTAGCTTCTATTACTTGATAAGAGTAATTAGAACGACCGCCTTCGTTAACTTTCTTTGGAACTACAAAATCAATTGTGCTTAAGTCATTAGAATATTTAGAATGCATAAAAAAATAGCTTCTTTGCATATTGTATAGTTGCGTAAGATTTGTTTGAGCTTCAATACTTTTTGCTTTAGAAATAAGGGGCATTAAATTAGGTAAAGCAAGTAATATTAAGATACCAATAATCATAAGAACAACTAAAAGTTCTTGAAGGTTAAAGGCGTTTATCTTTTTAAATAAAATTTTATCTGTTTTAATCATTTGTTTTCATAACCTATTTAGATTTCAAAAGTAAAAAAAAATGCTACTTTTACCACCTCGCACTCTCTATTTAAAACCACGACAAAAGGGTTCCAATATTAGAGTTTTTCAATAATAGTAAGGCTTTAAGAAATCAAAAAAATAAAGAAAGGAATATTCAATATGCGAATATTCCTTTTTTTTATTGAAAACGATCGAACTAAAAAAATACAGTTTTTTAAACAAGAAGATTACTTCATTTCACTGCGTTACATTCGTAATGACAGCTTTTTCTTTATGATTTACAAGATATGGTAGTGCTACAATCGTTAAACTGCTGGTTCACTTCCACTCTACTTTTTCTTGCTACTAAAATTTGTTCTTTGAATCTATCTTTATCAGGAATTTTTCCTTCTATAATTTCCATAGTTGTATAGCCATACAATTCAGTGGGGTATCTTTCGTAATTATAATAGGCGACAAAACGTTCTAAATCTTGTAAGTGTGTTTCTGTGTTCAAAGAATATTTTCCTCGCATGAATTCCGTTTTATAAATACTATGCGTACTTTCTGACATCGAATTAGAAAAAGGAAAGTCTTTTGTTTGGGCAGTAATTTTGGTAACTAATGGAGGTGCTTGTATATTTTGAACCCAAGTTAAAAGTTCTCCTTTATTCTCACTTCCACCATCTGACAAAATATTAATAGGATTCTCTTTGTTAAGTAATTGATGCTTGTCGAACGTTTCTAAGAACAGATTTTTAATAAAATTACTTCCCGCTTTTCCATCGGTAGCGCTATAATGTAAAATAGCTTTCGAAAAGTTATCTTTTACGAAGGCTACTTTTTGAATTCCACTCTCTATCGTAGACACATTGGTAATATCCACATGCAACCATTCAAAAATTCTAGTAGCCCTAAACCCTTTTTTAATCGGCCGTTTAAAACGTTTTGGCTTTTTATATCCTAAAGCCGAGGCATATTTAAAAAAGGTAGATTTACCACAAGTAACTAGATTATTAATAAGCGCATGATAATACAAGGTAGTTTTAGACTTTCCGAAGTGACTAGTATCGCTGACTAAGTTTTCAATAGCCACTACTTCATTAACTGTTAATTGATTTGGATGTTGTTTATAGCATTTTTGGAAAGGACTAATAGCGCAAGTCAATTTTCTTTTCTCGGTGTAATACCAATCTTTAGAAACACCGTAATATTTGCAAGCAGTAACTACAGAAATTTTAGATAGAGAAGCTAGATGTTCAACAGAACTAATAATTTTGGAAGCATGTAATTTTAGTAGCTTTTTATTGTGTGCAAGCTTACCTAACATATGTAAATAACCTTTTCTCGTCTCTGTTAAAAATCGTAAAGATTTAAACAAAAACTTAGAAGCAAATACATCTTTAATAGTATCGAATTGTTCTATGTAATCGGTAGCCCAATCATTTCCGTAATAATTATCATGTGCAAATTGATTCCAATTGTATCGGGTAGTTTTGGGTATTTGAGCGAGTTGTTTATCGTCTAGCATTCCACTTGTATACATCACAATTACGAGTGGATGATAACTTCGTTTATACATTTTTTCATAGCTTTTTTAACGTGCGAAAATATTCTTTTTAGAAACAATCAAAAAAATAGTGTTTAGAATATTTAATTATTTTCTAGTAACAAATTCAAAAGTATCTTCTGGATAAGTACATAATACTGTAGAGGTAGTATAATTATAAAAAAGAAGAATATAGAAGGAAATATGTTTATAATTTGATGTATGAATTTAATCTAACTCTGTGAGTGTCCTTTCTTTTAATTGAAACAGAAACAGAGACAGTAATAAAATAATAATACTAAAATAAGTTTATTTTAGATTTCACAGATTAAGAGTGCGATTAGAGTAACATGCATGAATTTATACAAAAACGTATCTGTTTTTTGAGCTGCTTTTTTGTTTTTATTAACAAAAAGTTTCGTTAAAAATCTGCATCTTTGTAGGTATGCAAATTTATCCAATAGAAACAGGAAATTTTAAATTAGATGGTGGTGCTATGTTTGGCGTAGTTCCAAAAAGTATTTGGCAAAAAACAAACCCAGCAGACGATAAAAATATGATTTCAATGGGCATGCGCTGTATGCTTATTGAAGAAGGAGATAAACTTACGTTAATAGATACAGGAGTCGGGAATAAGCAATCAGATAAATTCTTTGGATATTATTATATGTTTGGTGATTTTTCATTAGATACTTCGCTAGCTAAATATGGTTTTCATAGAGATGATATTACCGATGTTTTTTTAACACATTTGCACTTTGATCATTGTGGAGGTGTAATTAAATGGAACAAGGATAAAACAGGGTATATGCCTGCTTTTAAAAATGCAAAAGTTTGGAGTAATGAAAATCATTGGAATTGGGCTGTAGCCCCTAATGCTCGAGAAAAAGCTTCATTTTTAAAAGAAAATATACAACCAATAAAAGAAAACGGACAGTTAAATTTTATTGATAAAAACATCCAAAATCAAGTAGGTTTTGATGTGTTGCTTATGGATGGGCATACAGAAAAACAAATGTTACCTAAAATTAATTACCAAGGGAAAACAATTGTTTTTATGGCCGACTTATTACCAACAGCAGGTCACATACCTTTACCTTATGTAATGGGCTATGATACAAGACCATTACTTACCTTAGAAGAAAAAAGAATTTTTTTAAACGAAGCAGCAGATAATGATTTTTACTTGTTTTTAGAGCACGATGCTTATAACGAGTTAATTACTGTAAAGCACACAGAAAAAGGAGTGCGTTTAAAAGAGAGTTATAAATTTACAGATATATTTAATTAAGATAAACATTATGAGAGTTTTGAAACCATTATTTTACTCAGCAATTGCAATTTCTACATTAGTAGGTTGTTCATCAGTAGGTAGAATAGCAGTGCCAACAGGTAGTAATACTGTGGTAAGTATTTCAGCAAAGAAAGCTGAGTTAACAGATTACGAAAAAGATAACTGGCAACATTTAGATTTGGCGACTGACACAATTCCTGGAATGAGTGTTAATAAAGCATATGATTTCTTAAAAGGAAAGAAAAGCACAACAGTTATTGTTGGAGTTGTAGATTCTGGTTCTGATTTAAAGCACGAAGATTTAGTTGATGTTGCTTGGGTAAACACAAAAGAAATTGCAGGTAACGGAATTGACGATGATAAAAATGGGTATGTTGATGATATTAATGGATGGAACTTTTTAGGGAAATCATATAAAGAACACTTAGAATACGAACGTATTTTAATGAATCCATCAGTTGCTGATGCTAAAACTTTAGCAGAAGTAAAAGCATATCAAGCTAAAAAAGTAGCAGCAGCAAAAAAGACGAAAGAACGCTACGAACAAATGTTAGGTGGAGTAACGAAGGCAGATGCAGTTTTTAATAAGTATTTTGGAAAAGCAGATTATACAGTTAAAGAAATTGATGCTATTAATACTACAGATGAAAAATTAAAAAAAGCAATTAATACAGCAGAGTTTGCAAAGAGAAATGGACTTACTTTATCTGCTGTCTCAAAAGCTTTAAAAGGAGAAGTTAAGAAAGCTGATGCGACTATTTCTGGTGACAATTTAAAAACTGATTATCGTACAGTTGTAGGTGATAATGCTTATGATATTAATGATAAACCAGGTTCGGGAGATGGAAACATAGGACACTCTAAAAAAGGAGAAGCACACGGTTCTCACGTTTCTGGTATTATTGGTGCAACGCGTAATAATGACAAAGGAATGAATGGTGTTGCCAATAATGTAAAAATGATGGCAGTACGTTCAGTATCTGACGGAGATGAATATGATAAAGATGTAGCTTTAGGTATTCGTTACGCTGTTGATAACGGAGCTAAAGTAATTAATACTAGTTTTGGTAAAGCTTTTTCACCAAATAAAGAATGGGTTTATGCAGCTTTAAAATATGCAGCTTCTAAAGATGTGTTAATTGTAAATGCGGCAGGTAATGATGGAAAGAATATTGATGTAGAAAAAACATTCCCTAATGATGCACCAGACTTAGTAAATGAAGTTTCTGATAATGTATTAACATTAGGAGCCATGAGCGCAAAGTATACTGAAGAATTACCAGCTGCTTTTTCTAATTATGGTAAAATAAATGTAGATGTGTTTGCTCCTGGAGTTAAAGTACATTCAACAACACCAGATGGTGAGTATAAAAAATTTAGTGGTACTTCAATGGCAGCACCTTCTGCGGCAGGTGTAGCAGCTTTAGTTCGCTCTTATTACCCAGAATTATCAGCAAGTCAAGTAAAGCATATTTTAATGAATTCTGGAACTAAGATAAATTTACAAGTAAACAAACCAGGTACAGGAGAAAGATATGGAAAGCCAGCGGAATTAGTTCCTTTTGCAGACTTATCAGTATCGGGTCGTGTTGTAAACGCTTACAATGCAGTTAGAATGGCTGACAGAATGGTAAACGGTAAAAAATAAAAAAGTAATATAGAAAACAAAAAAAGAGCATTATTTGATGCTCTTTTTTTGTTGTAAATAGAACCTATGCAGTTAGAGTTTAATAAGGAAAAACAACAAATAACCATAAAAGACGATGTGCCAACACATTCTTGGTTAATTATGGTGTTAATGGTAGTTAATATACTTAATATGAGTGTTCAGTTGTTTTCTATGAGTTATTATAAAAATGAAATCCTTTTTGTATTTATGATATTACTAGCTATAATATCAATAGCTGTAATGTTTTTTTACTTGTTAAAAAGATCTTGGAAAACGACCTATCAACTATCTAAAATAAAAGGAGTAGAAACAGAGAAGGTATTTGGTAGAGATCGTACTTTTTTAAAATTAGTTAACGGAAAAAAGCGAAGTTTTTCTATATTGAAAAACGAAAACGAATTAAACAACTTAAAAAATACACTAACCTCAATAGGAATTAAAACAATTTAAAATGAAAAAAATAATTTTAGGACTTTCATTATTGTCGGTTATTTCTTGTGCATCTACAAACGCAACAAACAACCATGGAGTTAAAGTACCAGTAAAAAAATCAGCAAGTCAAAATTATTGGCAACAACACGTTGATTATACAATGGATATTGATATGAACGTAAAAACATATCAATATAAAGGAATACAAAAGTTAGTATACACAAATAATTCACCAGATGTATTAAACAAGGTGTTTTATCATTTATACTTCAATGCGTTTCAGCCAAACTCTCAAATGGATATCCGTTCGAGAAATATAAAAGACCCAGATAAAAGAGTTGGAGATAGAATTAGTAAGTTATCACCATCTGAAATAGGATTTATTAAAGTAGGCTCATTAAAACAAAACGGATCAGCTGTTAAATATGAAACAGTAGGTACGATTTTAGAAGTTACTTTAAATGAGGCAATCCAGCCGGGAGAAAGCGTAACTTTCGATATGATTTTCGATGCGCAAGTACCAACACAAATTCGTCGTTCAGGAAGAAACAATAAAGAAGGAGTTGCATTGTCTATGGCACAATGGTATCCTAAAATGGCTGAATATGATTTTGAAGGATGGCATACACCACCATATTTAGGGCGTGAATTTCACGGAGTTTGGGGTGATTTTAACGTAACACTTCATATTGATAAAAACTATGTTGTTGGTGGTAGTGGTTATGTTCAAAACCCACAAGAAGTGGGTCATGGATATGAAGATAAAACAGCAGCATTAAATATTCCATCAGGAAAAAAACTAACATGGAAATTTAAAGCACCAAACGTACATGATTTTACATGGGCAGCAGATCCTGAATATATTCATGATACATTTAAGATGGATAATGGTATCGATTTACACTTTTTATACAAGAATACATTAAGTGATTTTTATAAAGAAAATTGGAAGAAAGTACAACCTAAAACAGCTGAGTTAATGACTTATTTTAGCAAGTATATTGGGCAATATCCTTATAAACAATATTCTGTTATACAAGGAGGAGATGGTGGTATGGAGTATGCAATGTGTACTTTAATTACGGGTAAACGTAAATTTGGAAGCTTATTTGGTGTTACAGCACATGAAATGGCACATACATGGTTTCAGTTTTTATTAGCAACCAATGAAAGTAAGCACTCTTGGATGGATGAAGGATTTACAACTTATATTTCTAACAAAGCAGAAAATGAAATTTCAGGTAGAAATAAAGAAAATCCGCATTCAGGTTCTTACAGAGGTTATAATTATGTTGTAACAAGTAAGTTAGAAGAGCCTTTGTCTACACATGCAGATAGGTTTCATACTAATACGGCTTATAGTATTGCGAGTTACTCAAAAGGAAATATATTCTTATCGCAATTAGAATATATTATAGGAAAAGAAAATGTAGCAAAAACGTTAAAAAAGTACTTTACAGACTTTTCATTTAAGCATCCAGCTCCGAATGATATAAAACGTACGGCTGAGAAAGTTTCAGGTATTCATTTAGACTGGTATTTAAACGAGTGGACTCAAACTACACATACAATTGATTACGGAGTAAAATCTGTAAATGGAAAAGAAATTACATTAGAAAGAATAGGGCAAATGCCAATGCCTATAGATATTGCAGTGGTTTATACAGATGGTTCAAAAGAAGCATTTAATATTCCTTTACGTATGATGCGTGGAGAAAAACCAACAAAAGCAACAATTATTGAAGATTGGACATTTGCACACCCTACATATACATTTACATCATCAAAAACTGTAAGATCAGTAGAAATAGATCCGTCTAAGTTAATGGCAGATATTAACCAAAAGAACAATAGTTTTATTCAGGAATAAATAAACTAAACAGTATTAAAAAAAGGTTGAGAATTTTTCTCAACCTTTTTTTATTGAGTTAATAACTTTTTTTGAAGTTCTGACGGGGTTAGTCCTGTTTGTTTTTTTACAAAAAGACTAAAGTTAGAAGGGCTATCGAAATTATAATTATAAGCAATTTCTTTATAACTCAATTCTTTAAACGCTAAATCACGTTTAATATTAAGAATTAAAACATCATGTATATGTTTTAAGGGGGTTGTGTTCAACTCTTTTTTTATAATTTGTGTTAATTTTTTACTTGATATGTTTAATAGTTTAGCGTATTCATTAATACTTTTATGAGTAATAAACTCATCTGCTAAATCAATAAACTTGGCTGCCTTTTTAGTAACAATATTTTTTTCTTTGTCTTGGTCTTTAATGTTTTCTTCTAATGAATATAAAAGAGTAGAAAGTAAGTGAATTGATTTTTCCTTAAAATATTCCGATTTACTTCTTTGAATATTAAGAATACGATTTAATAAAATAAAAAATTCTTTAGTTAAATTTAAGTCATTTTCATAAATAATAGAAGATTTTGAATAGTTTTTTAACAAAGAAAAAGTATTAGTAAAAAGCATTTCATTAGTAAACTGAATTAATAAACCATCAGCTTCAGTAAATCTTTTTATTAAATGCACTTGTTTAGGTTTTACAATATAACAGCTATTATTTTTTATAGGTATATTATCAAAATCTATTAGCTGATAACCACCTCCTTTTTCAAAAAACAAAATCTCAAAATAATTATGTTTATGAATAGTATTAAAATCATATCCATTATTATAAGAAATAGGTTCAATGTTAATATTATAAGAAGCTTCTAAATTATGAATAGGAATGTTCATTGGCGTAAATTCATAAGTTTTTTGCTGTTTTTAATAAGCCTTAAAGATGCAATGAATTATATTTTTGCACCATAATTAAAATTTAAAAATAATGAAAAAATTAATTCTAGGACTTATTATATCAATAACATTAAATGTAACTGCTCAAAATACTTGGAAAGTAGACAATGCGCATTCTTCAATTACATTTTCAGTATCTCATTTTATGATTTCTGAGGTAACAGGAAATTTCGGGAAATTTGATATTACGGCTACTACAAACGAAAAATTTGAAACACCTAGTTTTGAAGTTGTAATAGATGCTGCAACAATAAATACAAATCAATCAGGAAGAGATAATCATTTAAAATCTGCAGACTTTTTTGATGTTGCAAAACATGCAAATATTGTATTTAAGAGTGCGTCTTTTAAAAGTTTAGAAGGAAAAGAGTTTGAAACTACTGGAAATATTACTATTAAAGGAATTACTAAAGAAGTAGTCTTTAAAGGTAAATTGAATGGGGTAATTGATACAAAAAGTGGAAAAAAGAAAGCAGGTTTAAAATTAACTTCGGTAATAAAGAGAGAAGATTTTAATGTAGGAAAAGGAATGAATCCCGTAGGAAAAGAAGTAAATGTTACAATTAACGTTGAAATGAATCAACAATAGATTCTTTTAATTTTGTAGTTAAAAAAATATTAATACACTTTTATAAAGGCAGAAAACTTATATGGTTTTTTGCCTTTTTTTTATTTAATGATTGTATTTTTAAAAAATGGAACAAGTAGTAGTAGATTTTAATTTATTAACGATACTAGATGTATTGTCAATAGCTACTGCCTTTATGTTGGGATTACTTTTTATAACATCAAAATCTGATAACAAAAAAGCAAATATTTTTTTAGGGCTTTTTCTATGGTCATTATCCGTTGAGGTTTTTGAATCTTTTATACAGTCTGTTGAAGGAGGGATATTTAGTGTTTTCCAATCAAGTTTATTTACGATTCCTTTTTTGGTGCTATATATCAATAAAACATTAAATAGAAAATTCTCATGGTTTTATTGCTTGTTATTTCTTCCTGGAACTTTTTTAAACCTAGGAGTTTCAGAAACAGTGTATTTAGAATATATTGAATATGTTTTTAATATTTCTTTGCTAATTTTTATCTTGAAGATGGTAAAACGACATCAAGAGAAAATAGGCGATTTTTATTCAGATATAGAAAATAAAACACTGTCTTGGATTAAAATGATCGTCTATATCTTTTTGTTTTTTCATACCCTTTGGATTCTTGAAGATATTGTTGGGGTTCAAAATGAAGAACTTCCACAGTTTTTTGCGATGGCTTCAAATATCCTTACTTTTTTCATGATTTATTGGATTGGTTATAACGGGTTCTCGCAATCAGAAATGTTTAAGTTGTCCTTGTTTTTAGATGAAGAAACAATAGTTGAAACTGTTGAGAATGTGTCAGAAACGGAAGGTGAATTCAATAAAATTATGTTGAAAATTCAACAAGAAAAACTCTTTTCAATTACTGGTGTTAACCTAAAATTTTTAGCAAGTCAATTAGAGTTAAAAGAAAAAGAACTTTCAAGGTTGATAAATAAACATACCAATAACAATTTTTATCATTTTATCAATCAATTTCGTGTTGATGAATTTAAAAACCTATTACTCTCTCCAAAAGCAAAACAGTTATCTCTGTTAGGTTTGGCTGAAGAGGCAGGTTTCTCTTCAAAGTCTACATTTTACACAGCCTTTAAAAATGTAGAAGGCATCACTCCTAAACAGTATCAAAATCAATTAAAGAAGTCCGAATAAGCGAAGTCGGACTCTTATAGCTTAATATTTAATAAGGTTGGTCGTTTATTTGCTGTTATCTATTTGTACAGTAAAAATAAAACGAATTTAAAATTTATAGATTATCATGAATACCACCCTTAAATTATTACCTGCAATCTTGCTAATGGTTTCTTTAGTTAACTGTTCTAGCAATGATGAAATTATTACAAACGGAGATAACACCTCATCAAGCACTTTAGAAGCGTACTTAAAAGCAAACGCCGATTATGTACATTCAATTAATGGTTTTTATATTGTAGGAAGCGCAAAAAAACCTTCCTCAAACGAAACTACTTCTGGTACCACAGGTAAAGATGTTTTTGAGGACAGTGTTCGTTTGTTTAGTAACTTTTTAGATCAAGATAATAATGGAATTATCGATGATGATAAAAAAGAATTAAATAAGCGATTGTCAAAAACAATGCTTTTTGTTTCAGGGCCTTTAATTATGGTGGATAAAATATCGGCCGCAAGCGAGGTTACTGGTAAAGGTCTTTATGGTATGAGTATGCAAACTGATAATTGGCCATACATAAAAAAATACAATGGTAAAGGTTGGAGTGTTAATAAACTGTATTCTTCTACTTGGAGACCTCTCGATTTTAATGCCCTTTGGGAAGAAGTATTTCATACCGTTACAGAAGCCTTTAGCAGAGTAGATAAAGAGTTTGCCTTTTCAACAGGGGGAGCTTTAAGAAAATATATGGACGATGATATTACTGAAAAAACATATGATATTTCTGTGCAAAACGCAGAAGAAAATGGTAATTACGATAAAGTAACCGCTGTAAATGAATACATACATCAAATTTGGGCTATCAACTTTGCTGGACATGCTAATAAATTAAATATGCATCAGGAGAAAGCATTAAAATTTATGAAGAATAAGGGGGTTCCTATGAAAATTATCCCTTCATATGCTCACGTAATAGGAACTAAAATTAAATAATTCCTTAATATTAAAAACTAAAATCATGAAAAAATTAGTAAATTTAAGTGCGTTAATTACTTTAATCGTCACTTTTGGATGTGCTTCATGTTCAAAAAACGACGATGTTATATTAACAAATAATGTAACACAAGGAAACGACCCTAATTTTAAAATCGTTGCCAATACTGATACAGGGTTAACCAATTTTAATAGGAAAGTAATAGTTTTTGGAATAGATATTTATGCCGCGAAAAAAGTAGAAGACGCAAAATTATTACATGCAGCTAATTTAATGGCGCAATATTTAGATAATAATGAAGACGGCATAATAGATAATAAATTGGTTGTCGATAAGATGATTGAAAATAAAGCATTCTTATTTCTGTGGAAATCGCAATCTGACATGCCCTCTAATCCACCTTCTGGAAGATTAGGGCAGGATTTAGGAAATGATGAAACAGTTCCTGTTTGGCATACAAACGGACATACAGGAAGGTACGACGCAGCCATTGAAGAAGTATGGCATATTATTACACATGCCGGTTATGCAAAAGCGTACCCAACAATTTTTGGAGAAAATGCAGGTACTTCATTAAGCAATGCTATGGATATTGCTCGGGGAGGTAACTTTACAACAATTCCTAGTTCGTACCCGACAAGTGCTTGGTACAGTTATAACGATACTACTTGTACATACGATTGTCAAGCAACCGAGTATATATATTGGACAATGAGCTCGATATTAGGTGCGCAAACAAATAGATTAAATGAAATTCAGCAAGAATGGAAATTAAATACTAAAGCTAAGATAGAAGCTACAGATAAAGCTATTTATAGTTTGCTAACAGATTCTAAATATAAGTTTCCAACAATTTTACCAGATGGAACTTATAAAAGATAATTCTCATACTTTTGGTAGGGCAATTATAAAATTACTTGTTTTAACTAAACAACGAACTATATTTCATCACTGGAGAAGAAATTGGAAATATAGTTTTTAACATTGTGCTAGAAGCACATACTTCGGTAATTTCTTGAAAAAGTTATTACATGAGTATGTGCTTTTTCATTTATTATAATTTAAACGAATTTAAAATGAAAACAAAGATGAACACAATAGTAAAATTAATCGCATTATCTTTTATTATGGTCTTTACCAATTGTGGTAATAATGATACACCTATAGCTAAAAGCCAAAAAACTGCTTTTGGAATTTTTAAGATTACAAATGATAAAACTGTTGTCGAAATGAATGGAACTATTGGTAGTTCGTCATTAATAGATTTCAATAAATTATATGTTGCGTACCCAGCGGTTACTAAAATAAACATCAAACAATGTGATGGTTCAACTGACGATACCATTAACTTATTAGTATCTAAAAGAGTGTACGATTTAAATATTGAGATTCACTTATTAGATAACGCTTCAATAGCTTCTGGAGGAGTTGATTTTTTCTTGGCAGGAAAAAAACGAACTAGAGATAGCAGTACAAAAATAGGAGTGCATTCTTGGGCTGGAGATGGATCAACTGCGACAGATTTTCCTGTAGGGCACGCGAATCATTTACCATACATAAATTACTATAAATCTATTGGATTTACAGATGTAGATGCGAAAGCTTTTTATTACTTTACAATAAATGCGGCAGCAGCAAGCGATATACATTGGATGACTGAAAAAGAAATCGCAACTTATAAAATGTTGAAATCGTAAAAGGAATTGAAAAGCTTATAAAACCCTTTCACTTATTTTGAAAGGGTTTCTTTTTATATAGAAATCACTTCAACATTTTTGCGTAATTTTGCATTTCAATTTCAACAGAAGATGTCAGAAGAAACAAAATCGCTTAATTTTTTAGAACAAATAATTGAAGAAGATTTGGCAAACGGAATGCCACAAGAAAATTTACGTTTTCGTTTTCCTCCAGAGCCTAACGGATATTTACATATCGGTCATACAAAAGCTATTGGAATTAGCTTTGGTTTAGGGCAAAAATACAACGCTCCAGTAAACTTGCGTTTTGATGATACAAATCCTGCTAAAGAAGAGCAAGAATATGTAGATGCGATAAAAAAAGATGTTACTTGGTTGGGTTATAAATGGGAAAAAGAATTGTATTCGTCTGATTATTTTCAACAATTATATGACTGGGCTGTTTTATTAATAAAAGATGGTAAAGCGTATGTAGATAGTCAATCTTCTGAAGAAATGCGTGCTCAAAAAGGAACACCAACGCAAGTAGGTATAAATAGCCCTTTTAGAAATAGATCTGTTGAAGAAAACTTAGATTTGTTTAGCCAAATGAAAGCTGATGAATTTGAGGAAGGAACTCATGTTTTACGTGCTAAAATAGATATGGAATCACCAAACATGTTATTGCGTGATCCATTAATGTATCGTATCTTAAAGAAGACACATCACAGAACAGGAAACGACTGGGTTATTTATCCGATGTATGACTGGACGCATGGTGAAAGTGATTATTTAGAACAAATTTCACACTCTTTATGTTCATTAGAATTTAAACCTCACAGAGAATTATATAACTGGTTTCGTGATAATGTATTCGAATACAGTAGAGCAACATATCCGAATCCACCAAAACAACGCGAGTTTTCTCGTTTAAACTTAAGCTATACTATTATGAGTAAGCGTAAGTTGTTAACCTTGGTTGAAGAAGGAATTGTAAATGGATGGGATGATCCGAGAATGCCAACAATATCAGGATTAAGAAGACGTGGTTATACACCAGCTTCAATCCGTAATTTTATTGAAACAGTAGGAGTTTCTAAAAGAGAAAACATTATTGATGTTTCTTTATTGGAATTTAAGATTCGTGAAGATTTAAATAAAACTGCGAATAGAGTAATGGGAGTTTTAGATCCTGTTAAAGTAATTATTGATAATTATCCTGAAGATAGAGAAGAAATTCTTATTGCTGAAAATAATCCTGAAGACGAAAATTCTGGCACAAGAATAGTTCCGTTTTCAAGAGAAATTTATATCGAACGTGAAGATTTTAGAGAAGAAGCAAATAAAAAATTCTTCCGTTTAAAATTAGGAAAAGAAGTTCGTTTAAAAAATGCTTACTTTATTACAGCAACGAGTTGTGAAAAAGACGAAAACGGAGAAATAACTGTAATTCATTGTACATACGATCCGTTAACAAAATCGGGAAGCGATACAGAAGAGAGTAAGCGTAAAGTAAAAGGAACGTTGCATTGGGTTTCTGTAAAGCATGCTGTAAAAGCTGAAGTAAGAGCATATGACAGATTGTTTTTAGATGAAGCACCAGATTCTCATAAAGACAAAGATTATATGGAATTTGTAAATCCAAATTCTTTAGAAAAAATTACTGCTTTTGTTGAACCAAGTTTACAAACAGCAAAAATTGGCGAGCAATTTCAGTTTCAACGTTTAGGGTATTTTAATGTTGATGATGACTCTACGTCAGAAAATCTTGTATTCAATAAAACAGTTGGATTAAGAGATAACTGGGCAAAAAAGAGCTAACTAAAAAAGAATTAAAACTTTAATTTTAACACCTCATAATTTTACAAATTATGAGGTGTTTTTTTATAACAAAAATCCATTTTTCATTTTCGATAGAATATGTATCTTTACTGATTAAGGAAAGCTATGATGAAAAAGTTTATCTAGCTGAAAATCAATAATAAAAAATATTTTTTGATACTGGGATAATTCAGATTTAAAAAATATTTTAAAAAATATACTATTTTATGAGTTGTAACAGTTGTTCAACTAGCAAAGACGGGGTTCCTGGAGGATGCAAAAGCAATGGGAATTGTGCATCAGGTACCTGTGGAAGTGGAAATAAACTTGCCGTTTTTGATTGGTTATCGAATATGACTTTACCTACGGGTGAAGCACCATTTAATATTTTTGAAGTTCGATTTAAAAACGGACGAAAACATTTTTATAGAAACACCGAAAAGTTAACCATTTCTATGGGAGACGTAGTTGCTGTCGAAGGTTCTTCGGGGCATGATATAGGTATTGTTGCATTAGCAGGAGAACTTGTAAAAGTTCAAATGAAGAAACGAAAAGTAACAGCAGACAGTGAAGATGTAAATAAAATTTACAGAAAAGCCACTCAAAAAGATATTGATATTTGGCATGCAGCCAGAGATAAAGAACAAGAAACTCAACGAAAAGGAAGAGAAATTATTAGTCGATTAGAACTAAAAATGAAACTTTCTGATGTCGAGTATCAAGGAGATGGTACAAAAGCTACTTTTTATTATACAGCCGATGAACGCGTAGATTTTCGTCAGTTAATTAGAGATTTAGCTGGAACTTTTTCTATTCGTGTAGAGATGAAACAAGTAGGTATGCGACAAGAAGCAGCTCGTTTAGGAGGTGTTGGTTCATGCGGTAGAGAACTGTGTTGTTCTACTTGGTTAACAGATTTTAGAAAAGTAAATACTGCAGCGGCACGTTATCAGCAGTTATCATTAAATCCTCTAAAACTAGCAGGACAATGTGGTAAATTAAAATGTTGTTTAAATTTTGAACTAGATACTTATTTAGATGCACTACAAAGTTTTCCTAAACAAGATAAAATACTTAAAACAGAAAAAGGAGATGCTGTTTTTGTGAAAATGGACATCTTTAAAAAGATACTTTGGTATACTTATAAAGAAGAAAGTTTTAAGTGGTTTCGTATATCATTAGAGCAAGTTCAAGAAATTATTGAATTGAATAAAAACAACGAATTAGCTTTACCGTTAGATGAATATGAACTAGAATTAGAAGTAACACTAGAACCAGTAGTTGACTTTGAAAACGTTGTAGGTCAAGATAGTTTAACTCGTTTTGATGCACCAAAAAAATCACGCAATAATGATAGAAGAAAATCTAGAAAACCAGTAAATAAAAAAGAAGAAAATAAATCTTCAGAAGCAAAACCAAATAGAAAACCTCAAAGAAAGCCAGTTGATAAAAAAGAGGGCTCTAAAACTGTTGTTAGAAAGCCTCAAAGAAAACCGGTAAATGAAAAAGAAGGAAGTCAATCTTCAGAAGCGAAACCAATTAGAAAGCCTCAAAGAAAGCCAGTAAATAAAAAAGAAGGAGGTCTGTCTTCAGAAGCGAAACCAGTTAGAAAGCCTCAAAGAAAGCCAGTAAATAAAAAAGAAGGAAATCAACCTTCAGAAGCGAAACCAGTTAGAAAGCCTCAGAATAAAGAGATAAATAAAACCCCTGAGACTAAAACCGTTGAGAATAGGAAGCTAAAACCTAGACCGAACCCTAGAGTAAATAAGGCTAAACCTCAAAAAGAAGTAAAAGAGAACAATGCACAGTCTCAAGATAAACAAACAAGTAGCCCCAAAAAAAAGAATAACAATCAACGAAGAAAAAAACCGAATACAGATAACTCCAAGGATACAAAAAATGAGAAGGAATAGTATATTTATGTTTTTTTTAACTGTTTTTGTGATTACTTCATGCGATTCTGGTAGAATATATGATGAATATATTGCGTTACCTAAAAGCTCATGGAATAAGAACAATACAGTTACATTTACTTTTCCAATAAAAGATTCTATAAAAAAGAAAAACCTTTTTATAAATCTTAGAAATAATAAAAATTATAATTATAGTAATTTGTTTTTAATAACTCAAATGAATTTTCCAGACGGTCAAACTATTGTTGATACCTTAGAGTATAACATGACTGATGTTACAGGTAAGTTTTTGGGGAAAGGAATTACTGATGTTAAAGAAAATAAGCTTTTTTATAAAGAAAATATAACATTTCCGAAAAAAGGAAATTATACCTTAAAAATTCGACAGGCCATGAGGAAAAATGGTAGTGTGGACGGAATTGAAGAACTTGAAGGTATTTCTCATGTAGGATTTAGAATTGAAAAAATACAAAAATGACAAAGAAAAAGATAAACGATTTTAGTAAATATATCAAATGGTTTTGGAGCATTATTTTAGGAGGTTTTTCTCTTATCTGCTTATTGTTTTTATTAGCCTCTTGGGGAATATTTGGAGAATTACCTTCTTTTGAAGAATTGGAAAACCCTAAAAGTGATTTGGCTACGGAAGTTATTTCATCTGACGGAAAAACATTAGGTAAGTATTACGTAAAATCCAATAGAACACCAATTCAATATAAAGATTTACCTAAAAACTTAATAAAAGCCTTAGTTGCTACAGAAGATGAACGTTTTTATGAGCATTCAGGTATCGATTTTAGAGGTTTGGCGAGAGCAGTTTCAAAATTAGGAACAGAAGGAGGTGCGAGTACAATTACACAACAATTAGCAAAAAATTTATTTAATAAAGGAGGTGCAAGTAATAAAATTAAAAGACTTACTCAAAAATTAAAAGAATGGGTAGTTGCAGTGAAATTAGAGCGTCAATATACTAAAGAAGAAATAGCAACGATGTATTTAAATACACAAGGTTTTCTTTTTAATGCAACAGGTATTCGTTCTGCCGCACGTATTTACTTTGGTAAAGAGCCTAAAGATTTAGATATGCAAGAATCGGCTATTTTAGTAGCGATGTTAAAAAATCCGAGACAATATAACCCTTATAGAGAGCGATCTAAAAAGAAATCATTACAGCGTAGAAATGTGGTGTTTGCTCAAATGGCAAAAAACGATATTATAACACAAAAAGAAAAAGATTCGTTACAAAAACTACCTTTAAAAATTAGCTTTACACCAGAGAGTCATAGTGATGGATTAGCAACATACTTTAGAGAAAATTTAAAACAACGGTTAAAAAAATGGGCAAAAGAAAACCCAAAGGATAACGGAGAATTTTATAATATTTATAAAGATGGATTAAAAATACATGTTACTATTGATTCTCGTATGCAAAGGTATGCAGAAGAAGCAAGTAGAGAACATATGGCAAATCTTCAATCTTTTTTCTTTAAAGAACAAAAGAGAAATAAAAATGCTCCTTTTTATAACATAAATAAAAGATCAATTACTGGAATTATGAAACGTGGAAAACGAAATTCGGATCGTTACAAACGTTTAAAATCGGCAGGGAAAAGTGAAGAAGAAATTGAAAAATCGTTTAATACAGATATAGATATGCGTGTTTTTTCTTGGAAAGGAGAAATAGATACCGTTATGACACCTTATGATTCTATACGTTATTATAAACACTTTTTACGATCAGGATTAGTTTCTATAGAGCCTCAAACAGGTCATATTAAAGCTTGGGTAGGAGGTATTAGTCATAAATATTTTAAATACGATGCGGTAGAACAGCAAAAACGTCAAGTAGGATCTACATTTAAACCTTTTGTATATGCAACGGCAATTAACCAGTTAAAAATGTCACCTTGTGATAAATTGCCGAATGTTTTGTATACAATTCCGAAAGAAAAATATGGAATGCCAAAAGATTGGACTCCTAAAAATGCAGATAATAAATACGGTAAAGAGTTAACCTTAAAAGCAGCATTAGCAAACTCTGTTAATGTAATAACTGCACAATTAATAGATAAAGTATCACCAATAAATGTGGCACGTTTAGCTAGATCTGCGGGAATAAAATCAACAATTGAAGCAAACCCATCTATTGCCTTAGGTGCAGTCGATTTATCATTAATAGAAATGGTAAGTGCCTATTCAACTTTTGCAAATAAAGGTTTACGCGTTAGTCCGATGATGATTACTCGAATAGAAGATAAAAACGGAACTGTTTTAGAAGAATTTGTACCTGAAACTAAAGAGGTTTTAAGTGAGGAATCTGCTTATGTAGTATTAGATTTGTTAAAAGGAGTAACAACTGGTGGTTCTGGTGTGCGTTTACGTACACAATGGAAAAAAGCAGATTATATTACAGGTCACCCCTATAAATTTACAAACCCTATTGCAGGAAAAACAGGAACAACACAAAATCAATCAGACGGTTGGTTTATGGGAATTGTACCTAATTTAGCAACAGGAGTTTGGACAGGTGGTGAAGACAGAGCAACACACTTTGCAGGAATTGGTAAAGGGCAAGGAGCATCAATGTCATTACCAACATGGGCATTGTTTATGCAAAAATGTTATGCTGATGAAAGCTTAAATATAAGTAAGAAAGATTTTGAAAAACCTTCAGGAAAACTTTCTATAAAAATTAACTGTAACGAAGTTGAAAAAACTGAAGATGGTGGAGAAGGAGATACAGATTTTTAAGTAATTTTTTTAAACAAACAACGATAATGATAAATAAAAAAGTAAATAACGTACAGGAAGCAGTTGCTGGTGTAAAAGACGGCATGACTTTGATGTTAGGTGGTTTCGGTTTGTGTGGAATACCAGAAAATGCTATTGCAGAATTAGTAAAAATAGAAGTAAAGGAAGTTACTTGTATTTCTAATAATGCTGGAGTAGATGATTTTGGTTTAGGTTTATTATTACAAAATCGTCAAATTAAAAAAATGATTTCTTCTTATGTTGGAGAGAATGATGAATTTGAGCGTCAAATGCTTTCTGGAGAATTAGAGGTAGAATTAACACCACAAGGTACCTTAGCTGAAAAGTGTAGAGCAGCACAAGCGGGTTTTCCAGCATTTTATACACCAGCCGGTTACGGGACAGAAGTTGCAGAAGGAAAAGAAACACGTGAGTTTGATGGGAAAATGTATGTGTTAGAATCAGCTTTTAAAGCAGACTATTCATTTGTAAAAGCATGGAAAGGAGATACTGCAGGAAATTTAATATTTAAAGGAACTGCACGTAATTTTAATCCAAATATGTGTGGTGCAGCAACGATTACAGTTGCAGAAGTTGAAGAATTAGTTCCAGCAGGAACATTAGATCCGAATCAAATACATATTCCAGGTATTTTTGTTCAACGTATTTTTCAAGGAGATAAATATGAGAAGAGAATAGAGCAACGAACTGTAACAGCTAAATCGTAATCAAAATGGCATTAACAAAACAACAAATAGCACAGAGAATTGCTAAAGAATTACAAGATAGATGGTACGTTAACTTGGGAATTGGAATTCCTACGTTAGTAGCAAATTATATACCTGAAGGAATTGAAGTTGAATTTCAATCAGAAAACGGGTTGTTAGGTATGGGGCCATTTCCTGTAGAAGGAACTGAAGATGCTGATTTAATAAACGCAGGAAAACAAACAGTTACTGTTTTAGATGGAGGATCTATTTTTGATTCTGCTACAAGTTTTTCTATGATACGTGGTAAACACGTTCAATTAACAGTTTTAGGAGCAATGGAAGTTGCACAAAACGGTGATATTGCCAATTGGAAGATTCCAGGGAAAATGGTAAAAGGAATGGGAGGAGCAATGGATTTAGTGGCATCTGCCGACAATATTATTGTTGCAATGATGCATACGAATAAACGTGGTGAATCTAAAATACTAAAAAAATGTTCTTTGCCATTAACAGGTGTTGGTTGTGTAACTAAAGTAGTTACTAATTTAGCTGTGTTAGAAGTAAAAGATAGTGCTTTTCATTTATTAGAAAGAGCTCCAGGAGTTTCTGTTGAAGAGATTCAATCAGCAACCGAAGGAACTTTAATTGTAAATGGAGAGATTCCTGAAATGAACATTTAAGATATTTTTTTTAAAAAATATATCACGCGTTAGTATTTCTAATATCATTTTTTATATTAAATGTTACAAATAATAAAGAAAATTCATAGAATTATTTACCCTATTTTAACAGTATTTTTCTTGTTAGTTCTAGATAGAGTATTCCATGTAGAGCCAGATTGGGTTCGAATAGCAGTAGCAATTGCTTTAGGATATTTTTTATCACCAAGAAAAAAAATAATTCAAACAGAATCAGGAGAAAAGAAGCAATTAACGTGGATTTTTTTTAAAAAACCAATATTTCTAGATTAATGAAAATAATCTCATACAACGTAAACGGAATAAGAGCCGCTTTAAAAAAAGGATTTATAGATTGGTTAAAATCTGCTAATCCAGATGTGATTTGTATTCAAGAAACCAAAGCACATAAAGAACAGTTAGATGTAACGGAGTTTGAAAATGCAGGTTATCCTTACCATTATTGGTTTTCAGCACAAAAAAAGGGATACTCATCAGTAGCTATTTTTTGTAAAGAAGAGCCTAAACATATTGAATATGGAACAGGAATTGAATCGATGGATTTTGAAGGTAGAAACCTTCGTGTAGATTTTGATGAAGTCTCTGTAATGAGTATGTATTTACCATCAGGTACAAACGCTACTAGGTTAGATTATAAGTTTAATTATATGGATGAGATCTTAGCATATGCAGCTGAGTTAAAAAAAACGATTCCGAATTTAGTTATTTGTGGAGATTATAATATTTGTCATGAAGCAATAGATATTCATAATCCAAAAATGAAAGGAGTATCTGGTTTTTTGCCAGAAGAACGAGAATGGCTTACTAAGTTTATTGAAAGTGGATTTACTGATAGTTTTCGATTCTTAAATCCAGAAAGACAAGAATATTCTTGGTGGAGTTATCGAGCAAACTCTAGAGCAAATAATAAAGGATGGCGTTTAGATTACGCAATGGTTTCTGAACCATTACAGCGTAAAATTGCGAGAGCATATATTTTAACCGAAGCAAAACATTCAGATCATTGCCCAATTGTTGTTGAATTAGACTTATAAATAAAAAATGAGATACTTACTATTACTACTTTTTACGACCTCTTTTTTCGCTCAGCAAACAACAGATAGTATTTCTGTAAAGAAAGAAAATAGAACAATAGCTATCGATTCAAGTTTAATAGTAAAAGACGCTATTAAACCAAAAAAAGTAGCGGAATTGTTTTCTGATACTGATTTAAAAATTATTGATAGTTTATTAATTGAAGAAAAATTTAATTCATCGCTTTTTGATAGTATTCAATATGTAATTAGTGATAAAGATATTATTGGTAATACAACAACAATACTCTCTACCGATTTATTAAAAAAACGATTAAATGAATTAAACTTAAAAACACCATTTCATTTAGCATATAACCCTGCATTAGAAAAAGTAATAAATAGTTATTTAAAATATCGTAAAAAATACTACCCTGCTTTAATGGCAAGAGCACAGTATTATTTTCCGATGTTTGAGCAGTATTTAGATCAATTTGATGTTCCGTTAGAAATGAAATATTTAGCGATTGTAGAGTCGGCTTTACGACCAGCTGCTAAATCGAGAGTAGGAGCAACTGGATTATGGCAGTTTATGTATGGTACAGGAATTCAATTTAACTTAAAAGTTAATTCGTATGTTGATGAGCGTCAAGATCCTGTAAAAGCAACAATAGCTGCTTGTAAATATTTGAGTAGATTATATAAAATTTTTGGGGATTGGGACTTAGCCTTAGCTGCTTATAACTCAGGACCAGGGAATGTTTCAAAAGCAATAAAACGATCAGGAGGTTACCGAAATTACTGGAATATTCGTCCGTATTTACCTCGTGAAACTGCAGGATACGTACCAGCGTTTTATGCAACAATGTATATTTTTGAGCATGCAGAAGAACATGGAATTTATCCTAAAGCACCAAATATTTTTCATTTTGAAACTGATACTGTTCAAATAAAAAGAACAATTAGCTTCGATCAAATATCAGAAAAAACGAAGATTGACGCTGAGTTAATTTCATTCTTAAATCCATCGTATAAGCTAGATGTTATTCCGTATGTAAAAGATAAAAATTACGCAGTTAGATTGCCTCGAAGAAGCATGATAGAGTTTCTTGATAAAGAGAAGGATATCTATTTTTTAGCTAATGAAGATGATAACAAAAGAGAGAAACCATTACCAAAGTATTTTGAGATGGATAGGCGTACACGCTATAAAGTGCGTAGTGGTGATTATTTAGGTAAAATAGCTAATAAGTTTGGGGTAAGAGTTAGCGATATAAAACGTTGGAACGGTATGAGAAGTCACCGTTTAAAAATAGGACAACGTTTAAGTATTTATCCTAAAAGAATGGTTAAGACAAAGAAAGCGCCTAAAAAGAAATATAAACTTCCAACAGGAAAGCATGAGGTTTATGTTGTGCAAAATGGAGATTCGTTATGGACAATCTCTAAGAAATACCCGTCAGTTTCTATAGAGCAAATAAAAAAATGGAACAATATTTGGAGTGTAAAAAGTCTAAAGCCAGGAATGAAGCTTAAAATTTTTAAAGGCTAAAAATACTACTAAACATTATAAAAAAATAAAAAACATGAGGAAAATAGCAACCATACTTGTTTTGGTATTCTTTGTAATATCATGTAAAACTGGTGATGATAAAGACAGTTATACTTTACCTACGTCTAATGGGAATACCAATAGAATAATGGTGGTAACCAAAGGAGCAGATTGGGATGGTAAAATAGGAGATGCAATACGTACTGTATTTGGTGAGCATCAAGTTGGTTTACCACAACCAGAAACCTTATTGTCAGTAAGTCAGGTAGACCCAGTTGGTTTTAGTAGTTTTATGCGACATGGAAAAGCTGTTTTAATTCTTAAAAGAGGTGTAAAAGAAGGAATTACTGTACAGAAAAATAGATATGCGACACCTCAAATTATAGTTCATGCTACAGCTAAAGATGAAGCGGGCTTATTAAAAATTTTAAACAAAAGAGGAAAAGAAATTATTAAATTGTTTAAGGATGAGGATATTAGGTTTACACAACGTCTCTTTAAAAAAGACCGTATAGATGAAACTAAATTTAAAACAATTAAAAGCATAGGATTAACATTAGATATTCCAAAAAGATATAGATTAGTTGAAGATACAGGTGAATTTATTTGGTTTCGTCAGCATTTAAAAAGTGGTATCGCTAGAGGAGATGGTACTAACAATATTTTAATATATAGTATCCCATTAGAAGATGAAAATAAAATTGCGGATAATATTACAGCTGTACGTGATACAATAGGTAAAAAGTATATACCTGGTAGTAAAGAAGGAATGTATATGATTACAGAACAGGCATATACACCATTTACTTTTGATGCTGAAATTGATGGTAAAAAAGCTTACGAAACAAGAGGTAAATGGGAAGTTAAAAACGATTTTATGGCAGGTCCTTTTATCAATTATACTATAATCGATAAAAAGAATAATCGATTAGTAATTTTTGAAGGATTTACATACGCACCATCTGTTAATAAACGTGATTTTCTTTTTGAATTAGAGGCCATTGCAAAATCAATGAAAATAAATTAATTGTAACCTTAATTATGAGTTTACTTATAAGCATCAACTTTTTAGTTGATGCTTTTTCGTTATATTTGAGTAGATTAACTATAAACTTTTTATAATGGAAACAAACTATTTAGCACTTTTAGGTGCAGCTTTTATTCCTATGATTATGGGATTTCTTTGGTATGGCCCTATGTTATTTCAAGACAAATGGATGAAAGAAATGAATTTTACTAAGAAAGATCTAGAAGGTGGCAATATGTTACTAATCTTTGGGCTTAGTTTTGTATTTAGTTTATTAATTGCTTTTTTTATGCAGTTTTTAGTGATACATCAATTTGGAGTTTATCAAACTTTAGCAGGCGAACCAGAATTTATGAATGGATCTGGAAAAGGATTTACGTATTTTCAAGAGTTTATGAGTAATTTTGGTGACCGTTTTAGAACTTTTAAACACGGAGCATTACATGGAGTTATAACGGGTTTGTTTTTTGTATTGCCAATTATAGGAACAAAATCTTTATTTGAAAGAAAAAGCTTTAAATATGTTGCAATCAATGTAGGATATTGGGTTGTAACACTAGCTTTAATGGGAGGTGTAATTTGTCAATGGGTGTAAGTAACAAATGTATATACAATATGTAAAAAGCATCAATTTTTAAAATTGATGCTTTTTTTATGTAACAAATAGTTAACGAAACATACTTATAAACAATCAATTAATAACTAACCAAATGATTACACATTTTTTTAATTTAGAATGGAAACAATATTTTCGATCTTCTTATTGGCAAAAAAGCATTGGAATTAAAATTCTTTTAGGTTTTTTTGGATTAATTATGTTAGCATACATGTTACTCATCGGGTTCTTTTTATTTAAAGGAGTTCAGAAGATATTTCCAGACCAAGACCCTTTTTTAATAGTAAATAGTTTTTTATTCTTTTGGGTTTTAGGAGATTTAATAATGCGTTTTTTCCTTCAGAAATTACCAATTATAACAGTAAAACCATTATTAACATTACCTATTAAAAGAAGTAAAATTGTAAATTATGTTTTAGGTAAATCAGCAATATCTTTTTTTAATTTTTTACCGCTTTTTGCTATTATCCCTTTTGGTGTCAATTTAGTATTAGAAGGCTATGATATTACAGAAACAGTTGTTTGGGTAGTTTCATTAATGATAATTGTATTAATAGTAAATTTTTTAAATTTTATTATTGAAAATTTGACAGCAAAAACTGATCTGTCGTTTTTACCCTTAATAGCTATTTCAGGAAGTATTTTTGCATTAGATTATTTTCAACTGGTTTCTTTTTCAGAGTTAGTATCTAATGGAATTTTAGCAATTACTAAAAACCCAGTATTAATACTTGTACTAATAGCAATTCTAATAATTCTATATTATTACAATTACATTATTTTAAAAAATAAATTATATGTTGATAGTGCTGTAGATACAAAAATAGAAGAAGCAAAGCCTACAGATTTGGCTTGGACAAATAGGTTTGGTGATATTGCACCATTTATGCAGTTAGATTTAAAGTTATTAATGAGAAATAAACGATCAAAATCAACCTTGCCAATTTTAGTGATAGGTCTTCTATATGGTTTATTCTTTTACCCTCAGCCAGAATATGCCGATAAAGAATTCTTTTTTGCGTTTATAGGTATATTTTCAACAGGAGCATTCTTAATTAATTTTGGTCAATTTATTCCTGCTTGGGATAGTGGTTATTACAAAATGCTAATGAGTCAGAATTTTAAATATGAACGTTATTTAAAATCTAAGTTCACCTTAATGGCCATTAGTGTAATAATCTTGTTTGTTTTAGGAATACCTTATGTGTATTTCGGGTGGAAAATTTTAGTAGCACATTTTGCAGCTGCTATTTACAATATTGGTGTAAACTCACATGTAATTATGTATGGAGGTTCGTTTAATCGAAAAAAAATAAATTTAGATCAAAAAGCAGCTTTTAATTATCAAGGAACAGGAGCAGTTCAGTGGTTAATAGGTATCCCGCTAATGGTAGTTCCTATGGCATTATTTGCATTCGTAAATTGGTTGGTAAATTTTGAAGTAGCAATTACAGTTTTAATCGTTTTAGGATTAACAGGTATTGTACTTCATGAAAAATTAATGAAAGCAATTACAAAAACTTATGTAGCCAAAAAATATGCTATGATTAACGCATTTGATCAAGAAAATTAATACAAGAAATTATGATACAAACAATAAATCTTACAAAAAAATACGGAGCCTCTCAAGTTTTAAATATTGAAAGTCTAGAAATTCCAAAAGGACAAAGTTTTGGTTTGGTAGGGAATAATGGAGCAGGTAAAACAACATATTTTAATATTTTATTAGACTTAATCCGTCCGACTACTGGTGAAATAGTAAATAACAAAATTGTAGTAAATAAAAGTGAAGATTGGAAAACCTTTACGGGCTCTTTTATTGATGAATCTTTTTTAATAGGATATTTAACACCTCAAGAATATTTTGAATTTATTGGTGATTTACGAGGGATGAATAAAGCCGATGTAAAAGCGTTTGTAAGTAAGTTTAAAGAATTTTTTAATGATGAGATTTTAGGAAAGAAAAAGTACTTACGAGATCTAAGTAAAGGAAATCAAAAAAAAGCAGGAATTGTAGCTGCAATGATGGGAAACCCACAAGTAATAATTTTAGACGAACCCTTTGCTAATTTAGATCCAACAACTCAAATTAGATTAAAAAATATGTTGAAATCTTTAACAGATAATAAAGAAGTTACAATATTAATCTCTAGTCATGATTTAAGCCATGTAACTGATGTTTGTGAACGAATAGTTGTCTTAGATAAAGGTAATTTGGTAAAAGATATTAATACTTCACCAGAAACTTTAAAAGAATTAGAAAGCTATTTTTCTGTTTAAATATAATAAATTATACAGGCTAAAAAAAAGTTAAAGGCAAGAGTAAATGTGTTTTTTAATAGCCTAGACATATTTTAAATCTTATAAGGTGCCTAAAAATTATCTTTTTATTGCTATTTTTACGCTTTTACGTACAATAAACTTATTAATATTACTGTTGTACAGTAAAAGCATAACTATATGAAAAAACTATCTAAATTCTTAGTTTTCAATCTTCTTTTAGCTATTGTGTATTCATGTAGCGTAAAAAAAGATGCTTTTTTAAATCGAAATTTTCATGCACTAACTACAAAGTATAACATACTTTTTAATGGAGAGCAAGCATATTTAAAGGGTTTAGAAGAGGTTGAAAACAAACATAAAGATAACTTTTGGAAGCGCTTACAATTAGAACCAATTACTTTTGATGAAAAAGAGATAGTATTATCTGCAATACAACCTGGTACTGGTTTTAACGATGAAGAAGAAGAGGAGGTTGAAGTTTTAACATTATTTGATAAAGCGGAAGAAAAAGCGGTAAAAGCAATTCAAAAACATTCAATGAATGTGAATGGATATGAGAAAAATCGCCAAATTGACGATGCTTATTTATTACTAGGAAAATCGAGATATTATACACAACGTTTTATTCCTGCAATAGAATCTTTTAACTATATCATAGCAAATTATCCCAATGCAAGTTTAATTAATGAGACAAAAATTTGGAGAGCAAAAACGAATATTCGTTTAGATAATGAAAAACTAGCAATAGAATCTTTAAAGTTTTTGTTGGAAGTTGAAGAAAACGAAGAAGAACTACCTGACGTAATAAGAGAACAAGCTCACACTGCAATGGCAATGGCGTATCAAAAAACAGATACGATTCAAAAAGTAATAGCACATTTAACAGCAGCGTCAAAAATATTTAAGAATAAAGAACAGTCTGCACGTAATATGTTTGTCTTAGGGCAAATCTATAGCGAGTTAAATTACAGAGATTCTGCAAGAGTAGTATTTAATAAATTAGCAAGTACTAAAAAAGCGCCTTATAAATACCGTATTCGAGCAAATATTGAAATGGCTAAAAATACTGAAAACGATTCAGCATCTATAGTCGTATTAGCTAAACTAAAAAAGCTAATTAGAAATTCGGATAATCGTAAGTTTTTAAACGCTTTATATTATCAAGCAGGAGTTTTAGAAGTAGGAAGAAACAATACAGACAAAGCTATTGGGTATTTTAAGAAATCATTACAAGCGAAAAATAATAATAATTATCAAAAAACATATGCTTATGAACGGTTAGGTAATATTGCATTTGATAAAGAAGCATATTTATTGGCAGGTTCATATTACGATAGTGTTTTACAAGCGACTTCAAAAGAGTTTGATCAAGAGAAAAGAATTAGAAGGGTTAGAAGAAAAAACAGAGGGTTAACTACTCTAAGAAAGTATGAAGATCTTGTTAAAGATAATGATAGCATTCTTAAATTAGTTGCTATGAATGTCGATGAACGAACATTGTTCTTTGAAAATTACATAGAGAAGATAAAGAAAGAAGATGAAGAAAAACAACAGTTGTTATTAAATGCTCAAAATTTTGGAAGTTCTTTTGGTGGTGGAACATCAATAAACAATAAAAGTAACAAAGGGAAATGGTATTTTTATAATACCCAAGCCTTAGGTTTTGGTAAAGCTGATTTTCAAAAAACATGGGGTACGCGTCCTTTAGAAGATAATTGGAGATTATCAGATAAATCGACAAGTATAAGCAACGATATTGTAGAAGAATCTACAGAGCCTGTTGTAAACAAACGATATGAGTTAAGTACGTATTTAGATGAAATACCAACAGATAAAAATGTAATAACTAAATTAACTAAAACACGTAATGACGCTTTATATCAATTAGGCTTAATTTATAAAGAGCAGTTCAAAAATACGAGTCTTGCAATTAAAAATTTAGAGCGTTTTCAAAAAGAGCAATTAAATACAGATTTAGAGCTGTCAATAAGCTATCATTTATATCAAATATATACTGATGTGAATAATGTTGAGAAGTCAAAAAAATATAAGAATCTTATTTTAAATAAGTACCCGGAAACTACTTTTGCTCAAGTAATAGTAAACCCTACTAAAAAATTAACAACAGCGAAAAAAGAAGATGTCGTTTTGAATAAATATAAAGAAGTTTATTATTTATATAAAAAAAATAAGTTTGAAGAAACTGTACGTGAGATAGACAGTTTTTCAATCGCTTCAAGTAATTCGAAATTAATCCCTAAATTTGCACTTTTAAAGGCTCTGTCTATAGGGAAGTACAAAAGTAGAGATCTCTATAAAAAAGCATTAGAATTCGTTGCAATTGGTTATGCAAATAAAGAAGAAGGTGTAAAGGCGAAAGAAATATTAGCACAGTTAAAGAAGTAAAACCCAAATTCCCCTAAATATGTTTAGTAAAGAAAGTAAGAAAACAAATGAGAATAAAGTTTCAGAAAGAAATATAGTAGGTAAAAACACACAGATCTCTGGAGAGATTATTTCAGAAGGTGATTTTAGAATTGACGGAACTTTAGAAGGAACCATTAAAACCAATGGTAGGGTTATTATTGGAGAAACAGGATTTATTAAAGGTAAGGTAGAGTGTACAAATGCCGATATTGAAGGTAAATTCTCTGGAGAATTAATAGTTTCAAATACATTAACTGTAAAAACTTCAGCAAATATTAATGGAGATGTTATTATAGGTAAGCTTTCAGTAGAGCCAGGTGCTTCATTTAATGCAACTTGTTCAATGAAAGGAGCCGTAAAAGAAATGAAAAATAATGAGCAAAAAGGCAAAGAAAAAACCGCTTAATAAATACTTTCGGTTTACTAGTATTGCTTTTCAAATGGGCTTAACCATTTATCTTGGTAATTTACTAGGCGAATGGTTAGATTATAAGTTTCCAAATGATGTAGAGTTGTATTCTAAAATATGTACACTTACAGCAGTTTTTTTAGCAATGTTTTCTGTAATTCGTCAAGTTTCAAAAATATCCAAGTAATAATGATTAAACGCATTTTGTATTTTATCACAGCTTTAGTTTTACTATTCGCAGTGAGTTATACTTCACACAATTTTTTTTTAAGTATAAGAGATGTTATACTACCTTTTTCTTTGTTTTTTGTATATCTATTTCATGTAATCGCAACAGCTTTAGTATATGTAATACTAGAACTTATTGCTAGCAAATTACCCAATGAAGCGGGCTATGGTTATTTAGCTTTGATGCTTTTAAAAATTGGTTTTTTTGTCTTAATTTTTCAAGACTCTGTATTTGCAGGTGATGAACTTGCAAAATCTCAAAGAGTATCCTTGGTAATTCCATTATTTATTTTTTTAATAACAGAAGCAATAGCTGTTTCAAAGTTGTTGAATAGCAAGTAGTTCACTTTTTTTATTGACTATTTTAGCTTGATGATAAATTATCAAAAAACTAAGGTCAAAAACGGTTTGTAGTTTTAATTACAATATGTACCTTTGCACGGAAATTTACAGACCTTAATCGTATATTCAAATTAAAGATATGATGATAGCAAAAAAATCTATCAAGTTTTTAACATTACTTACAATAGTTTTTACTTCTTTTTCAGTTTTTGCTGATGGAGGAGATCCGATTTCACAAGATGGAGGTCGTATAAACACAAAAGAAGAAATAGAAGCTTATAAAAAGCATCACTTAGCAGATTCGCATGATTTCTCTTTGTTTTCATATACAAATGATGCAAATGAGAGAAAGCATATTGGTTTTCCCTTGCCAGTGATTGTTTGGACAAGTAAAGGGTTAAAGACCTTTATGTCTTCAGCATTTCATCACAATGATGATGGCCATGTTGTTGTAGACGCAGGAGGTGTTAAATTAGCTAAAGTACATAGTAAAATTTACGAATTAGAAGAAGGAACTACTTCAGTTTCTTTTGATGAAGAGCATCATCCGATAAAGGCACATAAGTTATTAGATTTTTCTATTACAAAGAGTGTGTTTGGAATGTTGTTAGTAGGTTTGTTAATGATTTTTGGCTTTAGATCATTAGCTAAAGGGTATAAGAAAGGTGCAATTCCAACAGGTTTTGCAAGAGTATTGGAGCCTTTAGTTTTATATGTTAGAGATGAAATTGCAAGACCAAATATAGGAGAGAAACATTACCGTAAATTTATGGGGTTCTTGTTAACCGTTTTCTTTTTTATCTGGGTGTCTAATTTACTAGGGTTAACTCCGTTAGGATTTAATGTTACAGGTCAATTAGCCGTAACAGTATGTTTAGCATTGTTTACCTTTATTATAGTTCAGTTTTCAGGGAATAAAGATTATTGGAAGCACATTTTTTGGATGCCAGGTGTACCAGTGTTAATGAAGTTTGTTTTAGCACCTATTGAAGTATTAGGTATGCTAACAAAACCATTTTCATTATTTGTTCGTTTATTTGCGAACATTACAGCTGGGCATGCCGTAGTAATGGGTATTGCAGCTTTAATGATAACATTAAAAGCAAAATTTGGAACAGCAGGTGCTACAGGTATTTCTGTTTTCTTAACATTGTTTTTGACATTGATTGAAGTTTTAGTAGCGTTCTTACAAGCTTATATATTTACAATGTTATCGTCATTGTTTATTGGTATGGCTGTTGAAGAGCATGAGCATCATTAGAAAAGTAGAATAAAATTTTGTTTAATTTAATATAAATCAATTATTATGACAGGTCTTAATTTAATAGGAGCAGGTTTAATCGTAATCGGAGGAGGATTAGGATTAGGAAAAATTGGTGGTAGCGCAATGGAAGCTATTGCTCGTCAACCTGAAGCAGCTGGGAAAATCCAAACTGCAATGATTATTATTGGAGCATTATTAGAAGGTTTAGCATTCGGTGCTTTACTTTTAGGATAATAATCCAGGAAGTTAAAAGAAACACTTTCTGCAACGGTTGGTTGCAGAAGTGTTTTATTAAACAATAAAAAAAAACACAAAATTAAGTAATATGGAAATTTTTAATGATTTTTCAATAGGGTTGTTTGCAATGCAAGCTTTTATCTTATTAATCTTGATTTTTTTAATGATGAAATTTGCTTGGAAGCCTATTCTATCTGCTTTAAATGAGAGAGAAGAAGGTATTCAAAATGCATTAGATCAAGCTGAGAATGCTCGTAAAGAAATGCAAAATTTACAAGCTGATAATGATAGATTATTAAAAGAAGCACGAGAAGAAAGAGATGCAATGATGAAAGATGCTCGTGATATTAAAGAAAATATTCTTGCTGAAGCTAAAGAAGAAGCACAAAAGCAAACTTCTCTTATGATAGAAAATGCTAAAGCAACAATAAAGCAAGAGCAACAATCTGCAATTGCTGAGTTAAAGAAAAGCGTAGCTGATTTATCAATAGATATAGCACAACAATTAGTAAGAAAAGAATTAACATCTAGCGATGAGCAATTAAAGCTTGTTGAAGGAATGTTAAAAGAAGTTACTTTAAACTAATTAAGTAGATGAAAGGAGCAAGACCAGCATTACGTTACGCAAAAGCAATATTAAACCTAGCTAAAGAAACAAATAACGATTCTTTAGTAAACGATAACATGAAGTTTATTGCAGGTACTATTGCAGGAAGTAGTGACTTAAAAAGAATGCTTAAAAGTCCTGTAGTTAAAGCAGCAGATAAACGTAAGGTTTTAAATGCACTTTTTGGAGAAAAAGTAGATACTATCATAAAAGGTTTATTTAACTTATTAGAAGAAAATAAACGTATGATGATATTAGAAGTTATTGCTAGGCAATACTCTATAATTTACGATTACGATAAAAATATACAGGTTGCTAAAGTTACTACAGCAGTAGCTTTAACAAAAGAACTAGAAGATAAAATACAGGCTAAGATTGTAGAAATTACAGGAAATAGCGCAGGTATAGAAAATATAGTAAATCCAACTATTTTAGGAGGATTTATTTTACGTGTTGGAGATGTGCAATATGATGCAAGTATCTCTAATCAACTGAGTCAACTAAGAAGAGAATTTGACAATAGTCATTATATTCCTCAAATTTAATTATACATCAAAAGAAATAAGATGGCAGCAATTAAACCAGCTGAAGTTTCAGCAATTTTAAAGGAACAATTAACAAATTTCGAAGCGAAAGCAACGTTAAACGAAGTAGGTACTGTATTACAAGTAGGTGATGGTATTGCTCGTGTTTATGGTTTGTCTAATGTAGAATACGGTGAATTAGTAGAATTCGACAACGGATTAGAAGGTATCGTATTAAACTTAGAAGATGATAATGCAGGTGTTGTATTATTAGGAGCTTCAACAAGTGTAAGAGAAGGATCTACTGTAAAACGTACAGAAAGAATTGCTTCTTTAAGAGCTGGAGAAGGTATTGTTGGACGTGTTGTTAACACATTAGGTCAACCTATTGATGGTAAAGGTCCTATTGAAGGAACAACTTACGAAATGCCTTTAGAGCGTAGAGCTCCAGGTGTTATTTATCGTGAGCCTGTAACTGAGCCAATGCAAACTGGTATTAAATCTATTGATGCAATGATTCCTGTAGGTCGTGGTCAACGTGAGTTGATTATTGGTGACCGTCAAACTGGTAAATCAACAGTTGCTATTGATACCATTTTAAATCAAAAAGAATTTTATGATGCTGGGAAACCAGTTTATTGTATATATGTTGCAATTGGTCAGAAAGCTTCTACAGTAGCTGCTATTGCTAACATGTTAGAAGATAAAGGAGCAATGGCTTATACTACAATTGTAGCAGCTAATGCATCTGATCCTGCAGCAATGCAAGTATATGCACCGTTTGCTGGAGCAGCAATTGGAGAATTTTTCAGAGACACTGGTAGACCAGCTTTAATTGTATTTGATGATTTATCAAAACAAGCTGTTGCTTACCGTGAGATTTCTTTATTATTAAGAAGACCACCGGGACGTGAGGCATATCCTGGAGATGTATTTTATTTACACTCAAGATTATTAGAACGTGCTGCAAAATTAATCAATGATGATAAAATTGCTAGTGAAATGAATGATTTACCAGATTCTTTAAGAGGAATTGTAAAGGGTGGAGGTTCTTTAACTGCATTGCCAATTATTGAAACACAAGCAGGAGACGTTTCAGCATATATTCCAACAAACGTAATTTCGATTACAGATGGACAAATTTTCTTAGATGGAGATTTATTTAACTCTGGTGTTCGTCCAGCAATTAACGTAGGTATTTCTGTATCTCGTGTTGGTGGTAACGCTCAGATTAAAGCAATGAAAAAAGTATCAGGTACTTTAAAATTAGATCAAGCACAATATCGTGAATTAGAAGCGTTTGCTAAGTTTGGTTCAGATTTAGATGCTGCTACAATGAATGTGATTTCTAAAGGTCAACGTAATGTTGAAATTTTAAAGCAAGCACAGAACGATCCTTATACAGTAGAAGATCAAATTTCAATCATTTATGCAGGTTCTAAAAACTTGTTAAAAGAAGTACCAGTTAACAAGGTAAAAGAATTTGAAAGAGATTATATAGATTATTTAAATGCTAAGCATAGAGATACTCTAGATACTTTAAAAGCAGGTAAATTAACTGAAGAAGTAACAGATACTTTAACAGCAGCTGCAAAAGAAATTTCAGCTAAATTTTCAGCTTAACAATAGACTTTAATATTAAGTATTGAAAATTATTTTCAATACTTAATATTTAATAATCAATCCAATTCGTATGGCGAACTTAAAAGAAATACGTAACAGAATTACTTCTATAAAATCAACAATGCAGATTACCTCTGCCATGAAAATGGTATCGGCTGCAAAGTTGAAGAAAGCTCAAGATGCAATTACAGCAATGCGTCCGTATTCATCTAAGCTTACTGAATTATTACAAAGCTTAAGCGCCACTTTAGATAGTGATGCTAGTGGAGAATATTCAACACAAAGAGAAGTAAAAAAGGTATTATTGGTTACAATTACTTCTAACAGAGGTTTATGTGGTGGCTTTAACTCTTCTATTGTTAAAAGAACAATAAAAGCTATCGATGAGAAATACAATGGAGTTACTGTTGATTTGTTTACGATAGGTAAAAAAGGAGATGATGTTTTATCAAAAGAACACAATGTTATCGAAAATAGAAATGATATTTTTGATGATTTAACTTTTGATAATGTAGCAGAAATTGCAGATAATTTAATGAATTTATATGTAACTGGTGCCTACGATAAGATAGAACTTGTTTACAATCAATTTAAAAACGCTGCAACGCAATTACCTCAATTAGAGCAATTTTTACCAATTGAGCCAATTGAAAGTAACGAAAGTATTAGTTCAGATTATGTTTTTGAACCTTCAAAAGAGGAAATTGTTTTAGCGTTAATCCCTAAATCATTAAAAACACAATTATACAAAGCAATTCGCGATTCTTATGCCTCAGAACATGGTGCTCGTATGACTGCAATGCATAAGGCAACTGATAATGCAACTGAACTACGTGATGAGTTATTATTAACATATAACAAAGCACGTCAGGCAGCAATTACAAATGAAATTCTAGAAATTGTTGGTGGTGCAGAGGCATTGAAAAACTAAGAAAATAATTTATGTTATAAAAAAAGCGAATCAGTAATGATTCGCTTTTTTTTTGATATAAAAACTTATATTTACGGCATAAAATTAAAAAACTATGAAAAATTTATTACTAGTATTATTATTATTATCTAGCTTTTTTGCTTACTCTCAAGAAGAAATTGAAGAAGTTGAAATTGAGATTGAAGAAGTTGAAATTGAGAGTGAAGAAGTAATATCTGATGTACCTTTTGCTCTTATAGAAGAAGCTCCTATTCACCCTAATTGCGATGGTTTAAGTACAAATAATGAAAGAAAAAAATGTTTTAACTCAATGATAACTAAACATGTTCAGAAGCATTTTGATATTGATTTGGTTAAATGTTTAGAAAAAGAAATTGTTATAAATAAAAAGACAGGTAAGAAAGAAGAACAATGTACTTCAGGTGACCTTTCTTCTGGAAGAAAAAGACTTTATGTAGTATTCAAAATTGGAAGAGATGGTATTGTCGAGAGTATTAATACTAGAGCGCCCCATCCAAAATTAAAAGAGGAAGCTATTAGAATTGTTAAGTTGCTCCCTAAAATGAAACCAGGTAAACATAGGGGGATACCCGTTAAGGTTGGTTATACTTTACCTATAACATTTAATGTAGAGTAACTATAAATTATTGAATAAAGATTATTTTAAAAAAAGCGAACTGTTTATAGTTCGCTTTTTTATTAATATTTAATACTAAAGTATATTTTAAACTATAACTGTTATAGATTTTCCTGCATTTCTTTTTGATATATACATGTAAACTAATAAAGGAATAAGTCCGTGTGGTAATCTAAAAATTACTAAATACATGTATTGATGTAAAATACTAAATGATACATCATAACTTAATCCACTTACAATCCTAGCAAAAGCAGTTATAAACCCCCAAAAACTTGCATATATTAAAGCAATTTTGGAAATTTTAGGAACAAAAAGAGTTATTGCAATAATGAAATCTAAAATACCTGCTATAAATAAAAGATTCTTAGCAGTTGTTTCTGTTACTGGAAGTATATTTAATGTCATCGTTACAAAATTGCCAGGTAAGGGGTAAAAAATAGCAACAGCATACATTCCATGACAAATAAAAGCCAAAGCAATAAAAATTTTTACATTAAAAATTAGAAGAGCAGTATTTTCATTTTTTAAATAATATAGTAATACAATCGGTACTCCAAACTGAATTGTATGCTCAAAAAACATAATTAAGTGATAGAACTTTTCTTTAGTAATAATTAAAGCTAATAATATCATACTTACTGCTCCAATCTTTAATACAATATATTCCCATTTTTTTGAATGTTTATTAATTGTAAGTGAAATTATGGCACAAAATGTATACAATACACCAATACTCCTGGTTAAAAATTGAATAGCATGGTCAGTATTTAAATTGGTTGCGTATTCATGCCAAGAAGTATTAAAAAAAAAATTAACTATGGGTTCTAAGAGCTGTTGATCCCAAAATAAACTCCTATAAGGAGCATCCCAGAATAAATGTTGGTATGCTCTACCAAAGAAGATAAAAAAAGAACTAATTTTTAAAAAATTGAGAAGGGTAATTCGATTCATAAAAAAGATTTTTAACAAATATAAAAAAGAGACTTTTATTGTTATTAAATATAGGTTAAATAATAACACATTTACAGTTAACATATTGTATTTTAGTTTATTATAATAATAATGTTTTTTTTTAGTTATATTATATTTATAAAAGAAAATACATTTGTATTTAAAATTTTAACAAACAATTAAAGTCCCTCAAAAATGAAAATTTACTTTTTAAAACTGCTACTTTTTGTAGCTCTTACTAGTTATGCGTCTAATGATAAGTATCGACTAATAATTACAGATAACCCAGCTACAACTATAACGATTGGTTGGAATCAAATTTCTGGATCAAACCCAATAGTATACTATGGAACAACAGATTTTGGAACGACTTGGTCAAGTTATCCAAGTTCAAAAATTGTAGATCGTTCAGTTTCTTATAAAGGAATGAATAATAGATTTACTAAACTTACTGGTTTAACACCAAACACAAATTATTACTTTGTTATTAAAGATAGCGAAGGTACCAGTAATCGTTATTGGTTTAAGACGGCTCCAAGTGTTAATGAAAAGATGTCGTTTATTGCAGGTGGAGATTCTAGAAACAATAGATCAACAAGAAATAATGCCAATTCATTAGTTGCTAAATTAAAACCTACAGCTGTTTTTTTTGGAGGTGATATGACAAATGGAGATTCAAATTCAGAATGGATAAATTGGTTTAACGATTGGCAAAATACAATTGCTACCGACGGAAGAATGTTTCCAATAGTTCCTGCAAGGGGAAATCACGAAAGATCAAATAATAGTATTTATAATTTATTTAATGTGCCATCAACTAATGTTTATTATGATGTTACATTTGGGAATAACCTATATACTATTTACACGTTAAACTCTGAGATTTCTGCAGGAGGTAATCAATACTCTTGGTTAAATCAAAGTTTAAATTCAAATACATCAATATGGAAGTCTGCTCAATATCATAAACCTATGCGACCTCATGTATCTTCAAAATCTGAAGGAAATGATGAATACTCAAATTGGTCTCAATTATTTTATAATAAAGGGGTGAATTTAGTTTTTGAATCAGATTCGCATACGGTAAAAACAACATGGCCAGTAAAACCTTGCTCAAGTGGTAGTGGCTGTGATGAAGGCTTTACAAGAGATGATGCAAACGGAACCATTTATGTAGGAGAAGGCTGCTGGGGTGCTCCTTTACGTTCTTCAAATGATGGTAAAAATTGGACAAGGAATAATAGTACTTTTAATCAGTTTAAATGGGTTTTTGTTGAAGAGTCTAAAATTGAAATTAGAACAATTAAAGTTGATAATGCTAATAGCGTAGGATCTGTTTCTAATGATAATCCTTTTACTATTCCTTCTAGCTTAGATATCTGGAATCCATCTAACGGTAGTGTGGTAACTATTACAAGTACGAATGTAAGTTATCCAGAGGTTGCAATTACTGCTCCAGCAAATGGATCTAGTCATACAGTTAATATACCAATGACAATAACAGCTGCTGCAACTGATAGTGATGGAACTATAACTAATGTGAAATTTTATGTAAATAATGCTTTAGTTAACACGGATACAAGTTTGCCTTATTCTACAAATTGGACGCCTAGTAATAATAATCAGTCATATACCTTAAAAGCAATAGCGATAGATAATGAAGGAAATGAAAAAGCTTCAGAAGAAGTATCAGTTTTTGTAGGAGCAATTTCAAAAACAATAACATCAATAATTAGTAGTGGTAATGATGATGCTGAACAATATCAATCATCAGGTAAAATGTATTTGAATAGTACAGATTTAGAATTAGTATATGATGGTTCTAGCAAGGGAAACCAACATGTTGGTTTATTGTTTAGAAATTTAAACATACCTAAAAGTGCTACTATAACTAATGCTTATATTCAATTTACGGTAGACGAAAAGAACTCAGGTAGTACCTCACTTGCAATTAAAGTTGAAGATTCATCAAATGCCCAAAATATAACAACTCAAAATTCTAGCATTACTTCAAGAAGTTATTATAATCAATCAGTTAATTGGGGGCCTAGTTCATGGAATACAATAGGTGCTTCAGGAACAGGGGAAAGAACACCAGATTTAAAAACATTAGTACAACATATTGTTAATAAATCGAGTTGGAATACTAATAATTCAATGATGTTTTATATCTCAGGAACAGGAGAACGTACAGCAGAATCATACGAAGGAAGTAGTACAAAAGCTCCTAAATTAGTTATTTCTTATACAACAGCTGACTCAGGAGGAGGTGGAGGAACTTGTGAAGATGTAACTGTAACTATTGTATTTGATAAATATTCAAAAGAAACTTCATGGTCGTTAAAAAATAGTACTGGAGATATTGTATTAAGTGGAAATAATTATACCCAAGCTAATGGGGAATCTGTTTCAGTATCAAAATGTTTACCTGTGGGATGTTATGATTTTACTATTAATGATGCTTATGGAGATGGAATTTGCTGTAGTTATGGAAGTGGTTCTTATAAAATAACAAAAAACAATAGTATAATAATGGCATCAGGAGGAACTTTTACTAGCTCAGAAACAAAACAAATTTGCTTGAATAATACTCCTGCTAGAGAAAAAGAAATGTCTTTAGCATCTGATATAAGTATTTATCCAAACCCTGCATCTGATATTTTATTTGTTAATGGAATAAAAGATAATACTGCTTTATGGACAGCAAAAATATTAGATCTGTCAGGTAATATTATACTTGAAGCGCCTATTTTTAATAAATCAATAAATATTTCTAAATTACCAGAAAATTCAATTCATATTATTAGAATATATAATAATTTGGGAGAAATGAAATTATCTAAAAAGATAATTAAGGAATAATTTTAATAAAAGAGAAAGATTAAAAAAACGGGTTACTTAATTAGTAATCCGTTTTTATTTTAATAATTTTTTCTAAAATACTTTGCATGTCAATTCCACATTGAAATTGAAGTTCTTTAACAGTTCCGTGATGAATAAAGTTATCAGGAACCCCTAAAATATTAATAGTTCCTTTATAATTATCTTCAGCAGCATATTCTAAAATAGCAGTTCCAAAACCACCTACTATTGTTCCGTCTTCTATTGTGATTATTTTATCAAAAGAATTGAAAATTACATTTAATAGCTCCTTGTCTAAAGGTTTTACAAAGCGCATATCATAATGAGCAACATCGGTATTATTTTTAAGGTTGTTTATAGCATCTATTACATTATTAGCAATTGTTCCAATAGATAATATTGCAATTTGAGTACCTTTCTTTAAACACGTTCCTTTACCAATTTCTATTTTTTCAAAAGGAAGTTGCCAATCTTCTAATTTACCTTTTCCTCTAGGGTAACGAATAGCTATCGGTTTTTTTAAACCTAACTGAGCAGTGTACATACTATTACGTAATTCTATTTCGTTACGCGGAGCAAAAACAATTAAATTGGGTATGCAACGTAAGTATGCTAAATCGAATACTCCATGATGTGTAGCACCATCTTCACCAACCAAACCAGCTCTGTCTAAACAAAAGATAACGGGTAAATTTTGTAAGGCAACATCGTGTATTATTTGATCGAAAGAACGCTGTAAAAATGTAGAGTAAATATTACAAAAAGGAATAATCCCTTGTGTAGCCATACCAGCAGCTAATGTAACAGCGTGTTGCTCGGCAATACCTACATCAAAAGTACGCTCAGGAAATTCATCTAACATTAACTTTAAAGAACTACCGGTTAGCATTGCAGGTGTAATACCTACTATTTTATTGTTTTTTTGAGCTAGTTCAACAATGGTTTTGCCAAAGACATCTTGAAATTTGGTAAATTTACTTACTGCTTTTGGTAATACATCTCCAGATATTTTATCAAATTTACCTGGGGCATGGTATTTTACTTGATCTTGTTCCGCTTGCCTTAATCCTTTACCTTTAGTCGTAATTATATGTAAAAATTTAGGGCCTTTAACTTGTTTTAAACGTTCTAACTCTGATAAAAGTTCTTCGAAATTGTGCCCATCTATTGGACCAGAATAATCAAAGTTTAAACCTTCAAAAATATTATGCTGTTCAATATCTGATCGTATTGATTTAATTCTTGTTAAGTAATCTTTTAATGCTCCAACTGAAGGATCAATACCTATTGCATTATCATTTAAAATTACTAATAAGTTTGCGTTGGTATCACCAGCATGATTTAAAGCTTCAAAAGCCATTCCGCTTGCAATAGAAGCATCACCAATAATTGCAATATGATGTTTATTACTCCCTTGTAATTTCGAAGCAATAGCCATTCCTAAGGCAGCAGAAATTGAAGTTGACGAATGTCCAACACCAAAAGTATCGTATTCACTTTCGCTTCGTTTAGGGAAACCCGAAATACCATCTAATTGGCGATTGGTATGAAAAAGATCTTTTCTTCCTGTTAAGATTTTATGTCCATAAGCCTGGTGGCCTACATCCCAAACTAATTGATCATTTGGAGTATCAAATAGATAATGCAAAGCAATAGTAAGTTCTATAACCCCTAAACTAGCACCTAAATGACCTTCTTTTGTAGCTATTATATCAATAATAAACTCGCGTAACTCTTTAGCAACTAATGGTAAATTATTAGTAGATAATTTTCTGAGATCAGAAGGTAGGTTAATATTATTTAACAGCTTTTTTGGCATAGCGCAAATGTACTAAAACTTTGTTGTAGCTTTGCTGTATGAGTAAATTGTATTTGGTGCCTACACCTATTGGAAATTTAGAAGATATTACCTTAAGAGCACTTAGAATCTTAAAAGAAGTTGATTTTATTTTAGCAGAAGATACGCGTACAAGCGGAAAATTATTAAAACATTTTGAAATTAGTACACAAATGTACAGTCATCATATGCATAATGAGCATAAATCTGTAGATGGTGTTTTAAATAGGTTGAAAAATGGGGAAACTTGTGCATTAATTTCTGATGCTGGAACACCTGCAATTTCCGACCCTGGTTTTTTATTAACAAGAGCTTGTGTGCAACATAATATTGAGGTTGATTGTTTGCCTGGAGCAACTGCCTTTGTACCTGCCTTAGTAAATTCTGGTTTACCAAATGATAAGTTTGTTTTCGAAGGATTTTTACCTGTGAAAAAGGGAAGGCAAACGCGTTTAACTTTTTTAGCAGAAGAAACGCGCACCATGATTTTTTATGAAAGCCCCCATAAATTATTAAAAACCTTAACTCATTTTGGTGAGTATTTTGGAGAAGACAGACAAATATCAGTTTCTAGAGAATTGACAAAATTGTTTGAAGAAACCAAACGAGGAACAGTAACAGAAGTGTTATCATATTATACAGAGAAACCCGCTAAAGGCGAAATTGTTATTATTGTTGATGGTAAAAAATAGTGAAATAAGTTTTAGAGTAAATTAATTCATTAATAAAGAATATTTCTTTTTTTCTTGTTGATGCTTTTTGTAGAATCGCCTAGAATAATAAGTAAATACACCCATATAAAGTAAAATACTTACGTTAAAAAAATCATTAATAGAAAAGTCAATTATAATTATAGGCACTATAGAAAAATTTAAAATTTGTGTTTTTATAATGAAATTATAGACCGTTTTTTCTTTCGATTTCCATATTTTAAGAGTGTAAAATATGGAAATGAGTAGAAATATTATTGTTAAGAAAAAAGTAAAATATCCCATTATATCATTAATTATTATTTTCTTAAAAAGAATGGATAGGAATATTATTAAAAAAGAAATAATAAAATAAGGAATAAAAATTTTCTTGGCTCGATTAATTACAACCTTAGGGGCAGGATATACGAACCCAAAAATCCAACTACTTGTTTCATCCAGTTGTTTATTCCATTCACTGGTTACTTGATCAAAAGCAGTTTTAAAATCAGCATTTCCTATTACTAATTGTTGTTCTATTTGAGAGATAATATGATCAAATATCTCAATTCTAAAATCGATAAATTTTACACCTTTTACATCTAAATATTTATCCACTCTTTGTATTTGTTCTTTCGTTAATTCCATCTTATTCTAAACTAAATTTAGGATTCACTAATTGCTGCATTGTTTTTAAAAACTCTTGCATTTCGGCTAACCTGTTAGCGGTTTCTTTCGTGCCGATTTCGGTTAACTTGTAATATTTACGCAAACGATTACCAACTTTAGCAACCTCTACATCTAACAAACCTTCAGCTTCCAATTTATGTAAGGCAGGATACAAAGCCCCTTCGGTAATTTTTAATTCCCCTTTGGTTAATTCTTTTACTTTTAGAGTAATTTCATAACCATACATTTTATCATTTTGTGCTAATAGCTTTAAAATGATAGTTTGTAAAGAACCTTTATATAATTTTTGATTTCCCATAAGAACAAACTTTTGCTTTATACCTAAAAAACTTAGGTATACAAATATACATAATTTTCTTATGTATAATAATCTTATGTATTATTTTATGCTTACTGTAACAAATGGTTCCCTTATGATTTCTTATTTTTGTGGTTCTAAACCGAATAAATGTCTACATTTCATAAATTAAATATTGAAAAAATAATAAAAGAAACAACTGATGCTGTATCTATATTATTTACGGTTCCTGCAGAATTAAAAAAAGTATATACTTTTATAGCAGGACAATACATTACTATTAAAACAACTTTAAATAATAAAGAGGTTAGAAGAGCATATTCTATATGTGCTTCACCAAACAGTAATCAAATTAAAGTTGCCGTTAAAGCTGTTGAAAAAGGAGTGTTTTCAACATACGCAACAACTAAACTAGAAGAAAATACGGTTTTAGAAGTTTCTGAACCAGAGGGGAAGTTTATACTTGAACCGTTAGAAGATAAAAATTATATAGCATTTGCTGCAGGTAGTGGAATTACACCTGTTTTATCAATGATAAAAGCTGTGCTAGAAAACGAGCCATCATCAACTTTTACGTTAGTTTTTGGTAATAAAAAAGCAGAGAGCACTATTTTTTATACTGAATTAAACACTTTAGCAGAGAAATACCCTACCCAATTTAATTTACATTATATTTTTAGTAAAGAGGTTAGGAGCGATAGTAAACTAGGAAGAATAGATGAAAATCACGTTAATTATTTTATGAAAAAAATTCATAAAGATATTTCTTTTGATCAAGCATATTTATGTGGACCAGAACAAATGATTAACTTGGTGTCTGAAACTTTACAAGAAAACGGAATAGCTAAAGAGAATGTTCATTTTGAGTTGTTTACTGCAAGTTCTACAGAAAAAGAAATTCCAATAAATTATCCTGATGGAAAATCGGAAATTACTGTTTTATTAGATGATGAAGAAACGACTTTTTCAATGGAAAAAACAGATACACTTTTGTCTGCTTCTTTACGTAATAAATTAGATGCACCATATTCTTGTCAAGGAGGAGTTTGTAGTAGTTGTATTGCAAAAGTTACCGAAGGTAAAGCTGTAATGTCTAAGAATTCTATTTTATCAGATGAAGAAATAGAAGAAGGCTTTATTTTAACTTGTATGGCACATCCAACAACACCAAAAGTAGTACTCGATTTCGACGATGTTTAGTAGTTAAAAATATACCTTATTAAATAATGGATTTTTACGATTTAAAGAATGCTTTTTTTATAGGCTTTGTTATGTCTTTTATGATAGGGCCTGTGTTTTTTATGCTTATTAAAACAAGTATTTTAAAAGGGGCACGTGCAGCAATTGCTTTTGATGTTGGTGTAATTTTAGGAGATATTTCTTTTATGTTAATAGCTTATTACGGAAGTAGAAGTTTATTAGAGAAAATTAAAGATGATCCTCGGTTGTTTTTGGTAGGAGGGCTTATTCTTATTGTATATGGCTTGATAACCTTTTTAGATAAGAATAATAAGAAAGAGGGAGAGGCAGTTCCTGATGTTAAAATAATGGAGAGTAATAATTATTTGAAGCTATTATTTAAGGGGTTTGCGTTAAACTTTATTAATGTTGGTGTTTTAGCAACTTGGTTGGGAGTAATTTTAGTTGTTGGTCCAACATTAGATATGAACCCTACTTCTATATTTTGGTATTTTGCAACAATTCTTTTTGGGTATGCGCTTACTGATTTAGGTAAGATATTATTAGCGAAGCAACTAAAAAGTAAATTGACACCTTTAGTTATTTATAGGATAAAACGAGGAATGGGGGTTTTATTAATTGTTTTTGGAGCGTTAATAATGCTAAAAAGCTTTATACCTAAAGAAGATATTGATAACTTATTAGATAAGGTTAAAATTGAGCAAATTGATTAAAATCCAATAATAACTTTAGCAATCCAAAAATAAATTAGTATACCAAAAATATCATTACTTGTAGTTATAAAGGGACCTGTTGCAATTGCAGGATCTATACCTCGTTTGTTTAAAAATAATGGAATAAAAGTACCTATTAAACCTGCAACAATAATTACTACAAAAAGCGATATTGAAATAGCACTAGCTACATGTATATCTTGTTCAGCTATAAAAACATAGAAGAAAAGTAATATAGATAAAGCAAGTCCATTAATCATTGCTAAGGACACTTCTTTTAATAATCTATCAGTTATACTACCTTTTACATCATCATTAGCTAAACCTTGTACAATAATAGCAGATGACTGTACTCCTACATTACCAGCCATTGCAGCAATTAAAGGAGTAAACATAAAAAGAATTGCGTTCTCAGCAATAGCATCGTCAAAAAAACCCATAATTCTAGCGGCACCAACTCCACCAATTAACCCTAGGAATAACCAAGGTAATCGTGCGCGTGTTAATTCCCAAATAGTATCATCTGCTTCAACATCTTGTGTAATACCAGCAGCTAATTGGTAATCTTTATCAGCTTCTTCTTTAATTACGTCAACAATATCATCAATAGTAATTCTACCTACTAAAACACCTAATTCATTAACAACCGGAATTGCTTCTAAATCGTATTTACGCATAATATTAGCAACGTCTTCAGCCTCATCTGTTACGTTTACAAAATCTACTTTGGGTATATATACTTCGGCAATTGTTGCCTTTGTAGATGCCATTAATAGATCTTTTAAAGACAAACGACCTTTTAGCTTTCCGCTATCATCAATTACATATATAGAGTGTACTCGTGTAACTTCTTCTGCTTGAGTTCGCATTTCTTTTACACAACGTGGAATTGACCAATTTTCATTAACTTTTACCAGTTCCTTTGCCATTAGCCCACCAGCAGAATCGTCATCATAACGTAATAATTCTACAATTTCTTTGGCATGCTCTTCATCTACAATTTCTTGCATTACTGCTTTCTTCCTTTTCTCAGGAAGCCCAGAAATTACATCGGCAGCATCATCGGTATCAAGTTCATCAATTTCTTCAGCAATTTCTTTTGCTGTTAATTGTTTTAATATTTTTTCAAGAACATCATCATCAACATCCATCAGCACTTCTGCTGTAGTTTCACTATCTAATAAGCGAATAATATATACAGCTTCTTCAAACGGCAATTCGTCTAAAATTTCAGCAATATCGGCATGGTGCATTTCGTTAAAGAACTCATTAAGAGCTTTGTCTTTTTTAGCACCGATGTACTTGGTTACTTTATCAAGAAGTTCTTGGGTGATTTCAAATGCCATCTTTTGTAATTTTACTCGATAATCGAGATTTAAATATTTTTAATGTTTAATTTAAAAATACTACACTTTACTTTAAATAGCCTTTAGGTAATGTCTTTGGCTATTTTTTTTGTCAATTCAATAAATTTCTGAACCGATAATTGTTCGGGGCGCATTGTAAATATAGGATCTTCTCTTAGAGAATCAGAAAGATTGAAGGATTTTAAACTAGAACGTAACATTTTTCTTCGTTGATTAAATGAAGTTTTTACGACTCTAAAGAATAATTTTTCATCAACAGGTAATGTATGATTTTCTTTTCTGATTAATCTAATAACTCCAGAATCGACTTTTGGGGGTGGATTAAAAACAGTAGGAGGTACCGTAAATAAATATTCTACATCGTAAAAAGCTTGGGTTAATACAGACATAATTCCGTACACTTTACTTCCTTCTTTTTCTGCAATCCTTTTAGCTACTTCTTTCTGAAACATTCCTGCAAATTCAGGAACAAACTCTCTGTTTTCAATTGCTTTAAACACAATTTGAGTAGAAATGTTATAGGGGAAATTACCAATAATAGCTACTTGTTTTTCTTTGAAAACATCCGTTAAATCTTTCTTTAAAAAATCACCCTCAATGATTTCAAAATTTTTAGAGGTAGTATCTAACTTAATATGTTCTAATGGAAAAGTATCTTTTAAATAGGCAACTGAATCATAATCGATCTCCATTACCGTAACTTTAGGCTTTTTCTCTAACAAATATTTAGTTAAAACTCCCATTCCAGGACCAATTTCTAATACATTATCATAACCATTTCCTGTTAATGAATCGGCTATTTTTTTAGCAATGTCTTCATCGTTTAAAAAATGTTGTCCTAAATGTTTTTTTGCTCTTACGGTCATGTTTTCTTCAGATAGAATTTATTAAGAGCAAGAGCTAAAAAAGTGTCTTGTGCTTAATAAATTAGGTTCTTTATTCTAGTTACTAGCTACAGTAGGAAAAAATTCATTTACAATTTGTAACTCGGTACGAAAAGCTAACATTTTATCGCCAAATTTTTTTAAACCATCAGTACGTAGCTTATCTGCATCGTATTTATAATAATCATCTAAATCTTCACGTGTCTTAGCTGTATATTGAATAGAGTAGGTTGCTCCTCCCATTTCTTCTTCAACTAAAACTTGTGTTAATTTTGCACTTAAAAAACGTCCAGTAGCTAAAACATCAGGAATGTGATTTTTTATCCAAGTTAACCACTCTTCATGCACGCTTTCATCAATATTTATTGTTATATTGTAAATATACATTGCTAATTTTCTTAATTATATTGTATCCCCTCTTAGTTTTCTATACTTCTTGCGAGCATCAACTAAGTAGATGCTAGAAGCGTGGTCAAAAATAATCTTTTGATAGTATTCTTTTGCATTTTCTGGGTTATTTAATTTTGTATTATATAATTCGGCTAATTGATAATATACATCATCAACATATATTCCTTTTTTATCTAAAGCTATTATTTTATTATAAGCAGAAATAGCATTATCATATTTTTCTTCTTTTACAAAAAGTTTTGCTTGTTTAAATAGCGCTTCGTCTTCAATAGGCTGTCCTTTGTATTTTGTAATGATAGTTGTTAAAAGAGCAAGCGCTTTTTTATTTTTATTTTGAAAAGCTAATAAATCTGCTTTAGCATATTCTTTTAACCCAGATGAAATGCTGTCTTTTGGTTCATTGTCTGAAATTGTTAAAAACAAGTTTGCAGCATCGTTAGCAATTAACTGTGTTGCAGAGCCTTTTAGTATTTTTAATTGTGCTTTAGCCCATTTAAAATCATTTTTAAAATAAGAAGTTTGCGCTACTTTAAAGCGAGCTTCTTGTCCTAAAAAGTGATTTTTAAATTTGGTTTGTACCTGTGAAAAATAAATTAGTGCTTTGTTAAAATTACCTGTATATACTAAAACTTCGCCAAGTTTAAGTTTTACCATTGCTTTTGTATATCTAGAATTAGCAAAAGTCATTGCTTTTTCTAAAATTAAGACAGCTTTTTCAGGAGTGTTTTTTGTAAAAGTTAAATAATTAGCATATTCGATTTGAGTACGAAAAGTATTTTTATTGATTCCGTATTTATTAAAAATCTGCTTAAATTGATTATCTATATTATCTTGTTTGGTTTTAATAGCTATTTTTAAATTACTGTTTATAGCATTAAATTTATCACTTGGGTAATTTGTTTTTTCGATGACTAAATCAAAACACTCTTTAGCTATTATATAGTTTTCATTTTCTAATGCAATTTTACCCAATTCATTAATTTCACCTAATTTATTAATGTCTCTAGCTAATAATGCCTTGCGTTGAACGAGTGCTTTTGAATATTGTTTTTGTTTAATAAATAACCATGAAAGTAAATTGTTCCAAATGTTTTTGGGATTACTAATTGATTTTCGTAGTAATGCTTTTTTAAATAAAATATTATTTTCATTCTCTGCATTATCATTAATATATTTACTGGTGTAGCGTTTTACGTTGTTAAGATAATTTACATTTTTGTCAACCAAATTAACATACGATTCAAACATTTTAGAAAAATCACCTTTTTCACCATGAATTTGTGCGAGTTGAAATCCGTAATTAGCTTTCGGGTTATTAACCATTATTTTTGTGTAGGCATCAATTGCAAAATCTAATTTATTGTAATTTTTAAAAAGACGTGCAATAACATTACCGTAACTATTTTTTTCTTCTATTGATTTTAGTGCAATGTTATAATATCTATTAGCTTCAACATTGTTTTCTTGACGTTCGAAATTAAAACCTCTTATAACGTTTAGATAAGTTAAGGTAGGTTTCTCTTTTATTTTTTTTGACAAAAGATTATCAGCAGTCAAAAACTGTTCGGTTTCTTGATAACAAGTTATTAGTTTTTTTAAATAAGTGTTGTTATACGGACTTTTATCGTGTAGTTTTTTATAAAGTTGTATTGCTTTTTCATATTGATTATTTTTAAAATAACTTTCAGCTATTAGAAATTTATTTTGCTGAGAGTAACAAAATGAACTAAAAATCAGTAAATTAAAAAGAAGAAATGTTTTTTTCATCAATCAAAAATACAGAACAAAATTGTTAAAGCTGTGTTAAAAGGACTTCTTTTTTTGAAAACCCTGTAACATTTTGGCATGAATTTTGTCTTAACTAATAACAAGACTAAACAATTTATACGATGAAGAACTTTAACAAACAATACCAGGTGGCAAAGATAAATGCAAATGAGTTTATGAAGAGAGGACAGATAACTCAATATTTTGAAGCATTATTAGAAATGAATAAATATAAAAGATTAATGGTTGCAGTAGTTGCCAACTAAAATATAAAATTAGTCCGTTTTTGAAGGGGGATTAAATAAAAACTCCAAGTTTTTTAATTAAAACTTGGGGTTTTATATTTTTATAAAGAGTAATTATTTTATCATATCGAACCCACAATAAGGAACTAATGCATCAGGAATTTTAATTCCATCTGCAGTTTGGTAGTTTTCTAAAATCCCAGCCAAAACTCTTGGTAAAGCTAAAGAACTTCCATTTAAAGTGTGTACTAATTGACTTTTACCTTCTTTGTTTTTAAAACGTAATTTTAAACGATTGGCTTGGTATGTTTCAAAATTTGAAGCAGAACTAATTTCTAACCAACGTTCTTGTGCTGTAGAATACAATTCGAAATCAAAAGTTAGCGCAGAGGTAAACCCAGTATCACCACCACATAAACGTAAAATACGATAAGGTAATTTTAAATCACGTAAAATATCTTTAATATGCTCTACCATTCCGCTTAAAGCATGGTAAGAATTATCAGGATGTTCGATACGAACAATTTCTACTTTATCAAATTGATGTAAACGATTTAATCCACGAACGTGTGCACCATAACTACCAGCTTCTCTCCTAAAACAAGGAGTGTAACCAGTATATTTAATGGGTAAATCATTTTCTTTTACTAAATCATTTCTATGAATATTAGTAATTGGGACTTCTCCTGTAGGAATTAAATATAAATCATCTACTGTTGAATGATACATTTGCCCTTCTTTATCTGGTAATTGACCAGTTGCAATTCCAGAAGCTTCATTTACTAAATGAGGAACCTGAACTTCTTTATAACCAGCAGCGGTGTTTTTATCTAAAAAATAATTGATCAAAGCACGTTGTAAACGAGCCCCCTTTCCTTTATAAACAGGAAAACCAGCCCCAGCAATTTTAGTGCCTAATTCAAAATCAATAATATCGTATTTCTTAGCTAATTCCCAATGAGGTAACGCATTTTCTCCTAAGTCAGGAATTGTTCCTTCACTAAAAATTTTCTCATTATCTTCTTCACTTTTCCCCGCTTTTACAGAAGCGTGAGGTACATTCGGAATTTGGTATAATAAATTCTGTAATTTAGTCGCTAATTCGTTTAATTTTTCTGTTAATTCTTTATCTTGAATTTTTAACTGACCTGTTTTTTCTTTCAGTAAGTTTGCTTTTTGAACTTCACCAGATTTAAAAAGACTACCAATTTCTTTGGATATTGTATTAGATTCAGCTTTAACAGTATCTAAAGAAGCTTGTGTAGCTCTTCGAGCTTCATCAGAAGCTAATATTTCATTAATAATTGTTTCAGCATTTGCAAAATTACGTTTTGCTAATCCATCTAAAACAGTTTGTTTGTTGTCTCTAATAAACTGAACCTGTAACATCTTTTTAATTTTTTAAGAATAGCAAAGATAGAAGAAGCAATAGACTTAAACAATGTATTGTTAGTACTAGTATTAAATTTGTTCAAGCCTGATAAAAAAATCTAACATAGTTATATTAAAATAGTCACATATTTTTTGAAGTGTAAATACGGTCACATTTGTTTTTCCCTGCTCAATTCTCGCTAAATGAATTCCTGTGTCAATATAAAAATCATTCAAAGTAATGTTGTATTCATCACGTAATATTTTTAGACAAAGAGCTATTTTTTTTAGAGTTATTTCATATTTAGATAGAATCATTTTTTTTCACGACAAATTCTAAAAAACATATTAAAACATAATGACAAATAGGTAATTATGAGTAAAATAAAAAAATTAACTTTGGCATCGATAAGTTGCAGATGAAAGTTGTTTTTAAAAAATTTATTTATGTCCGGGGGGAGTTAACTAAACTTTTAATTATGCTTTTAAGTAACTGTAATTTATCAATAAATAGATGAGTTACAACCAAAAGCCGTTTTAAGGTATTTACTAATATCTGGGGGGAGTTAACTAAATTTTTAATTAGGCTTTGGTGTAACTTTTCAAGAATTTAATAGAAGTTTCTTTATCCTTTTTTAGTTGTGTAATTAAATCATTTATAGAATCAAATTTTTGCTCATCTCTTAAAAAGTAAAGTAATTCTATAGTAATATTCTGATTATATAAATCGACGTTAAAGTCAAAAAAATGAACCTCTATTGTTTCATTAATTCCGTTAACAGTAGGTCGATTTCCTATATTCATCATTCCAAAAACGTTTGTATTATCGATGATAGATTTTACGATATAAGCACCAGTTTTTGGCGTTAATTTATAATCTTCTTTAATATTAATATTTGCTGTAGGAAACCCAATTTTACTACCAAGCTGTTTTCCTTTAACTACTTTGCCTGTTAGTGAGAAATTATAACCTAAATAATTATTAGCTGTTTTTAATTTACCGTCAGCAAGTTTTTTTCTTATTTTGGTAGAACTTACAGAAACATCGTCAATATCTTGTGCAGGAATTTCTTCTACAGTAAAATCATATAAATGAGAGTATTCAGTTAATTGCTCGATATTTCCTTCTCTATTTTTACCGAAATGATGATCATATCCAATAATTAATTTTGAGGTATTTAGTTGATTAACCAAAATATTTCGAACAAAATCTAAAGCAGTAAGTCTTGAGAATTCTTTACTAAAAGGGTGGATAATTAAATAATCTAGCCCTAAGTTGTTAAGATGTTTTGCACGCTCATCTATTGTATTTATTAGTTTTATAGATGTGTCTTTTTGCAACACCATTCTTGGGTGAGGAAAGAAAGTTAATAAAACAGATTTTTTATTAGAAGATCTAGCTTCATCAATTAATTCTTTAATAATTTTTTGATGTCCAATATGTACGCCATCAAAAGTACCAATAGTAACTATTGTTTTTTGAGTGGGTTTAAAATCGAAAATAGAATTAAAGATTTTCAAGATGAAAAAAAATTTTGACAAAAATACAATTTGTAATAGATGATAGATAATGTTTGTTAAATAAAGTTACAAAAAGATTAATTTAACAAAAAGAACCTGTCTATAGTGAGATTATGATAAAATATAAATTTTTACAAATAAAAAAAAATCGTATTTTGCGATACAGTTAACAACTTATTTATAGATTATGATGAAAAAACTATTACTTATTGCGCTTGTACTGTTTGGTACATTCACTATGGTTGCTCAGACGACCATATCGGGTACAGTCAACGACGCATCTCTAGGAGGCCCGCTTCCGGGAGCAAACATTAAGGTTTTAAGAAAGGCAGTAGGAACATCTACTAATTTTGACGGAAAATTTACAATGAAAGTGACAGATACACCGCCTTTCACAATAGAGGTTTCCTCTTTAGGGTATCAATCAAAAAACATTGAAATAACTAAAAATAATCAAGTTATTGAAGTCGCTTTAACAGAAAATGCAACGTCTTTAGATGAGGTTGTAATTTCAGCATCAAGAACCCCAGAACGAGTAATGGAATCACCTGTTACAATTGAACGTTTTGACTCTAGAGCTATAAAAAATACTGCTTCTGCATCTTATTATGATGGATTGGAGAATTTAAAAGGCGTAGATGTTAATTCAGGAGGATTAACTTTTAAAACAGTAAACACTCGTGGTTTTGCAACTTTTGGTAACGAACGATTTGTTCAGTTAGTAGACGGTATGGATAATGCATCACCAGCTTTAAACTTTGCGATTGGTAATTTATTAGGAATATCTGAAGCAGATGTAAAAAGTGTTGAAATTTTACCTGGTGCAGCATCAGCTTTATATGGAGCTAATGCATTTAATGGTATTATGTTAATGACAAGTAAAAATCCATTTGATAGCCAGGGTATTAGTGTTGGTTTAAAAGGAGGTGTTACTAGCCAAGAAGCAGCGGGAAATAATAATTATTATGACGCTAATATTAGAATGGCACATGTTTTTGATGATAAATTTGCTGTAAAAGCAACTTTTTCTTATTTAAAAGGTGAAGAATGGCATGCAACAGATTATAGAAATACGAAAGGTATTGGAGAAGGGTATATTCCAGGAACAAGACAGAGTGATCCAAATTATGATGGAGCTAATGTTTATGGAGATGAAGTTTCAGTAAATTTAGGTGGAGCGATTGGTAATGTTAGTAGAACTGGTTACACAGATCAAGAACTAATGACTAACGAAGCAAAAAGTGTTAAATTTAATGGGTCAATTCATTACCGTCCATTAGGAAACGATAGAGTTGAAATCATCTGGAATTCTAAGTATGGTACAGGTAATACGATTTATCAAGGTCAAAACCGTTATAATTTAGCAAACTTCTATATGGAGCAGCATAAATTAGAGGTTAAAGGTAAAAATTTCTTCGTAAGAGGATATTATGCTGGTGAAGACGCAGGTAATTCTTATGATACTCGTTTTGCTGCTATTGGGATTAATAGTAAATGGAAATCTAATACAGATTGGTTTGGGCAATATGCCGCAGCTTACTTAGGGGCATTTCCTAATGTGCCAGCATCAAATCATGCAGCAGCTAGAGCTGTAGCAGATACTGGTAGAGCTATACCTGGAACTGCAGCTTTTACTTCACTATTCAATGAAGTAACTAATGATCCAGATTTATTAACAGGATCAAAATTTAAAGATCAAACTAGTTATTACCATGCTGATGCTAATTTAAACTTACGTGATTATATTGATTGGGCTGAAGTACAAGTAGGTGGTTCTTACAGACAATATAAGTTAAACTCTTTTGGAACAATTTATACAGATGCTAGTGGACCAATTGAATATGGAGAGTATGGAATTTATTCACAGCTTCAAAAGAAAATGTTAGACGACCGTTTAAAATTTACAGGTTCTGTACGTTATGATAAGTCAGATAACTTTAAAGGTAATTTTACACCTAGATTATCTCTTGCATATGCAGCTGGAGAAACTAAAAATCATAACTTTAGAGCATCTTTTCAAACAGGGTTTAGAAATCCAACTACGCAAGATCAATATATTGGTTTAGCTACAGGAGCTGGATTTATTATGGGAACTGCTCCTGATAATATCAATCGTTTTTCTGCACCAGCTGTAACAACTACAGGGACTTTTACTTTAACAGGAACTGATGTGCTTAATAGAGGGTATTCTAAGAGTTCAATAGGTTTAGGAACACCAACATTGGTTAAAACTGCATTAGTTAAACCAGAGGAGGTTATGTCTGTTGAAATAGGTTATCGTGGAGCGTTGCCTTTAGGAGAAAATAAATTAACGGTTGATTTTAGTACATATTACAATATGTATTCTAACTTTATTTCTAATAAAGATGTTGTTGTTTTAGTTGATTCTAATACACCTGTAACTGTTGGTAATTTAACAAATAGAGATTTAGTAAGAACATTTAGTGTGAAAACAAATTCTTCTGTTGATGTTGATTCTTACGGTGTTGGTTTAGGGTTAAGTACAAAAATATTTAAAGGATATAACGTAGGGTTAAACTATACATGGTCTAAATTTGAATTTGACCAAGCTTCTGATCTTGATTTTGAAGCTGGGTTTAATACTCCAGAACACAAAGTGAAAATGCAGTTTGGTCATTCTAACTTATTTAAAAACTTTGGCTTTAATGTAAGTGCTCGTTGGCAAACAGAATTTTATTGGCAATCTACCTTCTTAGAAGGAAATGTTGATGAAAGAACTGTTTTAGATGCGCAAGTAAATTATAGTGTACCTTCTATAAAGTCAGTATTTAAATTAGGAGGGTCTAACTTAACAGGAAAAGAGTATTTAAGTGCACCAGGTGTAGGAGCAATTGGTTCTATGTATTATTTATCTTGGACAATTAACAACTAAAAAAACAAAAATGAAAAATACATTAAAATATACATTTTTATCTGCAGTGTTTTTAGGTTTCGTAGCCTGTGATGTAGATAATACTTTACCAGAAATACCAGGAGAAGCGGAAAATACTATTGCTTTAGAGGTAGGGAGTGCAGACTTTTCTAAATATGTTGCTGTAGGAGCTTCTTTTACAGCTGGTTTTACAGACGGAGCTTTATTTAAGGCTGCTCAAGAGAACTCTTTTCCAAATACGTTGGCTAAGAAATTTGCAATGGTAAATGGAGGTACTTTCACACAACCTTTAATGAATGATAATATTGGTGGTTTTACTATCGGAGGCGATGTGAAAGGAGAGCCTAGGTTTTACTTCAATGGTTCAGGACCTACAAGATTATCAGCTACGCCAACTACAGAAATAAGTAGTATTCAAACAGGTGTTTTTAGTAACATGGGGATTCCTGGTTTAAAAAGCTACCATTTAGGAGTGAAAGGTTATGGAGCATTAGCTGGACTTCCAAATGCTAATCCTTACTTTATTAGAATGGCTTCGTCACCAATGGCTAGTGTTTTAGAAGATGTAATGGCGCAAACGCCAACATTCTTTTCTTTATCAGAAATAGGAGGGAATGATGTTTTAACTTATTCTGCCGCTGGAGGTGTTGGAGCTGATCAAAAAGGAAATGTTGATCCAACTACCTATGGTCCTGCAGATATAACCGACCCTAATGTTTTTGCCGCAGCTTTTTCAGGAACAGTAGATGCTTTAACAGCAGGTGGAGCTAAAGGTGTTGTTGCTAATTTACCATATATAACATCACTTCCTTATTTTACAACAGTACCTCATGCGCCATTAGACCCGTCTGATCCAGATTTCGGAGCGCAAATACCTACTTTAAATAGTGTGTTTGGAGCAATTAACGGTGTGTTTACAGCTATTGGAGTACCAGAACGTGCAATTGTCTTTGTTACTGATGCAGCGAATCCAGTAATTATTAAAGATGAAGCTTTAGATGATAAAACTGCGCAAATAGTTGGAGCATTGTTGGCAAGTCCTACTTTCCCTCCTTTTGTTGCAAATTTTGGTTTACCTACTGACGCTACTACTTTACAAAAAGTAGCAGGATTATTAGGTTCATATTATGGACAAGCGAGACAAGCTACAGCAAAAGATTTATTGGTTTTACCGAGTAGCCGTATTATTGGTAAGGTAAATACAGCATCAGTACAGTCTTTAATGGCACAAGGATTGCCTCAGCAATTAGCAGGAATGTTTTCTGCTGAAGGAGTTTCTTTACCATTAGAAGATAAATGGGTGTTAACTGAAGATGAATCTAGCAAGGTTAAAATAGCAACAGATGCTTACAATGTTACTATTAAAAATGTTGCAGATGCTAAAGGTTTAGCTTTTGTAGATTTTAATGCTATTTTACAAGAAGCGTCAACAACTGGTCTTAATTATGATACTTATAATTTAACAACTAGTTTAGTTACTGGAGGTTTAGTTGGTTTAGATGGAATTCATTTAACAGGTAGAGGGTATGCTTTAATGGCTAACAAAATGCTAGAAGCTATTGATAAAACGTATGGATCTAATTTTGCAGAAGCTAAAGATGGTTTAGCAAAAGCAAATGATTATCCAACAAATTATTCACCTACTTTACAGTAAAAAACAACTATTTTCAATAAAAAAAGGCTTCATTTAATGAAGCCTTTTTTTATTCTTTACTATTGTCAATCCAGTCTTTTATTTTTTTATCATTGATAATATATTTTTTATACTTATTATCTTTATATCTATAATAAATAAAGATTGGCATTAATATAAATGCCATAAATAAAACACCTAGTCCCATTATTACTTGGGCATTAGGGTGTTCGATATTTAAAAAATATACTCCAATAATCATCCATACTATAAAGATGATAAATAATATTTTTAGCACTGTTTTCATTCTGTTATGTTTAATGATGTAAAAGTAAAAAATCCTATCATGTAAAATAATGATAGGATTTTTATTTTCTATAAAATAATATGTTTACATTTTTTGTAACCAATTCTTTACTTCTACTTCTTGTTTTATAATATTGCTTAATTCAGAAATTAAGACACGTTTTTGTTCCATTGTATCTCTATGACGAATTGTAACAGTATTGTCTTTTAAAGTGTCGTGATCCACAGTAATACAAAAAGGAGTACCATTAGCATCTTGTCTTCTATAACGTTTACCTACAGCATCTTTTTCATCATAAAAAACATTGAAATCCCATTTTAATTCTTCTAAAATTTTGCGTGCTACTTCTGGTAATCCATCTTTTTTAACTAATGGTAAAACAGCGGCTTTAAAAGGAGCTAATACAGCTGGTAATTTTAATACTGTTCTTGTAGTTCCGTTTTCTAATTCTTCTTCTTGTAAAGAGTTTGAAAATACAGCTAAGAACATTCTATCTAAGCCAATAGAAGTTTCGACAACGTAAGGTGTGTAACTTTTATTTTCTTCGTGATCGAAATATTGTAATTTCTTACCAGAATGTTTCTCGTGTGCTTTTAAGTCAAAATCAGTACGTGAATGAATTCCTTCTAATTCTTTAAATCCGAAAGGAAAATTAAATTCAATATCAGCAGCAGCATCAGCATAATGGGCTAATTTATCATGATCATGAAAACGATAATTATCAGCACCCATACCTAATGATAAATGCCATTTCATACGAGTTTCTTTCCACTGATCGTACCATTCTTTTTGAGTTCCAGGTTTTACAAAAAATTGCATTTCCATTTGTTCAAATTCACGCATTCTAAAAATAAACTGACGTGCAACAATTTCATTACGAAAAGCTTTACCAGTTTGTGCAATTCCGAAAGGAATTTTCATTCTACCGGTTTTCTGCACGTTTAAGAAATTTACAAATATTCCTTGTGCTGTTTCTGGGCGTAAATATACTTGAGTAGAGTTTTCTGCTGATGCACCAATTTGTGTACCAAACATTAAGTTAAATTGTTTTACTTCTGTCCAGTTTTTAGAGCCAGAAACTGGGCAAACAATTCCTAAATCTATAATTAATTGTCTGAAACCTTCTAAATCACTTTCTTCTTGAACTCTTGTTAGTTCAAGAGTAATTTCATCCATCTGTTTTTGACGACGCAATACATTAGGATTTGTAGCAGTAAACTCATCTTCATTAAAAGAATCTCCAAAACGTTTTTTTGCTTTGGTAATATCTTTTTTAATTTTATCTAAAATTTTCTCTCTAAAATCTTCTACTAAAACATCAGCTCTGTATCGTTTTTTAGAATCCTTATTGTCAATTAAAGGGTCGTTAAAGGCATCTACGTGACCAGAAGCTTTCCAAGTTGTAGGATGCATTAAAATAGATGCATCTATTCCAACAATGTTCTCGTGCATTTGCACCATTGCTTTCCACCAATAATCTCTAATGTTTTTCTTTAACTCAACTCCGTTTTGAGCATAGTCGTATACCGCACTTAAGCCGTCATAAATTTCAGATGATTGAAATACATAACCATATTCTTTTGCGTGTGATAATACTTTTTTAAAGTGATCTTCTTGTTTTGCCATGTTGCAAAAATAAAATAAGGATTTAAACTAATACTATTCTAAAAGAAAAAAAGTGAAAAATTTGTTTGATTTTTCACTTTTTATAAAAAATATTAAATATTAATTACTTTAATTTTACAGTAGTAGCGCCAGAATACACACCGTCTACAAAAGCACTTATGGTATATTTACCTTTATTAATATCATCTCTATTTACTAGAATAAGAGAAACAAGACTAAGTTTATCATTATTATAGTTGACTTCTATCGAATCGGTATATTGAATTTTACCTCCATCTTTTAATTTTGTAACACCTTTAGGAGCAATAACTTTTTCGTTTTCATCGATAATTTGAATGTAAACTGATTTCTCTCCTGCATTGGCAACTAGGTTTTGTAATAAATCAAAGTTTATCTTAAAAGCATCAGTTCTGTTTGACCTAGAGGTTGAAGTTAATTTACCACTACTACGCTCTTTCATCGCGACTACTATAACAGGACTTGTTTTAATAATGCCACCAATAGCAACTTTAGTCTCAAGAGTTTTTTTGATTTCTTCTAACTTTTCATTTTTTTCAGTTAAAGAAGTATTAATTGTTTCTTTTTGATGTAAGATTTCGTTTGTTATTATATTTTCTTGCGCTAATACTTGATTGGCAGTATTAAGTGAATCTACTCTGATAAACAACTTTCTGTTTTCACGCTCTAAACTGGTAATTTTTTTCCTGTATTTTCTAATTAAGTTATAATTACCAGCAGGTAGACTTTTAATTGAATCACGAAGGTTGTTCATTTTAACAAGTTCGGTTCTTAACCTTTTAGAAAGACGTTTTTTTCTAACAATAACATCTGTATAATCTTTAATGATTTCATCTAATTCTTGTTCTAAATCAGCTTTTTCTTCTTGAAATACTTTTTGAAGATCATCATATTGATTGGATTTTTGAAACGAGTATAATGATAAGAATAATGTTAATAGTAAGAGGATTATAATTAGTAAACTTTTTCTTTTTTTAGGATTCATAATAATGGGGGGTTAATTGAAGTTTATAATGTAGTCTTTTAATTCATTATTTAAGCTCTATAATAGTATTGCTAATATAATGACCTTCAACAAAAATATTGATTTTATAAGAACCTTTATTTATAATGTCTCTATTTACATTAATAAATGAGATTACAGATAAAATTTTATTATTGTAATTTGCTTTCATTATATCGTTACAAAGTATTTTTTCTTTGTTTTTTAATTTAACTTTTTTCGCGGGTTTAAGCACTTTGTTATTGTTAACAATTTGAATGTAAATGGATTTAAACCCTGAGCTAACAATATTGTTTTCTAATAAATCAAATTCTATTTTAAAGGCATCTGTTTTACTAGATCTTGAAGTAGAGGTATGTTTACCACTTCTTCTTTTTTTCATTGCTTTTACTTTTATCGCAGAGATTTCGATAATCTCAGCAATAGCAATTTTTTCTTTTAACCTTATATTTTGTGTTTCTTTTTGAACTAAAACCTTTTTTACACTATCATTTTTTGTTAGTAGTTGATTGTTTACCGCTTTTAAAGAATCAATATGGTTAAAAAGGGCCTTGTTTTGCTTAGATAAATATGAGATTCGTTTTCTATAAAAACGAAACAAACCGTAATCAGTATCAGTTAAGTCATTAATAGTATCTCTAAGTTTTATTATTTCTTGAAGTTTATCTCTTATTTTTAATGAAAGATTATCATTATTATAAGTAGCATCTTCATAATTCTTAATAACAATATTTAGCTCAGACTCTAATTCTTTTTTTTCAAGCTCAAATACCCCTTTTAATTGATGGTAATCACAAGCATTCTGATAAGATAATATCCCAACGACTATTATTAATGTAAGTAAAAAGGCAATAAAACTATTGTTTTTTAATTCTCTGATTGTAATCATATTGGGGTTATGATGAACAGTTTGGTTTACTTGCGGCTAATATACTATTTTTTATACAGTTGTAAATAAAGGCTGGAGGGAAGTTAAGAGGTTCAAAACTTAACTTTATATCTTTTCCAAAAACCCCTTTTAATTTTTTGTAATAAGTTAAACTGTATTGATATTGAATAAATAAGCCTTTATTTTTGAGAATTTTATAACTTTCTGATAAGATCTTGTGAGATATTTCTTTAGGAATAATGGTTAAAGGTAAGCTAGAAACGATATAGCTAGCTTCACTATATCCTAGTTTTTTAATTTCCTTAAGCATGGTTTCAGCAGATGCTTTTAGAACAATTAACTGAGGGTGTTTTATTTTTTTTAATTCTTTATAAAAAGCATCGTTAATTTCAAAACAAATAAGAATTGTGTTGGGTTGAATATTATTTAAAATACTATTAGTTATTGCGCCATTTCCAGGGCCTAATTCCACAATAACTTTTGCGTCTAAAAAATTAATTTCTCTAAGCATTTTATTAGCTAAGAATTTAGAGCTAGGAGCAACAGTACCAGATGTTTTGTAGTTTTTTATAGCTTCTTTAAAAAAATTAAATTTTTTACTCAAAATAATGTTTATTTATGTTTTTTGTATATTTATGATTAAAAAGGCGTGTAAAGATGCAATATTTAAAAGATATATTCTATTTATTTTACCCAAATTTATGTGTAAATTGTAAAGCTTCATTATTACAAAGCGAAAATTATATATGTACATTTTGTTGTAATGAGTTACCTATTATAGACGACAATGAGTATACAAATGTTACATTAATGTCAGTTTTTTATGGAAAAATTTTGGTAAAAAATCTACGATCCTTTTTGTATTATCAAAAACACAGTATTACCCAAAAAATAATTCATGAATTAAAATACAAAGATCAAGAAAAAATAGGTGAATTTTTAGGAAGTTGGTTTGGAGAGAAATTAAAAGAGTCAGGTGTTTTTAAAGATATAGATTATATAGTTCCGGTGCCGCTGCATAAAAACAAATTAAAAAAAAGAGGGTATAACCAGCTTACGAAATTTGGAAATACATTAAGTGCTATTTTGAATATTGAATACAAGCCTGAAGTTTTAATAAAATCAACTACAGTTAAAACACAAACATTTAAGCATCGCTTTGATCGGTTTTCAGATAATAAAACAACATTTAATTTAGTGGATTTTGAGGTCTTTGAGAATAAACATATTTTGCTAATTGATGATGTAATAACCACGGGAGCAACTTTAGTTGCTTGTTGTACAGAATTATTAAAAACAAAAAATATTACCATAAGTATTGCTACGATTGCATATACTAAAAAAGGATGATTTTTGTTAGTGTTATTTTATTACTTTTGGTGTTCGATTTAAACAATCAATTTGTGAGAAATAAGTTATTATTTTCAGTAGTTTTAGTGTTTGTAATTATTATAAGTTGTGCTCGAAAAGGAAGACCTGAAGGAGGTCCTAAAGATGAGGATGCACCAATTATGATGGTGGCAAAACCACCACATGAAACAATTCATTTTGATAAAAAAAACATTAAAATTCAATTTGATGAGTATATTGTTTTAAAAGATTTAACAAAACAGTTAGTAGTTTCTCCACCGTTAAAATACCCACCAATAATAACACCTCAAGGTACGCCTAGTAAGTATATTAATATAAAGATTCTAGATACTTTAAAAACAAATACTACTTATACATTTAATTTTGGAAATGCAGTACAAGATAATAATGAGAATAATAAATTAGAGAGTTTTAAATACGTTTTTTCAACAGGAAACTTTATCGATTCTTTAAAGATAAAAGGTTCGGTTGCAAACGCATTTGATAAAAAAAAATTAAAAAGCATAGGAGTTTTATTGTATCGATTAGATAGTACTTATAATGATTCTATTATTTACAAACAAAAACCTAATTATGTTACTAGTACTCTAGATTCTACTAATTTTGAATTTACGAATTTACGGGAAGGTAAATATTTGTTGTTGGCTTTAAAAGAAGAATCAAAGAATTACCTTTTTAATAGCAAATCAGATAATTTGGGTTTTATAACGGATACTATTTACTTGCCAAAAGATACATTAGTATTAAACCCAATTCGTCTTTTTAAAGAACTACAGCCTTATAAATTTAAAAGAGGAAAAGAAGTTGTAAAAGGAAAGATTCAGTTTGGTTTTGAGGGAGAAAAAGAAAGTATGAAGGTTAAGCTATTATCTGAAGTTCCTGAAAGTTTTAAGTCATTTTACGAATTCGAAAAAGAAAAAGACACCCTTAATTATTGGCATTCTCCTGTAGAAAAAGATTCTTTGCGTTTTATTGTAACCAATACTAATTTTATAGATACAGTTACAGTTCGTTTACGAAAAAAGAAGATAGACTCTTTAAGTATGTCATCGAATGTAAGTAGAACGTTACATTTAAATGATACTTTATTTTTAGAAAGTAATAACCCAATTGTTTCAATTGATACTTCTAAATTCTCTTTAGTTGATAAAGATACGTTAATGGTTGATTTCAAGGTAGAAAAACAATCTATAAACAAGTTAGCTGTTTTGTTTAAGAAAACGCCTAAGATGAATTATAAATTTGATGTTCTTCCAAAAGGAATTAATGATTTATATGAAACTACAAACGATACTTTAGCGTATCAATTTAAAACACTAACAATTGAAGATTATGGTAGTATTATTTTAGATATAAAGAAAGCAACAAAACATCCTGTAATAGTTGAACTTTTAGATAAAGATAAAGTTATTGAAACTAAATATGTTTTATCGTCTAAGAAAATAGCATTTAATTTATTGGAGCCAAAAGAATACACTGTTAGGGCAATTATTGATGAAAATAATAATCATACTTGGGATACTGGAAATTTTCTATTAAGAAAACAACCAGAGCAAGTAATTTATTTCGAGAAAAATTTTGAACTAAGAGCTAATTGGGAGATGAATGAAGATTTTATTATTAAGTAAATTTATAAGGCAGATAATGGTTTATTTTTTATAGTTTTATAAAAAAAGCCATGTCAAAAATTTTATCAAATTTACCTATTGAAGACCTAACTCAAGAAAATGATTATATAGGGATTATAGAAAAAGGAAATTTAATAAAGTCTTTTTTTCTAGGACATAAACACGAGTTTTCTGAAATAAAGTTTTTTTCGATATATGGAGATTGGGGAAGTGGTAAAAGTACTTTAATGAAATATCTTGAAAAAAAATTGAGAGGTTCTTTTAATACTTTTTTCTTTGAGGCTTGGCAGTTTGAAAGTGATGCTAATTTAGCGAATTCACTTTTAGAGTTCTTGGCTAAAAAATCAGATACTGATGTTGATAGTTTTCTTAAAAATGGAAGTAAGTTATTAGAAGGTTTTGCAAAGTCAGTAACTTTTAAAACACCAGTAGCTAATTTTAATATGTCAACGATGCTTAATCATCTTGATGAGCAAACTTTTTTTGAGTTAAAAGAACAGTTTAGTCGTGATTTTATTAATTGGGAGACTCAAATTACTAAAGGAGAAAAAGCTCCAAAGTATAATATTATTTTTATTGATGATTTAGATAGGTGCGAGCCCGAAAACGTATTGAATTTATTATCAGCAATTAAATTATTCTTTACTTTTGGTAAAAAAACAATTTTCTTCTGTGGTGTTGATAAAAAAGCAGTTACAGAGGCAGTAAAAACAAAATACGGAGAAGTTGTTAAGGCTAATGAATATTTAGAAAAAGTATTTGATATTTCTTTTTCAATGCCACAAAGTCTAGATGTTTCAAAGCTTGTTAAACAGTATTTTGATGAAAATGAAAAGGTAAACGATAAAGAATTAGGTGATTCAATAAGTAATTTCTTTAAGGACATTCACTTTCAAAACCCAAGAAGAATAAAGAAGATTCTTAATAAATATTTAATTATAAAAAGATTAAAAGAAAGTAATACTTCAGCTAGTTTGAAACTACCAAATATTATTCATAATAATTCAGGAACTTTATTTGAAACTTATTTGACGTTATACTTATTGATTTTAAACGAATTTGAGCCAGAGAATTATAAATTATTATTTAATTTTAGTGCTAAAAGAGTAAATTATAATGAATCTTTAAGGAAAAATTACACATCAGATAATGAGCTTAAAATCGCATCTGCTAGTATTTTTAACCATATAGATGAAAGATTAATTAATTTTAAAATTAGTAGTCTAACTATTAATAAACTTAAGGATGTAATTTACACTTTTTCGCCGATTAAAGTGGACAATATGAAATCTCTTGCTTTTAATAGAATAGATAGTTATTTAGAAGATTTTAATGTCTTAAACAAAAGTTACGAGTATTATTTTACACTATTTGTATTTAAGAATGAAAACTTATTAAACGATAATTCAAAGTCAGAATACACTTTGTTAGATTACAAAAAAATGATTGCTAACTTAATTTAATAAATTAGCAATCATTTTTTATTCATCATACTTAGTAGCGCTCGGGCAGAATAACAATTCTGTTGGATTATCAATATCATATAAATACTGGTAACTTCTAGTATCCTTATTACAATATGGTTCTATAAGTTTCAACATATTTGTAAATCCATCTAAAGTAAGAATACAGAAAAAGGTTTCATTATCTTTCGTTAATATTCCTTCATCAGATTTAAATAAGCCAAAAATTAAATTACAATTACGGGCTTCAATAAAATCAATTTCAGCTAAATCTAACTTTTGCTTTTTTTGAATAATTGTTTCTTTAATTAAATTTCTAAACTTAACAGCTTCAGTTTTATCAAAATTGTATAATCTCACTACATTTTCATCAAAACCATTTACATTTTCTATATAATCTAATTCCATTTTTTCTTATTAATGTGCTTCTAGCCAGTTTTGTCCAATTCCCATTTCTACATCTAATGGAACAGCCATTTTAAAAGCATTTTCCATTTCTTGTTTAATAATAGGCTTAATAATTTCTAGTTCGTCTTTGTGAGCGTCAAAAACCAATTCATCATGTACTTGCAATAACATTTTTGATTTAAAGCCTTCTGTTTCAAATCGATTATAAATATTAATCATTGCTAGTTTTATAATATCAGCAGCACTACCTTGAATTGGTGCATTTACGGCATTTCTTTCGGCAGCGCCACGAACAATTGCATTTTGTGAATTAATGTTTTTTAAATACCTACGTCTATTTAAAACAGTTTCTACATAACCATTTTCACGAGCAAAATCTACTTGTGCTGCCATGTAGCTACGTAACTTGGGGTACGTTTCATAATACGTGTCAATCAACGCTTTTGCTTCTTTACGAGATAAATCTGTTTGATTACTTAACCCAAAGGCAGAAACCCCATAAACAATACCAAAATTCACTGTTTTTGCATTACTACGTTGTTCGCGAGTAACTTCATTTAAAGGAACATCGAAAACTTTTGCAGCGGTAGAAGCGTGAATGTCTTCACCGTTTTTAAAAGCCTCAATCATTGTTTCTTCATTACTTAGTGCTGCTATAATTCGCAATTCTATTTGAGAATAATCGGCAGCCAACAATACATGATTTTCATCACGAGGAATAAACGCTTTTCTAACTTCCTGACCTCGTTTTGTACGAATAGGGATATTCTGTAAATTCGGGTTGTTAGAACTTAATCTTCCGGTAGCAGCAACTGCTTGTGCGTATGCAGTGTGAACACGTCCTGTTTTAGTATTTACTTCATTTGGTAAAGCATCTACATAAGTGCTTTGTAGTTTTTTATATTGACGATACTCTTGAATATCTCTAATAATTTGATGATCTTTTGCTAAAAATGAAAGTACATCTTCGGCAGTTGAATATTGACCTGTTTTCGTTTTCTTAGGCTTTTCAACCAATTTCATATTTTCAAACAAAACAATACCTAATTGTTTTGGAGAAGCAATATTAAATTCTTCACCAGCTTGTTCGTAAATATTTTTTTCTAAACGTTCAATATCGCTAACTAAATCAACAGAAAGTTCTTTTAAGAAAGGTACATTTAAGTTAATACCTTCAATTTCCATAGCAGTTAAAACAGCTACTAACGGAGTTTCAATTTCATTAAATAATTTGGTAACATTTCCGCTCTCTAATTCTTTTGTGAAATGTTCTTTCAATTGCAATGTGATATCTGCATCTTCAACGGCATATTCCGTTTGTTTCGCAATATCAACACTCCTCATAGAAAGTTGATTTTTACCTTTTTTACCAATCAATTCAGTTATAGCAACTGGTTGGTAATTTAAATAGGTTTCAGCTAAAACATCCATTCCGTGACGCATATCTGGGTTTATCAAATAATGCGCAATCATGGTATCAAATAACTTACCCTTTACAGACATATTATAATTTGATAAAACTTTAATATCATATTTTAAATTATGACCAATTTTTTCAATTGTTGGTGTTTCAAAAAATTCACGAAATTCTTCTAAAATAGTTTTAGCCTCTTCTTGATCTTCTGGAAAAGAGACATAATATCCTTTACCTATTTCCCAAGAAAAAGAAACCCCGATTAATTCAACCTCTAAAGCTTTTAAACCTGTCGTTTCCGTATCAAAACAAACAGATTTCTGTTGCATTAATTTTTTTAATAATAACTTTCGAGATAAAGGTGAATTTATATGTTGATAAAAATGTTTGGTGTTTTCTATAGTTTTAAATCCTGAAATAATCTCTTTTTCTGTAATTGTTCCAGTTCCTGGAGCGGCGAATAGATCAAACTGTCCTACAGTACTAGAATCAGAAGTTGGTTTTGGTTTAATTGTAGGTTTTTCTGTGGCACCCGAAGTATCATTTTTTTCTACTTTTACTTCTGTCGTAGCTCCAAATGTTTTTAAGAAATTGTCAATTAAACGACGAAACTCCAATTCAGCAAAAATCTCTTTGGTAGCTTCAACATTTGGTTGGCACATTTCAAAGTCTTCTTGATTAAACTCAACAGGAACATCAAGCATTATAGTAGCTAATTCTTTTGATAAAATTCCAAGTTCAGCATTTGCCTCTACTTTTTCTTTCATTTTTCCTTTTAAATCCGCGGTGTTTGCTAGCAGATTCTCCATAGAACCATATTGGGCTAAAAATTTCTTTGCAGTTTTTTCTCCAACACCAGGTAATCCAGGAATATTATCCACAGCATCTCCCATCATTCCTAAAAAATCAATAACCTGTTCAGGCCTTTCTACGCCAAACTTCTCTTGTACTTCAGGTATCCCCCAAGTTTCATAACCACCACCAAAACGTGGTCGGTACATAAAAATGTTTTCAGAAACTAACTGGGCAAAATCCTTATCAGGAGTTACCATAAAAGTTTTATAACCTTCCTTTTCTGCTTTTTTAGCTAAAGTTCCAATAATATCATCAGCTTCATATCCTGTTTTTATAATAGCAGGAATATTCATTGCTTTTAAAATTTCTTCGATATACGGAACCGCAATTTTAATTGCTTCTGGCGTTTCTTGTCTGTTCGCTTTATATTCAGGAAAAGCATCTTTTCTAGCAACAGATCCACCTCGATCAAAACAAACGGCTAAATGATCAGGACGTTCACGTTTTATAACATCTAATAATGAATTTGTGAAACCCAAAATTGCGGAAACATCCATTCCTTTTGAATTAATTCTCGGATTTTTGATAAAAGCGTAATATCCTCTAAAAATTAAAGCGAAAGCATCTAGTAGAAAAAGTCTTTTTTGGTCTGCCATTCTATATGTTAATCTTATTAAAATAAGTTAATTATAAATATTTTTTTTATGAAATTAACTCATTAAAATATCGAGGTTAACTTCGTGTGTAAAGCTACGAAACTTTAACAAGATGTTAAAAATTGATTTTCAATAATCAACCTATCTTTGTCTGACTTTTAAAAAAATACATATGTCTCGTTGGTTGGTAACAATTATAATTATTTCATTGCTTATTATTGTATTTGAGGCGTATGCTTTTCAGGCAATAAAAACGGTAACAAAAAATAAATTTATTCGCTACGGATGGTTACTTGCAGGTGTAATACCGTATGTTAATTTTTTTTATGTAGTACTTTCTTCAGATAGGAGTTCAGGGCAAACAAGGCAGTTTCAATGGGCCTTCGGGATGCTTTTAATAGTATTGCTTCCCAAGTTATTTATTTTGTTAATTATGTTCGGAGAGGATGTGGTAAGATGGCTTCAAAAGGGCTTTTCTTATTTGTCATCAACAGAAACAAAACCTTTACCAGGTAGAAGAAGCTTCGTTGCAAAATTAGCTTTGGGTATTGCTGCAATACCTTTTGCAAGTATTCTTTATGGTATTTTTAAAGGGAAGTATAATTATAAAGTAATAAAATATCAGTTGTCTTTTAAAGATTTACCAGCAGCTTTTGATGGATTTACAATTACACAAGTTACCGATATACATTCAGGAAGTTTTACTGATAAAGAAGAAATAGAATATGGTGTTGATTTAATAAATAAACAAAAATCAGATATGATTTTATTTACAGGTGATCTTGTAAATAATTTTGCACATGAAATGGATGATTGGATTGATGTATTTAAAAAATTAGACGCTCCAGTTGGGAAATATTCTATTCTTGGTAACCACGATTATGGAGATTATTCAAAATGGAAAAACGACCAAGATAAAGAAGCTAATTTTAAAGCAATAAAAGAATTGCATCCTAAAATAGGTTTCGATTTATTGTTAAATGAGAATAGATATATAGAAAAAGATGGTCAAAAAATAGCTTTGGTTGGTGTAGAAAATTGGGGAAAAGGATTTAATAAGAAAGGAGACCTTAATAAAGCTTCAGAAGGAGTTCATAAAGATGATTTTAAGGTGTTAATGAGTCATGATCCAAGTCATTGGGAATATAAGATTAAAGAAGATGATTTTAATTATCAACTAACATTAAGTGGTCATACTCATGGATTGCAATTTGGAATTGAAATACCAGGGTGGTTTAAGTGGAGTCCATCACAATATGTGTACAAACAATGGGCAGGCTTGTATGAGGAGTTTGGTAGGTATATTAATGTTAACAGAGGGTTCGGTTATCATGCGTTTCCAGGGAGGGTAGGTATTTGGCCAGAGATTACTGTAATTGAGTTAAAAAAGGTTTGATTTTTTAATGTTAAGTAAGTGTTAATATCTATTTGAAAAAAAAATAGTATTTTTGGGAAGTTTTATATATAGAAAACCACATAAATATGACAAAGTTTGGTGAAATAATAAGTACTAATAAACCTGTTCTAATTGATTTTTATTCAGACTGGAACGAGTTTGAGCCTAGTTTAGATACACTACGTGATGTTGCGGCTGCTTTAGGAGATAAAGCGAAAGTAATTAAAATTGATATTAAAAAGAATGAAATTTTAGCTGGTGCTTTGCGTGTTAAAGGAAATCCAACATTTATCATTTATAAAGGAGGTGAGATGAAATGGCGTCAAACTGGAGAGCAAGATGCTAATACCTTAATTGGTTTAGTACAGCAATATGTTTAAAATATTCACCTAATCATTAGTTTTCTTTTGTTTTAGAATTGATAGCTAAAGATAATTAAGTATTAGTGTTATAGAATTAATTTTTTTCAGTCCACTTATTTTTTATTTCATAGGATTATTCCGTTTTTGAATGTAAGATATAGAAAAACCCACATAAGTTTTAGTAGTAGATTACTAGAACTTATGTGGGTTTTTAATTTATAACTATTAAAACTAAGGCTTAATTGTGTCTAGTTGTTGATGAGGCTGTTGTGGGAGTTGTTCTTCATCAGACATTAAGTGTTTAAATAAACGAGCATGATTTACATATTCCTCAAAGGCTTTTTTACCATACTCCGTATCGTTATCATACTTTGTAACTTGTTGAATTATGTTTTGGTACATGTATAAGCTTGTTTCTAAATTATCAAGAATTAAATCAGAATCATTAAAAGTGCTGTAGTATTTTAGTTTTTGTTGAAAAATATCGATTAGTGTTTCTACAGTTTCGTGTGCTTTATCGATATCACCCATGCGATAATATAATTCTGGGTAGCCTAAAGAAATACTATAATGATCAAAATCTCTAATAGGCATTTTGTAAAGAGATAAATCTAAAACATCTTTAGCGTTTACAGAATCACCTTCCTTTAAAAACTCTTCAGATAAACGCATTAAATTATTACGAATAGATATAGCGTTGCGCTTACTTTGTTCGTCTAAATAAATTTTACCATTATTTATGGTTTTCCAATCCCATTTTTTAACATTGTCATACATTTTCTTAGTATCAATACGTCCCATGTCAAACATCGATTTTCCTTTGTTTGAAGTTTTAATCGGTACTAGTTTATAAGACATTCCATCTAGCTGTAAATAGTCTTTTAGCCAAATATATTCTTCATCAGCATTGGCACCCCCAGTAAAATAAATAGGGCGTTTCCATTCGAAATTATTTAAAATATCGAGCATTAAAATTCTGTTTTTAGCCAATCCTTGTTGGTCAACAGTAATGTCTATATAATCTAAAATTTTACCAGTATCTTTCTCTGCTACTAATCCTGTTTTTAAAACATTTTCTTTATTAACAGGAATTCGAATTCTATTTGTTGGGTAAAACTTTTCTCTAACATCGTTCTCTTCGTCAATATAATAAGTTGCATCGTTGCTGCTCTCAATCCATCTCATAAAATTTTTAATAGAAATAATAGAATCTTTAAATCTTGGATGAGGAATGTGATATGCTAAATCTAAGGTTCCGTATTTATATTGATCATGTGTTAGTTGTGACGGAATAGGATCAGCTTCATATGTTTTCTTTTTCATCTGGTCAATATACCAGTCAGTTTGAAAAAGGCTTGTATTTACAATCTTAATGTCTCTTCGTATACCTTCTACTTGTTGCATGTACCAAAGCGGAAAAGTGTCATTATCTCCAATAGTAAAAATTATGGCATTTGGGTCACAACTTTCTAAATAGGTTTGGGCGTTTAATTGAGAAATGTAACGGTCATCTCTATCGTGGTCATCCCAATTTTGAACACCCATTAATATGGGTACGGTTATTAATGAAACTACTGACACGGCAATAGCTACAGTTCTTTTGTTTGCATAGTCTTTTAGGTAATCATATAATGCGAATACTCCAAAACCTATCCAAATTGCAAATACATAAAAAGAACCAACAACCGCATAGTCACGCTCTCTAGGTTCAAAAGGTTTAGGGTTTGTGTAAAAAATAATAGCAAAACCTGTAAAAGCAAAGAACAATGCAAGGGTATATAAATTCTTCTTATCTTTTTTAGATTGATAAAATAAACCTAGCAGACCTAGTATTAAAGGTAAAAAGAAATATTTATTACGACCTTTGTTGTTTTTAATATCATCAGGTAAGCTTTGTTGAGATCCTAAACGCATTTCGTCAATAAAATCAATTCCGCTTAACCAGTTACCGTTCTCAATATCTAAATGTCCTTGAACATCATTTTGACGGCCAACAAAATTCCACATAAAATAACGACCATACATATATCCAAATTGGTAATCAATCATGAATTTCATATTTTCTAAAAACGTTGGTCGTCTTTTACTACGGGCAGGAATTCCTGCAATAGCTTTGTAGTGCTTTTCTGAAGCAGGATTCACCATACGAGGAATAAATCCTTTATGTTTACTAGAGTAGTTTGGTATTATGTTTTTGTATTTATTTACAATAATATATTTACCATCTTTCTTCTCGTACTTTGGCTTATCATCTTTAAATGGTTGGCTAGCATCTTGTTCTCTGTCATAAGAAACTGAATAGTATTTGTCATAAAATACATTAGCATCACCATACTGCTCACGATTATAGTATGCTAATAGTTCACGTGCACTTGATGGGTTGTTTTCGTTTATAACAGTATCTGCATTTGCACGAATAGGTAGCATTAACCAAGAAGAAAAACCAATCATAATAAATAATACTGACAAAACGAGTGTGTTTGTCATTACTAAGTTTTTTTTACGAGTGTAGTTTAATCCGAAATAGAACAAAGCGATCAATACCAAACCAGAAATTATAGTTCCTGTATTATATGGTAGTCCTATTTGATTGATGAAAAAAAGTTCAGAAACACTAAAAAACTTAAGTGTAAAAGGAAATAAAAATTTAAAAACAAATGCTAAAACAAATATTGAAATTAAGGTTGCTACCGCTGTTGTTTTTAAAGTTATGTTTTTATAAGTTTTGAAGAAATATAGTAATACGATTGAAGGAATAACTAATAATGATAATATGTGTACTCCAAACGAAAGTCCTACTACAAAACTAATTAACACTAACCATTTGTTACCTCTGGGCGTGTTGATTTCACTTTCCCATCTTAAACCTAGCCAAAATAGTAATGCCATTAAAAAAGATGACATTGCATATACTTCACCTTCTACGGCACTAAACCAAAAACTATCAGAAAATGTGTATGCTAGTGAACCAACTAAACCACTACCTAAAACCGCAATAGCTTCATTTTTACTGAACTTACCATTTTTAATAGCCATTTTTTTAGCTAAATTGGTAATAGTCCAAAACATAAATAAAATAGTAAAAGCACTAGCTAAGCCAGACATAAAGTTTACCATTTTTGCCCATTGACTAGGATCATTACTGAACATTGCAAAGAAGGCACCAAGCATTTGAAAAAGAGGGGCACCAGGTGGGTGACCAACTTCTAATTTTACAGCAGTAGATATGTATTCTCCACAGTCCCAAGAACTAACAGTTGGTTCTAGTGTTAGAGTGTAGGTGATTAATGCCACGGCAAATGAAAACCATCCTAAAATTGTATTCCATTTTTTGTAGTTAAATTCGTTCATAGTTTTTTATAAAGTTGTTGCGAATGTACTAATAACTAGTGTGTTTTTAAGAAAGCAAAAATATAAATTTGAGTTATTTAACTAAGCAATAGACGATGTAAATTTGTGTTAAATGAAAAAAGGCATAAAAAATTTGTCAAAATAAAACTTTATATTATATTTGCACCCGCAATAAGTTATTGGCCTATGGTGTAATTGGTAACACACCGGTTTTTGGTACCGACATTCAAGGTTCGAGTCCTTGTAGGCCAACTTAATCATTACATAACAATGTAAGGATTTCTATAAAAGCATAATTAGATGTTTTTGTAAATTTAATAACTTATTGGCCTATGGTGTAATTGGTAACACACCGGTTTTTGGTACCGACATTCAAGGTTCGAGTCCTTGTAGGCCAACAAAAAGCTTCTCAATCGTTAGATTTTGAAGCTTTTTTATTGTTTAAGTTTTAAAAAAAACTTGATGTGAGCTAAGAGTTTGTGTTTTTAAGATGCCGTGAGAATACCTAGGTCTCTAGATAAAAGGAGGCGATATTTTCATTTGTTTGAAATTTTATTTAAAGTATTTGTATTTCACTATGTAAAGTTTTTTGTTTTATTAGCTAAGAAGTAGTGATTAATATATTTACTACAGTATATTTTGATGACATTCACTTTTAATTTATTAATTTTTCTGTCAAGATCACATTGCTACTGGTTAATTTAACTTCGTAGAGAATTTAGTTTAATTTGTATGAAGTATCAATGATTTGCGAAAATGAAGAAGTTAGTTATATATCCTTTTAAAATCATATTATATAAACAATACTGTTTTTATAAAGACCTGCTATCTAAATTAATCGGATTGGTGTTTTTAAACTGCTAGTTTTTTTATGTTATAAGCTGTTTAGCTTTATGTTATTTTAGCATGTAGTGTTTTGTTTTAAGAGTCGGTATTTGTTATTGTCTTAGTTTTTTGAATTTATTATGTTTGGAGTAGGGTGTTTTAAGATAGTCGAGTTTATTTTTTTGAGTATGACTGTTGAGTAGTTTCTTTATTGTAGGTGCATAAGGAGTGAGGTGTTCGTGTAAGTGGTATCAAAAAAGCATCCAAAAATTAATATTCCGTTAATGTAAAGATGTGTGCTTTGCAGTTGTGAAAATCTAAGATCAGGATTTGATGAGTGTAGGAAGGGTTTGTTTTCTGCTTTAAATAAAGAGGGTTCATCGATTGCGGTTTTGTTATGTGTCCTTAAGGTGGGTAATA